>CAYNMW010000005.1:5283-35615 GCA_964398295.1 uncultured Saprospiraceae bacterium | reverse complement strand
GTTAAAGAAGTACCGGTAGAAGTAATAAAGGAAGTTGAAGTGGTTAAAGAGGTAAAAGATGAGAAAGAGATCAATGCTCTAAATGCTAAATATGCAGCCCTTGAGGGCAAATATTCAACTGCCACAAAAGATTTGAATTCTGCAGTTACAGATGGTAAGTCATACCAATCTGAAATTGATAAACTCAAAGCTGAACTGGCGAAAAAACCAAAAGAAGTCGAAGTAGTGAAGGAAGTCAAAGATGAGAAGGAAATAAAAGCCTTAGCATCAAAGTATGCAGCTCTGGAAAATAAATATTCAACTGCCACGAAAGATCTGAATTCAGCAGTATCAGATGGTAAGTCCTATAAAAAAGAGATCGATAAACTAGTTGCTGAGTTGGCGAAAAAGCCAAAACAAGTTGAAGTAGTTAAAGAAATCAAAGACGAGAAAGAGATCAATGCATTAAATAAAAAATATGCAGCTCTTCAAAACAAATACTCGTCTGCTAACAAAGATTTAGGTGCAGCAGTTTCGGATGGCAAGTCTCTGAAAAAGCAGATAGATAAACTTAAAGCAGAATTGGCGAAAAAACCGAAACAAGTTCAAGTCATTAAAGAGATAGAAGTTATTAAAGAAGTTCCTGTAGAAGTTGTCAGAGAGGTGGAAGTTGTGAAATCTATAGACATGGGTTCTCTTAGAAAAATGATGGAGAACATGGGTACAGTAGAAGTATCAAGAAGAGAAGTCAAAGTGTCTAGTGCAGCTAAGAAGAAGGCAGTTAAAAAGAAGACTGTCAAATCCAAGGCCAAAGCAGGATCAAAAGCAAAGTCTAAACCAAAAGCAAAGTCTGGAGCGAAAGCTAAAGCTGCAACAAAGACTAAATCAAAAGCAGGGTCAAAAACGAAAGTAGGAAGTAAGTCAAAAGCGAAAGCTGGAACGAAAGCTAAGTCTGGAACAAAATCAAAAGTAGTTTCAAAGTCAAAAGCTAAAGGGAAAGCTAAAAAAGATGACCTCAAAAAGATTGAAGGAATCGGACCAAAAATATCATCCTTATTAATTGCAGGAGGCATTGACTCCTTCGTTAAATTGTCCAAAGCCAAAGTGTCAGTTGTTAAGGCGATATTAGTGAAAGCCGGACCTAGATTTCAGATGCATGATCCATCAACCTGGGCACAGCAAGCAGGATTGGCTGCTAAGGGTGAGTGGTCAAAGCTTGAAAAACTGCAAGATAAATTATCAGGCGGCCGTAAATAATAAAAACTAATTCTACTTCTAGTAATCAAACAAAATGATAGAAAAACATAAGTTAATAGAGAAAGTCAGCAAAAAAGCAGGTATATCTATGGCGAAGGCTACAAAAGCCTACGAAACGATTTTGAAAGAAAATCCAGCTTTCAGAACTCAAGCGATCAAAAAGGCAACTAGCAAAGAGCAAGTAGCTGTTGTGGTCCCTGGTAAAACAGTGATTAAGGAAGTAAAGGTGAAAAGGGATAAGGTCGTGAAGTCTTCTAACAAAATTGAGAAAATCAAAAAAGTAGAAGTCATTAAGGAGGTGCCTGTGCAAGTGGTCGTAGAAAAAATAAAGAAAGTTGAAGTAATCAAGGAGGTTCCTGTAGAAGTGATTAAAGAGGTACAGGTGATCAAAGAAGTAGAGGTGATCAAAGAGGTAGCGGTGATCGTAGAGAAACCAAAAATTAAAGAGGTCAAAGTCATCAAACAAGTACCTATAGAAAAGCTAAAAGAGGTAACCCTTATAAAAGAGGTGTTTAAAAAAGATGTAAAGGAAATTTCCGCTTTGACTAAAAAATTATCTGCTGTTCAAAAAGCTAGCAATGCGAAGCTTAAGAAAGCCAATGCTGATGCAGCGAATGCTAAAAAAGCACAGCTCAAGGCTGAAGCTACGCTCAAAAAGGCACTTAGTGATTCGGCTAAAGCAAAGTTATCATCGGGCAAAACTTCAAATGCGCTCAAAAAGGCACTTAGTGATTCAGCTAAAGCTAAACTTGTAGCAGGTAAATTTTCCAGTCAGCTAAAGAAAGCAAATACAGATACTTCAAATGCTAAAAAGGCTGCATTAAAGGCTTCTGCTGCTCTTAAGAAAGCAATGAGTGATGCAGCTAAAGCAAAAGGCGAAGCATCCAAGGCGAAGATTGTCGCAGGCAAAATTTCTTCTGATCTGAAAAAAGCAGGTCAAAAATTAACTGCTTCTACAAAGAATATGAAGCAGATGGAGGCTAGAATTAAGCAGTTGCAGAACGCATTAGCCAAAAAACCTAAGCAAGTCGTAAAAGAGGTTGTTAAAGAAGTCATCAAAGAGGTAGAAGTTGTTAAGTCCATTGATTTTGACACACTTCAAAAAATGATGGCAAACATGGGTACCGTACAAGTGTCAAAGAAAGTTGTAGGCGAAAAGCGTACAAAAGGAAAGTCCAAGATTGTGGACAGAAGAGAAATCAAATCAAGTACCTCAACCAAGTCCTTCAAATCCGGCGCCTCTAAAAAGTCTGCTAAATCAAAAAGTAAAAAATCAGCAGGGAAGTCAAAGAAAGACGATTTGAGAAAGATCGAAGGTGTTGGTCCAGCCATTTCAAAATTGTTGAATACAGCAGGAATTCATACCTTTAAGCAACTATCAGACGTCAACTTAAATACGTTAAAAGGCATACTGGATAAAGCAGGTAATAAATTTAGCATGCATGATCCAGGTACATGGACCAAACAAGCCAAATTGGCGGCTTCTGGCTCATGGAGTAAATTAAAAAAGCTTCAGGATGAACTTTCTGGAGGAAAGAAATAAATTTTTAGATTCAGAAATTTATGCAGCAAGCTCTTTTAAACAACGGTTTAGAAGAGCTTTTCTTTTAAATACCTACCAGTCTCTGAATGTTTGCATTTAGCTAAATTTTCTGGTGTACCCTGAAAAATCAGTTGACCTCCCTTTTTGCCTCCTTCAGGTCCTAGATCTATCACCCAGTCACTGCATTTAATCACCTCAATATTGTGCTCAACTACAACTACAGAATGTCCGCATTCTACAAGAGCATTCAAAGCGTATAGCAACTTGTGTATGTCGTGAAAATGCAAGCCAGTAGTCGGTTCATCAAAAATGAAAAGTATCTGATTGCCTCTAGCTTCTTTGCCCAAATATGAGGCTAATTTGACTCGTTGCGCCTCACCCCCAGATAATGTACTGGAAGATTGACCAAGTTTCACGTAGCCAAGACCCACGTCTGCTAGCGGCTTTATCTTATTGACTATTTCTCTATTGTCTTCAAAAAAGTCTATGGCTTCTTCAATGCTTAGATTGAGAATGTCAAATATCGTATGATCCTTATAGTTTACTTCAAGTACTTCCTGTTTGAATCGTTGGCCTTTGCAATCTTCGCATAGCAATTTGACATCTGCAAGGAATTGCATCTCGACTACAATTTCCCCTTCCCCTTTACAATTTTCGCATCGTCCACCTTCTACATTAAATGAAAAGTGTTTTGGTTTGTAACCACGGATTTTTGAAAGTTGCTGATCAGCCATCAGTTTGCGAATGCTGTCGTATGCCTTAACATAAGTGACAGGATTCGATCTGGAAGACTTCCCAATCGGTTTTTGATTGATCAGTTCTATTTGCTTAATGCTGGATATATCTCCTTTTATTTCGTCGTGAGCACCAAGTTTAATTGCTGTGTTCTCACCCAGAAGTCGCTTCAGACCAGGATACAGTATGTGCTTGATAAGTGTTGTCTTTCCAGATCCTGAAACTCCCGTCACTGTTACAAATGAGTTGAGTGGGAAAATGACGTCGATTGATTGCAGGTTGTGGTGCCGTGCATTTAGGATTTCAATTTTATTGCTGAACTTCCGCCTTGATTCTGGAACTTCAATGTTCTTTCTTCCATATAAATAATCAGAAGTAAGACTCTTTTTGGCCTTTTTCTTAAAAGATTTTAAACTGTCATTGTATAAAATTGTCCCTCCATGAATTCCAGCATGAGGACCGACATCTATAATATGATCAGCATTTAAAATCACTTCCTCTTCATGTTCTACAACAATGACAGTATTTCCGAGATTCCGAAGGTTGTGTAAAACATCCACCAATTTACTCGTATCCTTTGGATGAAGGCCTATACTTGGTTCATCAAGAATGTATAGCGAATTTGTCAAATTGCTGCCTAGGGTCCTCGTTAAATTAATACGTTGCGTTTCTCCTCCACTTAATGTCGAGGACAACCTGTCTAACGATAGATATGGCAGACCTACCTGTATCATTGTTTGCAATCTTGACTCTATTTCTAATCGAATACGTTTTGCAATTTCCTTCTCGTATTTATTCAGTTTCAGATTTTGGATAAACTCCAGAAGCTCATCAATAGGAATGTCAATTAATTCGGCTACGGATTTTCCATTAATTTTGACATACAATGCTTCCTTACGGAGCCTTCCTCCTTTACAAACAGGACATTTGGTTCGACCTCGATATCTTGCCAACATGACACGATTTTGAATCTTATAGGTCTTTTGTTTTAATTCTTCAAAAAAGTCATTGATGCCATGTATATGATCATTGCCTTCCCACAATAGTTCATTCTCTTCTATACTCAATTCGCATACTGGGCGATGGATAGGAAAATCATAATCTGCAGATTCACTCAAAAAGTGATCAAGCCAACGACTATATTTTTCACCTCTCCAACATTGTACCGCTCCATCGTATACTGATTTTGTATCATTTGGAATTACTTTTTTTGGATCTATACCCAATACTCTACCATATCCTTCACACTTCTGGCATGCACCATATGGGTTATTGTAATTGAAAAGTTGATGCGATGGTTCTATGAATAATATGCCATCAAGCTCAAATCGATTGCTGAAAGAGAATTTACCTTCATCAATAACATCAAGAATACAATCGCCACCACTCTCATAAAATGAAGTATGGATCGAATCAGCAATTCGCTTTCTGTTTTCTTCATCATCTGATACTTCAAAACGATCAATGAGAATCAATAACTCCTCCTTGAATTTGTCTATTCTTTTCTTTGCAAGTTTTTTGTGATCCTCAAGGAAAGCTTCAATTGATAGGATACTTTCATTGTAGTAAATACGCGAATATCCTTTTTGTAGAAGCAATGACAGTTCGTGATGGATGGTTCTGTCAGGATATTTTCTTTGAAGTGGGATAAAGACTTGAATTCTTGTTTTTGCCTTCTTTGACAAAATGAAGTCTACTACATCTGAGACAGTATCCTTGCTTACTTCTTTACCAGATACAGGAGAATATGTTTTGCCGATTCTGGCATATAACAATCTTAGATAATCGTAGATCTCAGTCAATGAACCTACAGTAGATCGCGCATTGCTAGTTGCTACCTTTTGTTCTATAGCAATAGCTGGACAAATACCTTTGATGAAATCGACTTCAGGTTTTTTCATCCGATTCAAAAACTGACGAGCATATGATGAAAGGCTTTCTACATATCGTCTTTGACCCTCGGCATAAAGCGTATCCATGATCAGAGATGATTTACCAGAACCTGATAGTCCAGTAACGACTATCAGTTTGTTTTTTGGAATTTTAAGCTCAATATTCTTTAAGTTATTGGACCTGGCACCTTTAATATGGATCGTATTCAATTGCTATTTAGCATTTTGTATATAAATAAAAATAAATATGAATCAAACATAGGGGATATTGATCAGTTAATCGTGTTAATAGTGTGCAATTGATAAATATCCAGCTTGCGGTTAAACAAAAGTTAAGGTTTTTTAAGGTCGTGTTTGGATAAACTTTTGTAACTATTTTTACGAAGTACTTTCATCTATAGATTAACTTATCTATATTTGATTTTTTAAAACATTAAAATACAGTCTATACGCCAGTAAACATTTACACTAAGAAAATTTATTAAAGACCAAATTAACTTAGTATGAATGTACAGAAGACTGTAATTAGTGATCAACAACTTATTCTCGAATACTTAGATGGTAACGACAAGTCCTTTGAGATTCTTCTCAATCGCCACAAGCAACGTATTTACACGCAAATCTATTTGTTTGTAAAAGACCACGATTTAGCTGAGGATATTTTCCAGGAAGTGTTTATTAAAATTATTGACACCTTGCGTAAAGGAAAATATAACCACGAAGGTAAGTTCCTTCAATGGGCAATGAGGATATCTTACAATTTATGTGTGGATCATTTCAGAAGATCGAAAAGAAGAACAAAAGTTTCTGCATCTGAGACCTTTGATATCTTTGATGTCCTTGAAGTGAAGGATGATAACATGGAAACTACCATGATTAAATCTCAGACATATTCTAAGATTAGACAATTGGTAGATATGTTACCAGAAGAGCAAAGAGAGGTAGTTATCCTCCGGCATTATGCAGATATGAGTTTCAAAGAAATAGCAGCGTTGACCAGAGTAAGTATCAATACGGCTCTGGGAAGAATGAGATATGCATTGATTAATATTCGCAAACTCATTGAAGAAAATCACATACAGCTGCAAGCATAGCCTTCAGTTTAGCAATT
This sequence comes from uncultured Saprospiraceae bacterium, assembly GCA_964398295.1. Classification (GTDB taxonomy): domain Bacteria; phylum Bacteroidota; class Bacteroidia; order Chitinophagales; family Saprospiraceae; genus CALFUK01. The sequence goes on along the minus strand of CAYNMW010000005.1, from coordinate 29,098 downwards.
ATAGTCACTAAACAATATATACAGTGTCAGTTTATCTAACTGACACTGTTTTTTTTTATTACAGTGCAACTACAAAGATCAAGTCCTACATGACAAGACACCTACAATTATAAATAGTTATCATATGTAAATCTCTGATAATTAATAATATATATAATGTGGTTTATTTGTAGAGATGGTGATGGTTCGCTTGTAGGGTTGATCTAGCACGCTTATACCGTATCTTTGATATACAGTTTAAGGGTGTTAAAAAATTGTTTTAAAAGGGCCTCTAAAAAGTTAGTCGGCCCTTTTTCTTTTTACCAATTTTCCATTCAGACTGAAAACATTGTTTAAAACCAACCTGCTCCTAATCCCCTGAAAGGCCAAGGTATCGCAATTAAGATCAACAACAATCCAATTAAATAAAAAATAAAAGTTGTTTTGAATTTCTGAGAATCGTCAGTCTTTCTTTTTGCCTTACTATATCCTATTGTAATAACAATTAAGGCTAATATCATCAGAGTCGTGTGCTCTATGGTAAAAAATCTTGTCACACTTTCTTTCATAAACCCAGCTGAAAATGAAACCAGAGGGCTCATAAAATAGAGAATCAATCCTATCAAAAGCTGAATGTGACAGAACACCATTGCAAACAAATGTTTTCTTTTGTCACTGGCAGTAAAGTCCTTTCTGTTTTGCCATTTTGAATAAGCATTAAAAATAGCAATGATCAGTAAGACCAGAACAAGCCATCTTAATCCGGAATGAGCGTGTTTCAACATTGTATACATAGCACAAATTTATAGCTTAAATGTACTAAGAAATCATCTTAGCAAGATCCCTTCTGTAAATTAAAGAATTCAAGATCATCATATTAAACTTGTGTAAATATGTACAGACTATGAGTATATTTGTTTTTTTTGACTAAACCATTCATTCGTTTTAGTTTATCAAGTAATCAATTTGTAATGATTAATTCTAACCCAAAGAATTTCCTTAATAGACACCTTGGCATTAGTGAGACAGATCTCGGTAAAATGCTTTCAATAATTGGAGTAGACTCTATTAGTGCATTGATTGACCAGACCATTCCAAAAACCATCAGAAAACATGATGAATTGAACGTCCCATCTGCTATGTCAGAGTATCAATACTTAAAGCATATTCAGACAATAGCAGAGAAAAATACTTTGGCAAAGAACTACATTGGACAAGGTTATTATGGAACTGTCACACCATCCGTGATTTTGAGGAATATTTTTCATAACCCTGGTTGGTATACTCAATACACGCCATATCAAGCCGAAATTTCTCAAGGAAGAATGGAGGCATTGATGAATTTCCAAACAGTAGTCAGTGATTTAACTGGACTTCCTATCGCGAATGCCAGTTTGTTGGATGAAGGTACAGCAGCTGCAGAGGCGATGTCAATGTTTTATTCCATCCGAAACAAGAGAAATAAAGAAGCTCCAATTAGAAGATTATTTGTTGACGATAAACTTTTTCAGGCAACAAAGGATATAATTGCATTACGAGCAGAACCATTAGATATAGAGGTCGTTACGGGTGATTGGAAAACAGTTAATTTGACGAAAGGCTTTTTTGCTGCATGTGTTCAGTATCCAGATGCGGAAGGAATTGTGCACGACTATGCTACATTCAAACAAACATGTGAGGAGAATAATGTATTTCTAATTGCAGCAGCTGATTTACTAAGCCTTGTCCTTTTTACTCCCCCAGGAGAGTGGGGTGCTGACGCTTGCGTGGGGACAACTCAAAGACTAGGTGTTCCTATAGGATTTGGTGGTCCACATGCTGCATATTTTGCGACAAAAGAAGATTATAAGAGACAAATTCCAGGCAGAATCATTGGATCCTCTATAGATGTCCAAGGGAATCAGGCTTATAGGATGGCACTCCAAACTCGAGAGCAACACATCAAACGAGAAAAAGCAACATCAAATATTTGCACTGCACAGGCTTTGTTGGCCATTATGGCAGGGATGTACGCCGTGTATCATGGCTCAGACGGATTACATTATATAGCGACACGCATTCATGCTCATGCATCCTTGTTAAGAGATAGGCTAAGTTTGCTAGGATTCTCAGTCGTAGAAGGAGAAATATTTGATACGGTTACCGTTAATATTTTAGATCAGGAAAAGCAATACATCCAAAATGAAGGGATCAATCTATATAATCATATTGATGGTCAGGCGAGTATAAGTTTGGATGAAACATGTGGAGAAAATGATGTAGATGCTATTGTTAACTGTTTTGCTCAATTAGACTCTGCTAATAAATTGGACACGACTAGGGTAGCTTTTAAAGATGTATCCCCAGATTTCGAGCGAAAATCAGCCTACCTGCAGCATCCAGTATTTTCAAAATATCGTTCTGAAACTGAGATGATGCGGTATATAAAACGCTTAGAAAATAAGGACCTTTCACTGGTGCATTCTATGATTCCTCTTGGTTCTTGCACGATGAAGTTGAATGCTGCATCAGAATTACTGCCTGTGTCAATCCCACAATTCGCAAATCTTCACCCATTTTGTCCGGCAGACCAATCTTTAGGCTACCAACAAATATTCTTAGAATTAGAAGAGTACCTTGCTGAGATAACTGGATTTGATGCTTGCTCTCTTCAACCAAACTCTGGAGCACAAGGAGAGTATGCTGGTTTAATGGTCATTCGAGAATACCATAAATCCAGAGGAGAAAGTCATCGCGATATTGCAATTATTCCGTCTTCAGCCCATGGTACTAACCCAGCAAGTGCGATTATGGCGGGGATGAAAGTAGTTGTTGTCCAATGTGACGACATGGGCAATATTAATCTCACAGATCTCAAAGAAAAGGCAGAACAATATAAAGATTCATTGTCTGCATTAATGGTTACATATCCGTCAACACATGGCGTATTCGAAGAAGAAATCAGACAAATGTGTAGGATCATTCATGACTACGGTGGGAAAGTATACATGGATGGCGCTAATATGAATGCTCAAGTTGGTTTGACAAGTCCTGGGTTGATAGGTGCAGATGTTTGCCATCTTAATTTGCACAAAACATTCGCCATTCCGCATGGTGGCGGTGGACCAGGGATGGGTCCAATTTGTGTAAACGAATCTCTAGCACCGTTTTTACCTGGACATTTCACTAGTGAGAATAAACATTCTTCCTCTATCAAATCTGTATCAGCAGCGCCCCATGGAAGTGCTAGTATTCTGTTAATCTCTTATGCTTACATCAGATTGCTAGGCAAAAAAGGCTTGAAGAAATCCACAGAAATTGCGATTCTGAATGCAAATTATATAAAAGATAGACTGAAAGATCATTATGAAATTCTATATCTGGGAAAAAATAATCGAACTGCACATGAATTGATTATCGATTTACGTCCATATAAATCTATCGGAATTTCAGCTGAGGATATAGCAAAACGCCTGATGGATTATGGGTTCCATGCACCAACTTTATCCTTTCCAGTAGCTGGTACGATAATGATAGAGCCTACGGAGAGTGAAAGCCTAAGTGAATTGGATAGATTTTGTGAATCAATGTTGTCTATTAAAACAGAGATTGATGAGGTTGCCAGGGGAGATATGGCAGCAGATTCTAATACGCTTACGAATGCACCACATACACTTTCTATAGCTTGCGCGAATGAATGGCCTTATGCATATTCAAGGGAGAAAGCTGTCTTCCCAATGAGTCACCAAAGGCAAGTGTTTAAATTTTGGCCAGCCGTATCAAGGGTGGACAATGCCCATGGTGATCGTAACTTGATATGCACATGCCCTCCAATAGAAGAATATGTGTAACTTATGTCCAGAATTTTATTACTAAAGGTTTGAGAAAGCAATCGGATAGAGGATACTGGGTTTCTAAACTATTCTATTATCAGTCAATCAGTTATTACTTTTTGTATTGCATAAGGTTTTTGTCCATTCACTTTTATGCTGCTACAAACCCGGCAATTAAGTATGGAGGTATGCTTGACGATCGCAAATCTGATATCTATAAACTCCTTCCTCCGCAATGGATTCCGAAAACCAAATTGATAACGAATCAGAACGATACAAAACAAACAAACGAAGAAGAAATAGGCTTTCCCTTGATTATCAAACCGGATATTGGCTTTAAGGGTTTTCTTGTAGCAAAACTCGACAATGAGGATCAGCTCGCAGAGTATAAGCAACTCTATGGATCAAAAGATTTTCTATTACAGGAATATGTTGACTTCCAGCGAGAATTTTCAATTTTGATTTATCGATATCCTAAGCATGGAGAAGTTGGTGTAAGCTCATTTATTGAGAAAACATATCCAGAAATTGTTGGTGATGGATTGAAAACAATAGAGCAGTTAATCAATGAAAAACAAAATCCATTTTTAAAAAAGAAGTGGATTAAAGATACACTTCAGGATAGACTTTCTAATGTGCTTGAAAAAGGCAAATCATTGCGAATAGATACCATAGGCAATTATTCCAGAGGTTCAAAATTTCATTCTCTCAATGAATCGATAGATGAAGAGTTGATTGATTGGGCAAAAAACTTGTTTGATCATATTGATGGTATTGATTTTTGCAGGCTAGATTTAAAAGCTGATTCTGTCACGGAAATGAAAAAAGGTAAGTTTACCATCTTGGAATTAAATGGTGTAAAATCAGAGCCACTGCATATCTATGACCCTAAATATAGTGTTCCAACAATAATCAAAGATGTTCATATTCATTGGATGATCTTAACCCGAATCGTAAAAGAAAGAATTCAGTTGTCTTATAAAATGCCGCCTCTTTTGGATGGTGTCAGGTCTTGGTGGATCGCTAAAAATCTAGTAAAATAATGCATCTCGTTTTTGATATTGGCAATTCTAATGTTGTAAGTGGGCTTTTTGATGGCGAAAAATTACTGCATATCTGGCGTTGGGAAACGATCAAGAGTGATGAGAGCCGAATGTACTATCAAAAAAGAATCATAAACGAATTATTTGAAGAACGCGTCGATCTTAATGATATTCAATATGTCAGCTTGAGTAGTGTTGTCCCAAACATGAATGATGTCTTCATAGACATGCTTTCTAAGCTTTTTAAAGTTAAAATAAATCAAGTTCAATTTGATTCTTTTCCAGGATTGACTATTCAAACAGATAGTCCGGATGAGATGGGTACTGACCTTATTGCAAATGCCGTTGCTGCATTGCACGAAATAAACGAAGATGCAATTATAGTAGATTTTGGAACCGCCCTCACATTTACAATAGTCGAAAAAGGGCATAACATTCAGGGTGTGGCCATTGCTCCTGGTTTATATACCGCCTTGAAGGCATTGCATGGGGGCACTGCACAATTGCCAGAAGTACATGCAAAATTACCTTCTTCTACGATTGGTAAAAATACAGTGCACGCGATCCAAGCAGGAGTGTTCAGGGGCTATATCGGCCTCGTCAAGGAAATCATTTATGCGATTGAAGAAGAGAAGGGTAAGCGGTTTAAACGGATAGCTACTGGTGGACTCTCTGGTGTGCTGACTCCATTGGAATCTGAATTTGATTTAGTTAAAAGAGAACTTACCTTAAATGGCATTCGACTGATTGGTGAAGCTATGAATAGTGTCTAATTGTATGCGTATACTAGCAATGTGTCTTGCAATTTCAATCCAGTTATAGAAAACTCCTGTTGATAAAGATCCTTAGAGATCATCCCTTTTGTTGTAAACGGATACTGAAGGGAGTTGTCACCATTTACTAAGTTTCCCAACTGCACTTTTAAGTTTGCTTTAAAGTCTAATTTTTTTTGCCCATAACATTTGTACATACATTCTTTTGCGCCCCATAAATAATGCACGGATTCAATGTTGTCATTAGCATGCAATTCATGTAACGAATTGAGGTCAATAAATTTATGGGCAATGGATTTGATTTTTGGCGTTATCTGTTGTATGTCTATACCAATGATTTTGTCACTGATATACACAGCAACATATCCTGTTGTATGGCTTATAGAAATGTTGGCATCTATATGTACATGATAGGGTTTGCCAAATGAGTCGTTCTTAATATTCGAAACGTTATTGTCTTGAAGGAGGAGACATAAGAGTTTCCGTGATGCGAGCCATTCGATTTGGCGCCTAGGAACCATACGAGTGAGTTTATCAGCGATCATATCATCAGATAAATCCATTCCTTGTCTTAGTTCCGCTATACTTTCTGTTATTTTCCATACGGCTAATGTTGACTGTGGAGAATCAATAATCTTGTAAATCAATGGCATAGGATAAAATTAGTTAATATTGCCCTTATCACAATTAGGATATGATACTTACTGATCTTAAAATAAAAGAAGCAATTGATAATGGGGAGATTTTAATCGAGCCGTACAGACCAGAATGTTTGGGTACTAATTCTTATGACGTTCATCTTGGTAAATATCTGGCTGTATATAAAGATGAAATCTTGGATGCGAAAAAGCATAATACCGTCGATCATTTTGAAATCCCTGATGATGGCTACGTGTTGGAGCCTGGAGAGCTTTACTTGGGTGTAACAGAGGAGTATACGGAAACTCACCAAACGGTTCCCTTTCTGGAGGGCAAATCCAGTATAGGGAGGTTAGGGATAGATATTCATGCTACAGCAGGTAAAGGTGATGTTGGCTTTTGTAACAGTTGGACATTGGAGATTTCATGTGTCAAGCCTGTACGAGTATATGCGGGCATGCCTATAGGGCAGTTGATTTACTTCATGATAGAAGGAGATGTTCAAAATTATTATAATCGCAAGCCAGGGGCAAAATACAACAAAAGAACAATTAAGCCGGTCGAATCCATGATGTGGAAGAATAGCTTTTAGTGGTCACAGAGAATCAATGCTCATTTGGTGGCGCTATTTATTGTAAAAAGTTCGTGCCAAATTATTTATGGATAATGTTCAAATAAAAAACCCTTTGCAGATTACTGCAAAGGGTTTTTATTTTCTAAATCGTGTGATTTACTTTCCTGAAAGCTCACCGATCATCTTTCTTGCCCAATCTTGACCTCCAAGGCCGAATGCGATTGATAATCCTAATCCAAGTGCACCAAGTATAATTGAAATTATTTTATCCAAAATACCGTCACCAATGTGTAATTGATTAAGTGCTAATGTTACAGTTAAAAACATAACTGCTCCGTAAGCAATTTTACCTACTAAGCCTGGCTTAGAAAATCCACCTGCTTTTAATGCTCCTTCTGAAAGGCCTTGTACAAATTGTGCTAAGTACATACCAATCACTAGAAGAATACAAGCAACTATAATGTTAGGGATAAATTTGATGACATCGTTTAATAGTTCAGAAACTACTTCAAGACCTAAGGAATTGAAAAACATAACAAGAACTGTAAACATAACGATCCAGTAACCTAATTTTGCAATTAAGTCAGATCCTCTTGACTTCAATCCAGCTTTAGCCATGTAACCATTGATTCCAACCTTTTCGGTTAGTGCATCAAAATTAACTGCTTTCAAAATTTTGGATAATGCAAATTTAATTGCTCTGGCTATCAACCAACCAATTAATAAAATTACCAAAGCTCCAAATAGCTTAGGGATAAATGATGCGAATCCATTGAATGTGCCTTTTAAGGATTCGGATATTGCTTCAACTACATTCATATTAATGAGATTTATTTAATTTTTATGTGTGAAATATGTTTGTCTAACAAAGATTCTGACGGGTTTTATGCTGAACAGTCACCAAAAATTCTTAATAAATTTAACATTTAATGAAATTTATTCCTTAAGAATTATGAAGTTTTAACTTTAGGAAACATCAACTCCATGCTGATTTTTGATTCACTTGTTGTCGGTTTCTAAGATTTCGATCGTTTTGTTGGTATTTATTGACAAATACTTGGCTTTTCCTGAGAAACATACACAATTATAGTTTCTCCCATCGGTATATTAATCATATCATTTAATGAGGGTTCTTGCTTCACAATATACGCTTCTGACATGTTACTAATCACTCCTTGCTCTACAATATTTAGATTTAATTTAGAATGTTCAATAATGAATCTGGCTGCACTGATTTGACTGCAGACCAAATCAGGAAGTTGCGTTTCGCCCCCTTCATTCGTACTGATGACAAAATCGATAGTTTCTCCTTTAGGAATGTCGACGGTATTTACTGTCTCATTATTGGAGCTCAATAGTGATTTTCCATTGTAATAAGCTCCTAAAATCATGTCTGGTTCGCCTCTATCATACTTGCGGTCTATAATATTGGAATAGATATCCTGGCGCCTTAATTCTCTTTCTTTCATGTAGAATGGTGAACCATAGATCCTACCCAAATATTCACTCTTGAAGTTATCAGGTATATACTTAGAAGTCGTTACATATACCTTTCTATCTTCTTTGACAAAGGAATTAGGCTTAGGGTTTTGGATGAGTATTTGTCCTCCAGGGATGCCGACTTTGTGTATAGAGTCATTGATGATAATCTGAAATCCTCTATCATCAGCATCATTTTTTGCAAAGTCAATGTGCTTGTCAAGATAACTTGGTAGCTCAAGTTTTTGTCCATGATTCGTGTATTGTTTTAACCCGCACATTGTTCCATATAAGATTACTATAAAGAACAAAAGCATTAAAGCCAAATGAATGATGAATCGTTTAAGTGTCAAAATAATATGTTTTTAAGCGCTTTGCTGGAGTAAATATGCCATAAATTCTAGTTAAATCGACGATTTCTGGCTCAATTTAATGGATCAACATCCACATTTTAATTCACTTTGTTAACAATTGATCTTTCAGCTTACTAATGTCCAATTATTCTGTTTTATTGTCCCTGATTAGTGAATTAAATTATCTACTAACAAGAATTGAATGCATGGACATGGTATATTTAACAAATTGATTTACAATGTTATATACTTTATGATTTTATATTATATTTAATTGTAAATTAGAGAATTTTAGAGATTTATGTCTATTCTGAATGCAATCCTCAAGCCAAGCTTGATTAAACGTTTAATAAGATGACATACTTGATTACAGTATACCTCAATTTATTTATATTTGCGACCAGAATAGATTATACTGCCAATCCACTACGGTTTGGTGGAAATTTTGCCCTTTTAAGATGATGAGTGTGCTCCGATTTTACTGCCCGTTAATGTTTATTCTTTGCATTTCCCTGCAAATGGGAATAACGCAAGTTTACCAAAATATTGAGGGTACCAATAATAACCAGAATATTACCTTAGGCTCGAACGGTGCTAACTTGCTTCGTGTCACTGATATTGCCTATGCAGATGGGATCAGCGAAATGGGTGGCAGCGATAGAATGAATCCGCGGCAGATAAGTAACATGATTTTTGATCAAGAAGAATCAATTTTTGACCAACTGAATTTAAGTGACTTTGTATGGGTGTTCGGACAGTTTGTTGATCATGATATCACGCTGATTGAAAATTCATTTTTCGAAGATGCTTCAATAGAGGTTTTAGCAGGTGATGAATTCTTTGCAGAAGGTAGTCAGATTCACATGTTTAGAAATATAGCTGCAGAAGGGACAGGTACTTCAGTAGAAAATCCAAGAGAACATACAAATTTGGTAACAGCCTTTGTTGACGGTTCTGCCATATATGGATCTGATGAGCTAAGAGCACAATGGTTGAGATCAGGGATTGACGGCAAAATGAAAGTGTCAAGAGGTAATCTTCTTCCGTGGAATACTGTTGGCACTGAATTCAATGGAACAAATGATCCAGAAGCTCCTTTCATGGCAAATGATACACAGACTGACACAAAATTATTTGTCGCAGGTGATGTAAGAGCAAATGAAAATCCACTTTTGATTTCAATACATACCTTGTTTATTCGTGAGCATAATCGACTATGTGATGAATTTAAACAAGAGAGTCCCTCACTGACTGATGAACAATTATATCAAAAAGCCAGAAGACATGTATCTGCATATTTGCAAAACATCGTTTTCAATGAATGGCTTCCTAGCATGGGCGTTAATTTGCCAATATATAATGGATATCAAGCTGAATTAGAGCCAGGTATATTTAATGTTTTCTCAGCTGCAACGTTCAGACTCGGGCATACTTTGATCAATAGTAATATCATCAGAATTGATACTGATGGATCTCTATTACCTCGTGGGCATATTACCTTGAGAGATGCTTTTTTTAATCCTGCAGCTATTCTTATTGCGGATGGAATAGATCCTTATCTCCAGGGAATGGCTACTCAAGTTCAGCAAGCTTTGGATTGCCGGATGATCGATGATGTTAGAAATTTCCTGTTTGGTCTTACGGGCGCTACAGGAGGACTTGATTTAGCAGCAATAAATATCAATAGAGGCCGAGAAAGAGGTATCCCAGATTACAATACAGTCAGAGAAAATTTTGGCCTTCCTAGAGTAAATAGTTTTGAAAACATAACCGAAGATGTTGCAGAAGCAGAACTTTTAGCATCAGCTTATTCTACGGTCGATGATATTGATCCATGGGTGGGATTTTTGGCTGAATACCACATGCCAAATACATTATTTGGACAGACCATTAGGTTAATTATGAATAGACAGTTTCAGCTATTGAGGGACGGCGATCGGTTTTATTTTGAAAATGACCCTGTGTTTAACCAAGAAGAAAAGGAAGTAATACGCAATACCAGTTTCAGACAATTAATCATGCGCAATACATCCATTGAATTGATGCAGGATAATGTCTTTGAAGCAATGCCATTTAACAATATCCCTTCAGGACCAGAAATAGAAGAAGTTCAACTTGCAGCAGAGATCTACCCTAATCCAACTGCTGATCTATTCACTTTAAAGGTTTATGCAGAGGATGAATCTGAATTGGCATTAAGAATAATTGACAATAGTGGTAGAACGATTTTGCGGGACTTTCAAACTCTAGTGGAAGGAAACAATTTCTTTAGTTACGATGTAGTGAATATTTTGAATAAAGGACTGTTTAATGTAGTTATCGAGCAAGGTAACAACCTCAAAGTCATGAAATTGATTGTAGACTAGATTACCCTGACACCCTTAATTGTGTTTCCATCTCCTATGCGACCATAGCCAAATACTTGGATTTGACAATATGTTCCTTTCTAGGTGTTTTGCATATTGACCTGTAATGTTAGAATTACCGCCTTTTCCTGAATACAACCACATTAATTTTGCCTGATATTTCCCCCTTTTCAATTTTATAACGTCCGCAAATAACACGGGTAAATCAAACTTAACAGCGATCTTTTCAAGACTAGTACTGAAAGCCGTACGTTGATTGAGAAAGGTGTAGAATGCGATGCTTTTGTTGCTCCTTGGGCTTTGATCTGGAATTAAAACGAAAATTCTTGGAGCTCGCCTTTCAGACAATATTGTACGCACAAATTGTTTCTCTGTAATTAGAGTCACTCCTCTTTGGGATCTAAGATGGTATAGATATTTGTCAAACTCTTCACTAGATTGTTCTTTGTATACACCATAGACCTGATGTTTAAAAAAATCTGACGCCTGCGAAAATCCAAGTTCCCAATTACCAAGATGGCCAGATAGCAATACAACATCCTTCTTTTCTTCGAACAACTCATTTAAAATCTCAGGATTGATAATAGTGAATGACAGCGATGACCTAAAGTTACCCCCTGAGAACATTTTCAAGTTTTCTAAAATAATTTCTGAAAGGTGTTGGTAATTATCAGACCGGATCTTTCTGAGTGCTTTGTCATCTTCATAGACTAAACTGTTTTTCAGATTTTGATAAATGACATCCTTACGGTAATTCGTTATTCGCTTTAATATGGTTTTCAAAAAGGGCGCAAAAAGATATAGCACATTCATTGGCACTACATAAAATAACCGCAAAAGAGGCTTTATGAAATAAATTCCAAGACTATTTGCTTTTTGTTTAGTGGTATTCATTAGATTACTTAAAATCTTTATTTATTTTCAACCCTAAATAAGGTATATAAACATTGAAAAACAACAAGAGCCGGCGTAAATTTTTAAAACAAAGTTTACAAAAATCTATAGGTCTCGGCGCAGGCATTCAACTTCTTGAGTCTTGCCATACACCAGTACAACAAACAGAGTCTTTGCCCATCATTCTGTCAACTTGGAAAAACGAATTGGCAAATGAGGCTGCTTGGAATACCCTTGTCAAAAGTAACTCAATTCTTGATGCCGTAGAAGCAGGTGCACGTGTCCCTGAAGCTGATCCTAATGATCAGTCTGTTGGCTACGGTGGAAGGCCTGACAGGGATGGTAATGTCACATTGGATGCATGCATCATGGACCAATTTGGCAATTATGGCGCAGTCACAGCCTTAAAACACATCATGCATCCTGTATCTGTTGCCAGGAAAGTCATGGAAGATACTCCACATGTGATGTTAACTGGTGAAGGAGCACTGCAATTTGCATTGGAAGCTGGATTTACGAAAACGGATTTACTTACCGAAAAATCAAGAAAAGACTGGAAAGAATGGCTTGTTGAAGCAGACTATAAACCTAAAATTAATATAGAATTACATGATACAATTGGAATTCTAGGAATGGATGAACATTCGAATCTAGCTGGTGCTTGTACGACTAGTGGATTAGGATATAAAATGCCAGGAAGAGTAGGCGATAGTCCAGTGGTTGGTGCTGGCTTATTTGTAGATAATGAAGTAGGAGCAGCTACAGCTACAGGAATGGGAGAACTGGTATTAAAGTCTGTTGGGTCTTTCCTTATTGTAGAGCTAATGAGGCAGGGAATGTCAGCACAGGAAGCGTGCGAAGAAGGAGTGATGCGTATTGTTCGAAAACAAGATTATACACAACTCCAAGTGGGTTATATAGCCATTAGTAAATCTGGTGAGATAGGAGCATTTTCCATTCAATCCGGATTCGTATATACCCTCACACAAAATGGCGAATCAGTAATAAACGAAGTAAAATCATATTTGTAAAAAGTGTAATGTGATTTATATCTTAAACTTGGCACTTTATTTGCCTAATAAAACATATTAGTAAAATTTATTCTATAATACCTAACCGATTTAACTGTCAATGAATACGCCACTAAATATATTAATTGCAGACAGCCAAAAGCTTTTTTCAGAGGGGTTCAGTTCTCTCCTTAAAGGCATGCAAGGGCCTCAAATTAATGTTCTGGAGAGCATTAATGATGCAAATGAGATTGTTCAGACAGTGCAGGATCTGGATATTGACGTCCTGTTTATGGAACTCAATTTTACGAGCCCTGACAGCATGGATGTGATCGCAGAAATTAAAAGCTTAAAGCCTTCAACTAAAATCTGTATTCTCACATCTTACACCGATCATAAGTTGGTGAAAAAGTCATTTTTGTGTGGAGCAGATGGGTTTTATTCAAAGAAAAATACGTCTTCAGAAATCTTGAGATGTTTTACTGAGCTAGAATTGGGAAATACATTTTTATCTGATGGCGTACATATCACACCTCCTCAACATGCAAATGGAGAAGCACATGTCAACGGAAAGAAATCCAATCATTTTCAGGATAGATTTCTAATCCAACAAAAATTAACCAAGAGAGAGCAAGAGATTTTGCAACTGATTACGAAGGCTCTCAATAACAAAGAAATAGCAGACCGCTTGTATATTAGTCACCAAACGGTAGGCGTACACCGCAAAAACATTATGCGTAAGCTAAATGTGAAAAATACAGTCAACCTGATCAGATTCGCTATAGATCATCAATTGATCTAAAAAGAAAATTCATAAGTCTTCCCCCCCCATTAGACTTGAAGTTTACACTTCCTGAATCCCTTAGTACGTATACGTGAACATATGACATCATAACGCGATGTATATGAATAGAAATAGTATGTATAAAGAGTTTACAAAAGGAGTTAAATCCTTTGACAATCAGCAGTTGTTCTGTTGGTTAGCTCTATCTATTTGTTTACACTTTACTTTTCTTCTTCCCACTTCATATGCTCAATGTCCAATTGCAAATAATATAGCTGTCTGTAATTCTGGAACTAATACAATTATACTTAATTCCCTATTGGTAAGTGATTCACCGGGAGGAGAATGGTTCTGGGCTGGACAAGGCGATATACCTCAAGGATTCAATGTGAATCTTGGAAGATTTAATCCTAATGGAATGGAAACTGGAGCATATACGTTCGGTTTCAATTACATTGCCCATGACAATTGCATTCAAAATGGGACCACTTTCGCTATCGTAAACGTCATGCCAACACCTATAGCAGGTGAAGGGCTTGAAATCTTATCTTGTAACGAATCTAATCTTATAGAATTAGAATCACTACTGGTAGGCGCTCAAATAGGAGGTAATTGGATTGAAAATATTACGAATCCATCAGGCGGAATTTTCGAAAGTTCAAATGGAACCTTCAATCCCGAAAATGCAGAAGGCAATTATACATTTGTCTATCAACTAGATACTGGTACTTGCCCGATTCAAGAAGCAACTGTCAGAATAAATGTCATCACACATAAGTTAGAAACAGGTCTCGCATCCAATCTAAAGGTCTGTGCAGATACAGAAGAAAAAATAAATTTACATTCACTTTTAGAAGGTGAAGATCAAGGAGGTATATGGCAAGAATTAGTGTCTAATCCCTCAGGAGGTGTATTCGAACCTGATGGAAATTTTGATGTACAAGGAGCTTCCACAAGACCTCCAAATAACGTGTATGGGTTCAACTATTCATTTCCTAATTGTTCGGGAGAATCAATCGTATACTTAACCATCAATGAGCGAAAAAACACAGGAATAGCTTCGGATATCATTGTTTGTCAATCAGCTAATGATATAGATTTATTTGACCTGTTAGATGGCAACCCTGATGGAGGCGGAACCTGGATTCCATCAGAAACATTAGGCTTTTCATCTCCATCTACATTTTCGCCCACTTCAATTTCTGACCAGACGGGTATTTATGAATTTAGCTATCAATTTTCCAACACAGAAGGCTGCGGCGAACAAGCTACGAAGGTATCGATATCTGTCATAGATCAACCAAAAGTAGGCGTCGATGGCGACGCTTATATCTGTTTGGGTGGAATTGCAAGTCTCAATCTTTTTGATATTATTACAGAAGAAGAACAAGGTGGTCAATGGATAGATCTGCAGTCAAATTTAGTCCTAGAAAATCCAGCTAATTTAGGAATCAGTGCTTTTGAATCAGGTGTTTATCAATATGAATACCAAACAGATATACATGATGGTTGCGTAGAAGCAGGTTCATCAATTGCAACACTTATAATAGAAGGTCAACAACCAGAATCAGGTCCAGGAGGCTTTGTTTTGAGTTGTCAGGGGATAGTAGATCTAACAGGCAATGGTTCATTCATCAGTTCTCCTGGTGGGAGATGGATAGATCTTGATGTGACAGGACTTGACCTCAGTAATCCTGCTAATGTCGATGTTTCTTCATTGAATATTGGAACCTATTCCTTTGCCTATTATTTTGGTTCCACCAACGGATGTCATGAGTCAGAAGCCATCGTGACGCTTGAAGTGGTAAGTGATCCACCTATTGTGGGTGACGATGTTACTGCTGCATTATGTGAATCAATTTCTTCAAATCTTGACTTGTTTACACTTTTAGGAAATACGCAGCGAGGTGGGCAATGGTTTAATGAGAATAGCATCGAAATCTCAAGTATCATCAGTCTTGAAGAACTTCAGATTGATGGATCGCAAAGTTTGAACTATACATATGAAATTGGAGAAGATCAAAATTGTACTCCGGCTTCTGTAGGAGTTAACCTGACTCTTTGGGAATTGTTTTCTGCAGGTCAAAACATGTCTCTTCAAATTTGTGCAGGAGCTGGCAACTTACAGCTATTTGATCTTATTCCTGATATCGAAAATGGTGGCAGTTGGTCAGTTACAGGTGCCAATTCCAACTTAATTTCACTTGACGAACAGACAGGTATTTTAGACTATTCTATCGCCTTACCAGGTGACTATTTTGTTGTGTATACTCAAGAAGAAAATGGAGCTTGCACAAAACAACAATCCATATTGACATTGACAATATCAAATGATATACAACAGCTTCAAAATCCATTAGTTATCAGTCTTTGTGAAGGATCTACACGACCAATTAATCTACACACCGCAGTAGCATCCAATGGAGCTTCAGATGGCGGATTGTTCGATTTAATTCAGGGCAGTTCGAATGCGATCAATTTGTCAAATGGACTGTTCGATCCGACTGGATTGACTGCTCCACAAACAATTACGCTAGAGTACTCCTTTGAAGGTGATTGCTCTATTCCTACCCAAACGATAACAATTGAAATTGATGCTGATCTCAATCCGGGTAGAGCATCAAATCTTACTATTTGTAAAGATGCTACTACTACATCAAACATAAATTTTTGGACTCAGTTAAGCGATCATGACCTCGGTGGTCAATGGATTGACAATTCTGGTTCCGGACTTGATTTATCAGATCCTTCAGCAGTAGATCTCTCAGGACTTAGTTTAGGAAATTACTCCTTTAGTTATCAGTTCTATGGTGCTGATGAATGCGAAACCCCAAGCAGTAGCTTTGTATTATCGCATATAGCAGAAGCACCAATACAAGGATATAATAAATCCTTGTCTATATGCGAAGGGGATGATATAGATCTTGATATAAATAAATTGCTTAGCATTCAACACACTGGGGGAAACTGGATAGATTTAGACAATTCTGGTGTAAATCTAACCGATCCTTCATCGGTAAATTTTTCCTCTGTTTCTGCAGGAGTATATACATTCTCTTACATCATAGACGTAATTGGAGATTGCTCTTCAAATGTTGAATCTTCTTTATTGATCAATATTGAGGAGACAGGTGATGCAGGGGATGATACATATTTTACCTTGTGTGGTAATCTATCACGACAACAAGGTTTTGCCCTCGAAACAGGTGGTGATCAAGGTGGCATTTGGGAGATTAATCCTACTAATCCACCTGGTTCAGTTTTTGACAATGGTGAATTTTTACCTGCAAATGCATTTCCAGGTAAGTATGAATTTACTTATCGATTCAACAACAATGCTAACTGTGAATCAAGTGAGGCAACTGTAATCGTAAACGTTATAGAAGGACTGCCTGTAGCTCAGGCAAATGGCAATTCTGCTGTCGTTTGTGAAGGTCAATTCAATGTAAAAGATCTAAACGAAACTTTAACTAGTGTCACAGATTTTGGTGGGACTTGGTCAACCAGCCCAGGCACAATTTTACCAAGTAACGTTGTTCTGAATGCTACTACAGGAATGCTAGAAACTAGCTTGTTAGAAGAAGGAACTTATCTCTTTGACTATTCTTTTGAAGAAACAATTTGCGGAGAGCAAGTAACAGTCCCTAATTTGGCATTGGTTGTTGAAGGCAGTGCAGTAGGTGAAGACGGTGCAGTAACAATTTGTGATCATGGAGATGCTATTGTGAATTTAGTTTCTGCCTTGGGAATACAAAATACACCACCAGGTTCAATATGGACAGACCTGACTGGCACCTCAGTTGATTTATCTAATCCAATGGCGGTTGACTTTAGTTTTCTTCCAATTGGTCTATACCAATTTAGACTGAATGTTGACCAGTCTCAGGTAGTTTGTAGTCCTGATGAGGCGATAGTTTCTGTACTAATCAGCAATCAACCGTCAGCAGGAATTGGGTCTAAACATGAAGTCTGTCTTTCTGAAGTAGATGAAATAAAATTGGATCTCAATACACTTCTAAATGGCAATGATCCGGGTGGAAAATGGACTGGTCCACAACCACAGGATGGAGGGCAATTTGATTCTCAATTAGGCATATTAACGCTGACATCTGCATTGAATACGCGGACTTATGTGTATACCTATTCTTTCGAATTTGACGAACAAAGCCCATGTGATGACCAGACAGCGGAGGTGCAAATTAAAGTAACAAATGATTGTGCCCAATCTGCGCCATGCCAGGTCGCACAACGATATAATGCAGGATCCGCTTGGAATGATGACGGGTCTATTAATGATTCAAGTAATATTGGTGGACTTGTAAAATGCGGAACCGAAGGAAGTTATATGACTTTAGAAGCACCTTCTTATAGCTACGATCCTACCAATTTTGAAATAGAATTTTACAATCAACAATTTTATAATCCATCCAGTGGCTATGTCACATCTCCAGATCTGCCTCAAATAGGTGAAGATATTATTTGGGTAAATGTTGATGTTCGTGCATTTGTGTCCTCATTCCAGATTTTACTTGATGATGATGAAGAATTAGCTTGGGCACTTTATCTGTCTAGCCAACATACTGAAGGGATAGGTAAGCAACAACCAACTACTCAAAATCCGATTTTACTTAGTGGAAATTGCGGCAGTTTAAGCTTTATTCAAGCTGGTTATTCAAGTGAAAAATGGCAATCGATATTAGTTGATCCTGTAGATTTTTCAATAGCCAAAAATTACTATCTGGCAATTTGGGACAGAAGCGACAACGTACATATTGGTGATGGTCCCAACGGAGCGATCGTCAATGTATTTGCGACCAGATTAGGATGTGAAAATGCTGATGAATGTATTTCACCAGTCCTTTTCTCTACACCTGAAATTACGGATTTAAGAAATGGTACATATGCCATCAATGTAGAACTTGGCGGCATGAATGGGGAGCTTCAGGCTGTTGATTTAACAGGTCAAGCTGTCTCGACATCTTCTTCAATATGTCTGACAAATAATGCTGATGAAAATGGTAATATTCATGCACAATTTGAGTTGATATACCCAATAAATACAAAGTACTCTTTTGATGTAAAAGCAGTGAATTCTTCCACGTGCAACAATCCAATAAATTGGACAGACTGTTCTTCTACGATTACTGCACCACCCATCAAAACGCTCAGTATTGCTTGTCCTCCAAACAATAATATAAGCTATCCATCTTTTGAAGATATACCAGTAGCAGATTATAATGTAGTGCAGATAATTTCAAATTGTGGCACGAAAGACTATACAATATCTCATGGTGATATCATTCGCCAAAAAGGCCCTCAAGTGTATGAAGTAGAACGGGTCTTCAGTGTACATTCTGCATGTCATATTCCAGGAAAAAATGATGATCAATATGCAGAGTGTTCTGTTTTTTATCAAGTTGAATTCGAGTATATCCCGTACACAGAATCTTGTGGCCTAGCTTGCAATAGCAATGGTGTAAATGTAGGTGTTGACAACCAATGTGGTGCTTTGATTGTACCTTCTATGTTATTAGAAGGAGACATTAAAGATTGCATCGATCAATACTATCTCGTACTAAGGGATCCTCAAAATAATAATGCCTTAATTCCCAACCCAATTGACAACCGATATATTGGTAAAACAATCCAGGCTCAAGTCTTTCAATTAGGCTCTAATGCAGATAATTCTTGTTGGGGTAACTTGACCATTGAGGACAAAAAACCGCCAGTAATTAATTGTCCAGGAATCGATACAATAAGTTGTCATTTGCCTGACCCTATCAAAGATTTATCTGTCTGGGTAGAAGATGCTTGTAGCTCCTTTACTATTGAGAAATTAGATACAGATATTCAAGATTTTGCTTGTCGCGAAAATTCAAATCTAAGGGGACAGAAAACAACAACATATATCGCTATTGATGAATATGGCAACAAGTCTAAACCTTGCGAATATACCTTAGTTTATGAAGCCTTTGATCTGTCAAATATTCAGTTTCCTACGGATAGAAACATTTCTTGTACAGATATTGCAAACTATGATCTAGATAATGATGGCAAACCCGATCCTGAATTGATTGGTTATCCTATCTATCAGAATAATCCAATATATAGTAGCAATGGACATTGTAGCCTACAAATAGGCTTCGAAGATGAAATTATACCGCAATGTGGCCAGACTTATAAAATACTGAGAAAATGGACAATTCTAGATTGGTGTAAGCCAGCAAATGAAGCGAATAATAACCCATATTTTGGCTACCAAATTATTCAAATTGAAGACAAAGAAGGATTGACCATAAGCTGCTCAGACGAGATCAAAGTACTGCAATCTGATGGTCAAATTTGCGGGTTATCAAGATTGAAAATTGATATGCCTGAATTAGGTCTTTTTTGTGGAGAAAATGATTTTCGATTTGAGTTTGGGCATAAGCCTGTAACGGTAGGGCAAAGCCCTTACGAAAACTATATTAAGGCGGATGCTAAACAGGAAAATGGTGAATACTGGATAGAAAATATGCCAGCAGGCAAACACTGGATTATCTGTACGGTCTATGATGATTGTGGCAATGATGCAAGCTGTTTTTATGAGGTGCATATTGATGATCACAATGCTCCGATTCCCGTTTGCGAAGAAAATAATTCTATCACTTTATCTAGCGATGGCAAGGCAATTGTTTATGCAGAATCCTTTGATAATGGGAGCTTTGATCTATGTTCTGAAGTAGAATTGAACATCAAAAGACTCTCTCCTAGTGATTGCACAGACAGTACGTCTGTATTTGCACCGTTCATAAACTTTTGTTGTCTCGATGCAGGAAGCCAGCATCAAGTGATGCTTCAAGTAAAGGATGTTTCAGGGAATACAAACACCTGTACAGTACAAGTTTCTGTAAAAGAACATGTAAATCCTAGCTTTAGAACAGTACCGCCTCATCAGACAATATACTGTCATGACGACTTCGATTTATTGGTCAGTGAAAGGCCAACTATTGAAGAAGACTGTGCCATTTATATCATTGATTATAATGACAGTCATGCAACAAATCAATGTAAGGTTGGTAAAATTACACGTACCTGGCAGTTGATAAATAAACAAGGTCTTATAATGGATACTTATGATCAAAGAATTGAAGTATTGATTGAGCATCCTTTCGAATTGGATCCTTCCATTTGGCCTGAAGATTATACAAACTTCACAGAATGTAGTCTAGGTTCTGTTGTACCAGAAGTTACTGGAGAACCTAGATTGGATACGCTTGATAATGGCTGTCAATTGCTTGCAGTCAATTATGATGATGAAGAATTTTTGTCAGATCAAGATGCATGTACCAAAATTTTACGAAAATGGACCGTAATTGATTGGTGCCAGTTTGATGAGAGTACGTCAAGCAGTTTAAATGAAGGATTTTGGTCCTACACGCAAAAGATTGAATTTCACAATTCTGTACCGCCGATATTTGAATCTAATTGTATGATTAAGGAATTTAATGGCGCGACAGGTGATTGCAGTTATTCTGTTGAACTGACAGCAAATGTAGTAGATGATTGTACGCCTTTGGATAAACTGAATGTGCATTATCAAATAGAATTTCAAAACGGGCAATTGGCCTCTGGTCAAGGCATAAAATACGCGAGTACGTCAGTGCCATTTGGGACACATAGTATTGAATGGTTCGCTGAAGATCAATGCGGCAATATATCTTCCTGTATAGACACATTTAAGATAGAAGATACTGTTCCTCCAGCCGCATATTGCCTTGGTGAATTGACTACAGTTATTTCTCCATCATCCCAAGACGTGGAGATATGGGCAATTGATTTCAATTTATCAAGTGAAGACAATTGTAGTGCTAACCAATTGAGCTTTATGATGCGCCGTGCGGGCACCCAAGATAGTCTGCAACGCTATTTGACATTTGATTGCAATGATGTTGGTATGCAGGAGGTAGAAATTTGGGTCTTTGATCAGAATGAAAATGCAGACTTCTGCAATACAGTTATTGAGATACAGGCCAATCAAGCGTGCGATAACGACGAAAATGTAGGATCCTCAAGTATAAATGGACTCATTATGACATCAACCAATCAATTTGTTGAAGATGTTGAGCTTGAATTATATCAGTTAAGTACCGACACATACTATCAAGGATTTACAGATGGAGAGGGCAAATATCAGTTTGATAGCATGCCTGTAAATGATGATTATCAACTTTCAGCGAATAAAGAGGACAATCCACTCAATGGTGTAAGTACCTTGGATTTGGTCCTGATACAAAACCATATTTTAGGGATTATGCCTTTTAATGATCCATACAAAATTATCGCTTCGGACATAAACAACAATGGAAGTTTATCTGCTGCTGATATAGTGGTATTAAGGCAGCTTATTCTTGGGCTTGAGAATGATTTTCCGAACAATTCTTCCTGGAGATTTGTAGATGCTGGACAGCAATTTGTGGATGCCTCATCACCTTGGCCGTTTACCGAATTCATTGATATTTTTGAATTAAATCAATTCAGTGCATCTGAAGACTTTATCGGTATAAAGGTAGGAGACGTAAATGGATCTGCAAACACTACATCAAATCTTGTTCAGACAGAAACACGTGATAATCAGTATGTTAAGTTAGTTCAAAGCAACTCAGAAATTCAAAATGAACGAATAAATGTAAAGCTTAACATTGAGTATGACCATTCCATTAGAGGCTTACAATTCAGTACAAACTATGATCATCATAGATATGAATTGATTGCTCTTAAGTCTGCATTGAAAGACTTCTCTTCTGACAATTATACGATAAGAAATGGTGAGCTTTCTCTGAGTTGGAATCATATTATTTCTCAAGAATTAAATAGTCAAAATCTCTTTGAATTACAGTTTAAACTAAAAGAAAATAGAGAAGATCAAGGACTTGTTCTTTCTCTTGTTAAAGATCGTTTGCAAGCAGAGATTTACTCATCTGAATATGCTGAAATACCGCTTTTCCTTGAAAGAGAAGACAAAAATGACTTACTAGATGTACAAGTAGGGCAAAATCCATTTCGTGATCAGACGACAATAAGGGTGAATGGAGAGATTTTCGATCACAATGGCGAAATAGTGTTCGTTGATTGGAATGGAAAGTTAATATATAAGAAAGTCCTCGAGAAGGGCCAACCCCATGAGATAACTATAAACTCTAGCCAATTGCCTGGCCCGGGATTATATGTTTGCAAAGTTGTATCGGGGAACCGAATTGCAACAAAAAAAATCATTTATACAAGGTGAGTATGAAAATTGGAATAATAAATGCAATACATATATGTAAATGTCTGGATTCAGGTGATTCAGACAGTTTGATGATTTAAAATGATGGAGAAAAGTCGTAAGGGATATACCAAAGCGATTTCTTCCATTATGAATAGGGTTTATTTCTTGTTCAAATGACGTATAACACTAAAAACATAAACTATTTCTTAACTTTGTAAGCTTAGTGAAAGCCGTCCTAAAACCACAACGATAATGCTTAGAGCCTTTTTTTGCACCTGTTTTCTAGCTATTTCAACACTTACTGTGTTGCAATCACAAATATCAGTTGTTTTTACAGGTGGAACAGCTACAATAGGTGAAACTATTGATGTCGACGTTTCATTCGACGACTTCACAGACATAGTATCTTTTCAATTTTCCATCAATTGGGATCCAAATGTGCTTACGTTTAGCAGTATTGAAAATATTACTGATGAATTGGAGGAGTTTACCTTTGCTGGAAATTTCGCCACTCCAACAGGAGCAGTTGCTGTTGATGAAGGTCAATTGACCGTTTCTTGGAATTTGTTTAGTACTGAACCAAGAAGCTTACCAAATGGTACGAGACTCTTCTCATTAAGATTGAATCCTACAGGTACGGAATGTGCTACTACAGAAATACTATTAACAGATATACCAAGAGACATTGAAGTCGCTAATAGCGATTTTGTAGATATTGGGGCCACCGTAACTAACTCTGTTGTCGATATAGCAGGGGTTGATTGCGATACTGCAGGAGGTGGAGATACCGGAGGTGGAAACACAGGTGGAGGAGATACTGGAGGCGGAGACACTGGCGGAGGAGATACAGGTGGTGGAG
>CAYNMW010000005.1:0-5183 GCA_964398295.1 uncultured Saprospiraceae bacterium | reverse complement strand
GGCGGAGGAGATACAGGAGGTGGTGACACCGGTGGAGGAGATACAGGAGGTGGTGACACAGGTGGAGGAAGCCAAGGCGGTACAGAAAATGAATGTGCTGACTCAGATGATACTAGTTTAGTTATACAGGGAGGAAGTGCTTCCGCAGGAAGTAATATTTGCTTTCCTGTCACAAATGAAAATTGGACAGAAATTGCAAGTCTC
This sequence comes from uncultured Saprospiraceae bacterium, assembly GCA_964398295.1. Classification (GTDB taxonomy): domain Bacteria; phylum Bacteroidota; class Bacteroidia; order Chitinophagales; family Saprospiraceae; genus CALFUK01. The sequence continues at coordinate 4,979 of CAYNMW010000005.1, read as the reverse complement.
CAGACAGGTTTTGCTTGGGATTCTGATGTGTTTGAATTTACAGGTATAAATGAAGTTATTTTAACTGGAGTTACTTTAAATGATAATGAAGCAAGCAATGGTGAGCTTAGAATCCTTTGGTTAGTACCAATTGGATCAGATAACTTGTCTCCTGAGGATGGATCCGTATTGTTTGAAGTATGTTTCGATGCAATAGGTTCCAACGGTCAATCTTCCACATTAGAATTCGTAGATATACCAAATTTTGCTATCGAAATAGCCAATGGATCTGGTCAAACTCAATCCCTTTGTATTTCACAAGGAGAAGCTGTAGTAGGTCAAGGCGATGGTGGTGGTAACAACGGTGGTGGTGATAATGGAGGAGGAGATAATGGTGGCGGTGACAATGGTGGTGGAAACCCTGATGGAGATGGAGTGGACCTTTGTGCTGGTTCTTCAGATTTTTCATTTATAACACCTAATATTTCAGTAGACGCCGGTCAGAATATTTGTATTCCAGTTACAACCAGCAACTTTAATACAATTGCAAGTATTCAAGCTGGGATCAGTTGGGATAGTAATGTTTTAAGTTATACAACTCTAAATGAAGTCTCCATTTCTGGGATATCATTAAATGAATCAGATGTTGCTACTGGAGAATTAAAATTATTATGGTTGATTGGATTAGGCGATGATCCTGTGACCTTAGACGATGGTTCAACTCTTTTTGAAGTATGTTTTGATGCTGTAGGTTCAGATTCAGAATCTTCCACAATAAATATTGAAGACTTACCAGGATTTGAAGTTGAAGTAGCAAGTGGAGAAGGTATTCCTCTTCCAGTTTGTATAGACAATGGATTGATTCAAATAGGTGATGATGTCATTGATCCTCCTATGCCAACTGGAGATTTGACAGTCGCAATTAGCTCTGTTTCTAATGCAATGACTGGACAACAATCATGTGTTGACCTCGACGTATCCAATTTCAGTGATGTACAAAGTGCTCAATTCGATATTGAATGGAATACTGCTTTTATGACATTCAACAATCTAATGGATCCTGAAGTACTAAACGGTTTTGGAGCAGCGAATCAGAATCTTACACCCGGTAACCTCAGAATTAGTTGGTCACCAGTTTCAGCACAGACCTTAGCTGATAATACGACAATTTTTACACTGTGTTTTGATGTTGTTGGAAGCTGTGTTGGACCAAGTAGTTCGGACGTTTCCTTCGTAAATACAGCAACTGTAGGAATTGAATTTACAAATAGTAACAATGAAGTTTTACCAGTCAATGTAGAATCCGGAACTGTGGCGATCGATTGTTCTATGGGTGGCGTTAAAGGTTCGCTTGGCCCAGGAGTTATCACCAGTCCAGAGTGTGCTGATGAAAATACTGGCTCAATTATGGTGTCGGCTCCAACTGGTTTTATAGCCCCAGTTACCTGTACATATGTAAGAGAAGATGGAAGTGTGATCAGATCCAGTACCAGCGATTGCAATCTGATAAGTGTACCAGCAGGAATTTATACCCTTACAGCTACGGATGCAGAAGGTGATTCTTCGACTAGATCATATGATATTACAGCTCCTGGAGCTCCAGATATAAGCTTTTCAACCGTTGATGCTACTTGTACAGTTGGTGGTAGCATTACCACTCAGTTACTTGGTGGTATAGTACCATTCGAATTTCAATGGGCAGGAGGCTTACCACCTACTCAAAATCAAACGGACTTAGCACCAGCAACCTATCAAGTTACCATTACAGATGGAAATGGATGTACATATGTACGTACGGTGCCATTAACTGGTTCAATAGAGACTGGTGAAGCATTAGCAATTGGTCTGGTTAATTTACAAGATGGAACGTGTGATGGTGGCTCTCGAATTGAAATCCAACCAACTGGTGGATGTAGTGGATATTCTTATGCATGGACAGGACCTAATGGCGAAACTTCAATAGAGCAGAATCTATTTAGAATAGCCGCTGGTCAATGGACTGTAGTTGTCACTGACCAAAATGGTGCTACGACTACAGAATCATATACTGTAGCATCAGATGTACTACCAATTGAAATAATGGAATCTTCAATTATAGACCCAACATGTGAAGCACGAAATTCAGGATCTATATTTGTCGATATAATGGGAGGCTGTGGTAGCTACTTATATCAGTGGTCAGGACCTAACTCATTTACATCTAATCAGGAAGATATATCCAATCTAGGACCTGGAGAATATACCCTTACGACATCGGATATTAATGATCCTGGCATTGTTGCCACCAGAAGATTTATATTGACATTGGAAGGCAACGTTGACTTTACTTCTGAAGTGGTTGATGTGACAAATATTGAAGGAAATAATGGTGCAATTAACATTGATATACTAGATGGCTCAGCAGATATGTTGTCATTCGATTGGAGCGATGGATCCACAGAGCAATCAAGAGAAGGAATTGCTCCTGGAGAATATACATTAACAATATCAGATGGTTCTGATTGTCCTACAATCTTCTTTACGGAGGTACTATGGCCAGCTATTTTCTTAGATAGCCTCGCTGTAACTACCCCTATTTCTTGTACAGATGCAGAAGATGCAGTTATTTCAGGAGAAGTTATCGGAGGATGCGAAGACAGAGTTGTTCGTGTGAATGGGGTAGAGACCACATTCCCATTGATGAATCTTGCACCCGGTACATACGATGTTACAGCAGACGATGCATGTGGTACAGCAGTCAATAGAACTATTGTTATTTCGGATTACGAAGCATTTACCGTTGAAGCAGTTGTAACATGTGATGGAATGGACACAAATTCAGGAGTAGTGACTTTAAACACCTCTGGAGGTTCAGGTAACTTTACAGTAGAATCATCAGATGGAATTGTCGATCCTACTGACCAAAGAATTATTACAGGTTTAACATCAGGTAGTTTTAATGCAGTTATCTCTGACGGCTGTACACAAATGGAAGTATCCAATATAAACGTATTGAATTGTGCTGAAGATACGCCTACTCCACCAACTGCTGGATTGTGCCAAGGAACTCCGATTATTACTCCAAACGGAGACAACCTCAATGAGACCTTAGATTTTACCTGTGTTATACCAGGTGATGGAGTACCTAATCAACTAGGAATTTATGACAGATGGGGCCGATTGGTCTTTTCTCAAGATAATTACGATAACACTTGGTCAGGAACAGATCAAGATGGAGTCTTATTACCAGAAGCCGGATATATGTGGGTGCTTACCCAAGGAAGCGGCGCAAATATTGTGATATATCGCGGAACAGTTACCGTACTAAAAACTGGTAATTAATGTATAATCCAAAAAAACCGAGAAGCATTTTGAATATGAAAAATATAATTTGCTTAGTCATCATTATTCTTGTCTTGGGAACAGATTTATCTTCTCAGGTAAGATTACATAGTGAAAGAGGAATATTTACTCAAGCTCACGAACATACAATTTTGATAAATCCGGCATACACAGGATTTACGGACAACCATTCTCTTCTGTTTAATTACAGAAATACATGGGCAAGTTTTCCTGGATCTCCAAGTACATACACATTTAGTTATGACGGAGCCATCGGCAATAGAATCGGGATTGGTGCTCAATTGTTAAGTGATAGATTCGCCTCGTTCGAAACCTTAAAGGGCTTAGTATCTGTTTCATATGGCATCGAGTCCGAAACAAATAACGTGAGAGCCGGATTGTCATTAGAATACCTTCAGCACCAAATATCGGCTGAAAATGCTGCATCTCCTTTGATTGATCAAAACGACGTTGAAATTTTGAACAGACTGGACGGATCTCAGTTCTTTGATCTTAGTCTTGGAATTTATGGAGAGTACATGGATAAGATAATTTATGGACTTACACTTCCATCTCTTGTGAGTTCTATGTTAAATACATTCGATAACGGTACACAAGGGCAAAATGAGTTTGGAGTAATAGGTCACCTCGGATATAGACACAAAGTACCAGACTACGATTTAGTGATTGAGCCTTCAATAATATTCAAATCTCTTGCAGTGACACCTACACATGCAGATCTCAATATTAAATTGAAGTTTTTGGAAGAATCATTAACAGGTGGTTTAACTTATACTGTTGGTGGTGATGAGAGATTCGGCTTCCTTGCAGGTGTAAATGTTGAGAATTTTGGCTTCTATTATTCTTACAACATATCATTTAACGATTTTCAACAATTCAATAACGGTAGCCACGAGCTATCATTTCAGTACACAATAGATCGAATTAAGCAAGAAACAACTGTAAGTAAATAGTAAATACAACTATTTATAATTTGCTCTTTATCAGATAGATAAACATATCATATTACACATATATGATATAATATTGAGTGTAATTTGATTCAATTGTAAATGTTAAAATTTGAAAGTAGAGTAAGTTTCCTCTATAAAACAACTTTATATTAGAGATAATATTTTCAATTCATAATTAATTGGCTATCAATCATTTGTGTGTAATATTCGTTAGAATTGTGATTTCATATTGCCAGAAGAAAAGAACAAATGGCCAAAATTCTCAAATTAACTTTTTTGGTAATATAAAAAATACCTTACCAAAATACATCGTATTTCATATTTGAAAATGTATATTTGTGGGAGGTCTATGCACTATCGGCGTAAAAGTACGTCCAGTTATAAGTGTATACCTATGAACTGAAAAGACGAAATCAACTGGTTTATTAGCTATAATCCGAACGAAATCAAGCTTTTACCCAGGTATTCTCAGTTTATAAATTTGTTTGAATTCGATTATCTGTAGAAAACGATAAGTCAACAACCGAAAATCGAAAACGGAATAACAGGATAGCTCAGCTACTTTAGCTGTGGTATAGCTGTTTAAGATAATCCTATTCATTCACACATTTTATTTGTTTTTAAAATTCAATAACCAAAACTCAATCTCATGAAAGTGAAGAATTTTACTTACTTGTGGTGTTGCTTTGTGCTTAGTTGCATGCT
>CAYNMW010000004.1:0-56413 GCA_964398295.1 uncultured Saprospiraceae bacterium | reverse complement strand
GTGTGTATTTCAAATTGCACAATTAGGCTGCATTTGCAATAATTGTCCTAATTATGTTCCACGCTCCACTCTGTTTGTAGCATCGCAAATTTGCCACTGCATTAGCGCCTCGTATTGACCATTTTTGACCAGACAATTTCATTCGTTGTTGAATCACACTCCTATGGGCCGCTTCTATTGGGCCAGAACCTATCAAAAGTCCTTTTTTTCGATATGTTTTGTATTGCATGCGGTCTTCATGTTCGATGTAGTAATCGATTGCTTTTTGTTTTGCATATTTTGCTTGTTCGGCTTTTGGTCGACGGGATTTTAAATCTTCAATTACTTTATCTATTTGGTTGGTCAATAGTTTTTCTTCTTGACTTTTAATCCAGTCTATTCGTAATTGATCATCTTTAAAATACTGTTTTGCAAACAGTACTAATTTTTCTTTGGCGTGAAAATAATCTAGTATTTGTACAGCTCCTGGATAATTATCTTCTGCCCAATTCCATATCCATTTGGCTCCATCTCCGATAATTACTTTGTTGTGATATGGGACTAAAAATCGTTCTAACTTTGGGAAAAACTCTTGTACGCTTCCTAGATGACTTACATAGATTGATTGGTATATTTCTCTTCTGTTTTCTTGAAGATCTATTAATTGACTTCCTTTGAATACCCGACACAACTTCATTTCTCTCCATTGTTCTTCTCTTGTATAAACCATCGAGCCGTCCATCATTATATAGCTCGGATCGTCTGTTTGTTTTGAATCCAATTGCGGAATAACCGTTTCGCAGTTTGCTTGTATAAGTGGATCTAGCATTTCACCATAATGATTACATAGTCGTTGTACTTGGCATGAAGCTATATCAATCGACAATAGTTCTTTGGTCAAATCACTAACTTCTGTATATACCATAGCTTGTCCCATATTACATAAAACAAATCGCATACGTTCACTTATAGCGAAGTGCTTTGTGCCTTTGCACAAAATATGGTCCTTCTTTAGACTTACCTTGCCTAGACTGGTCAGGACTTTTTTTTGAATTACGGCTCTTGGGTAAGTCCCCTATTGACTTTGTAAGTAATCCTAGTGTGAAGAGTCTTCCTATTTCTAATAAACGCTCTTCATACTCTGTGGATGATGTAATTTGTTCGTGAGTCTCAACAAATTCTGAAACTTCTGCTCTTACTGTTTCTAGGATGGAATCAACTATTTGTTTGGTTTCCATCTTTAATGTTTTTTTGGTATCCCTAAGTTAGTCAATTTTTACATTTGTGCAATTTGAAATACACACAAACCAACTTTATGACTAATAATAAACATTGGAACACTCCACAAATCTATACCTTGGATAAACTCCACATAAGAACTGGAACAACTATGAACCTAGGCCCTGAGTATTATCGTTTTTGCAACGGCACTGTCTTACAAACAAATTCTTATAGACCGTCATCATATACTGCATAGGCTTCACAGTACCTTGGGACATCTACACCATCTCAAATTGATAATTGCGTGAGTTAAGGCAATGGGTTGAAACTCATTGTTTGAGGAATATTATCCCAATGGGGTGTTGAGAGGAAACCCAGATGGGATGGCACTTCCCAAAAATGGGTTTCAATCCATTTTAACATAAGTTGTTCTGATTTATAGAGCAATAAATGTCTGCACTTATCCTATTTTATGGTATCATAATTGTGTTAATATTATTGAACTTTCAAGAAAGACTATGTACATTACGGCTAGAACATCATGAGATTACTTTACGTCAATCTGCTATATATTTTTATATGGACTGTTGGTTATAGCAACAGCAGTTATCCTATTAGTGCTATAGATCAATCTCTAAGGCAAAATGCAAGAGAAGTAATTCGGGAGAGTCAAACTAAAATTACAATCAGAGATGTAAAAAACATCCTTACGGAATCTAGAGAAGTCAGATCTATTTTATCTAATAATGGTGAGAGTTATCCTTTTACTATTTATTTTGACAAGAACATTAAAATCAGCAATCTAAGACTAATCATATATGATGCAAATGGGGAGCTGGTGCAGGAGTATAAGTCGAAAGATTTTAACGAAGTATCAGTTAGCAGCAATACAGATTTAATTCTTGATGGCAAATACAAACTTTTGGAATATGTTCCCACATTAGATCAATTTACTTATGAATTCAGTTATAATTCGAAATCTTCAAATACAGCTTTTATTGAAGACTGGTATATAGTAGACAAATATGGCTTGTCAGTAGAACAATCAAGCTTCGACATCCAAGTTCAAGATAAATCTATAGAATTAAGAGTCGATGAAAATTTGAAAGGACATAGTATTCGAAAAGAAGAGAGTTTAAGTCATTATACTGCAAGCATTAAACAATTGCCTGCATTCATATATGAGGATTTCTGTCCATCATTATTTGATCAAACTCCACTTGTAAATTTTAGTTTGTCTAAGTTTTCTCTTGAAGGTGTTGAGGGTTACGCGACAAATTGGGAACAATTTGGTTTGTGGTATTTTGATGAACTTATAAAATCACAAAAACAATTGAGTCCTGAATTAAAACTCAAAGCAAAGGAACTGACAAGCAATTGTTCGAATAATAAAGAAAAGGCTAGTGTCATATATGATTTCGTTCAATCAAATTCCAGATATGTAAGTATTCAACTGGGTATTGGGGGATGGAAACCAGAAACAGCGAATTCTGTATCAGAGAAAGGATATGGTGATTGCAAAGGACTAACAAATTTGACAATGGCATTGTTAGAATCTATAGGTATTGAAAGTAATTATGCTGTGGTACATGCTGGTAGCCGAATTAAAAATTTTAATGAGGATCAGGTTGGCTTTCAAGGGAATCATGTGATTCTTAATTTACCTAATATTGATGGACAAGAATACTGGTTAGAATGCACATCTCAACAAGCACCGTTTGGACACATTGGGTCATTTACTGATGATCGGACTGTTTTATCTATTGGTAAAAATAATTCAGTCATTAAAAAAACCAATTCCTTTACACATAAAGAAAATAGCAAACTTGTAGAATGGGATGTCGAAATACATCCAAATGCAGTTACAAATTTTAACATACTTACAACAAATAAAGGTGAATATTTTTCAAGAGAAGGGATAAGGCACTTGGAGAAGCACGAGATAACAAAAATATATAAATCAATTTTCCAATCAATAGAGTCTGCTGAGATCGCATCTTATGATTTTTCTATTGAAGAAGCAGACCAGGCATTTATTGAACAATTAGATATGACAGGGAAGAATTTTGGATTTATTTCAGAAAGTGAATTTTATATTCCTGCAATCCCCGTAAGCTTACATTTGGATACACCAAAGCGTTATAGAAAGAGAAAAACAGCATTCATCATCGAAAGAAATAAACAATTCACAGATAAAGTGAAGTACGAATTACCTAATTCAATATCGATAGCAACCCTGCCAGACAATATAGTCATTGAAAATGAATTTGGTAAATATGAATTAATTATATCTGGACATAATAACATGATACAGATAGTACGAAGTATAAAACTCAATAAAGGAAAATATCCGAAAGAAGTATATTCTATATTCCGTAATTTTATTAGGAAAATAAATACAAAAGATCAAGAAAAAATTACATTACAATTTAAATAAACACCAATGATAAAGAGCATAATTCTATTCTCATTAATCTTTAATCTCTCTACAGTTTATGGTCAAAAATTAGGCAAAGTAGATATAGCAGAAGTTCTTGAGGAAAAACACCCAACAGAACCAGATACTAAGGCAGCTATTGTAAAACAAATTGGCAGCAAGTATTTTGAATATAACAGAAATAAACAGAGGTTTGAATTAATCACTGAAGTATATAAGAAAATCAAAATTTATAAAGATTCAGGTAAAGATCTGGCTAACATCAAGCTAAAATATTATCAGGAATCAGACTTACGGGAGACAATAAATGGAGTGAAGGCAATTGCCTATAATCAAGAAAATGGTAAACTCGTCAAAAGTGAATTGTCATCTAAAGATATTTATACCGAAAAAACAACTGAAAATTGGATGTCCGAAAATTTCGCAATTCCGAATGTAAAAAAAGGTACTGTCATTGAATATAAATACAAGCTACGGTCTCCATTTGTATATGAAATACCAAAATGGCAAATTCAATACAATATTCCATGTGATGAAAGCGAATTAACAGTCAGTATACCAGAATACTTTCAATATAATACGAGAACAACTGGCAGTGTTGAATTAGCAACCAAAAAAGAACAGACATCGAAATCCATTACTTTTACAAGCACTGTAAATATTGGCAGTGATTTAAATGTCAGAAAAAAAATAGTGTCAGATAATGTCAGATATACAGTACATTCTACTACTTATAAGGCAAGTAATGTACCATCGTTAAGAGATGAAGAATTTGTCTTTCATATGAATTCGTACAGGAGTGGAATAGTGTTCGAATTATTATTGACAAAATTTCCAAATTCAACTACTAAATATTATACCAAATCCTGGAATAGTATCGCTAAACAATTACATGATAGTCAGAAATTTGGCAAAGAATTAAATAAAAAAATTAAAGACTCTGATTCCTTTATATCATCAATCAAAGATTTATCTCCAGAAGAAAAAATAGCCAAAGTTTACTATACCATTAAAGAAAAGGTGGAATGGAATAAAAACTATGGTATCTATCCAAGTAAAGCATTAAAAGAGACCTATAAAACTAAGGTTGGATCAGTTGCAGATTTAAATCTACTCTTGATTCATACATTGCGAAAAGCTGGATTAACAGCATTTCCTGTTGCTACCAAACACATTTATTCAGGACTTCTCAATCAACACTACCCCACATTAACTGACCTAAATTATATTCTTGCGGTAGTACAACATAATGATAAAGTTATTTTCTTAGATGCAACAGATGCGAATGTTGATATAGGATATCTTCCAACTCGGGCAACAAACCTACATGGCATTTTATTGATCAATGAAACAGCCGATGTCATTGAAATTACAAATCCAAATAAAGATCAAAAAGTACATATGTTAGATCTCAAACTATCAGAAGATTTAATTTGTCATCTTGATGAAAAAGCAAAGTATTCACACAATGCATCCAAAGAATTACAAGCCTATCAAAGTTATTCTTCAGATGAACTAATCGACGCATTTGAAAACAATAATGAAGGAATCTATTTTGAAGCATTAGAAATTGAAAACACTAGTAAAAAATACCCTACATATAACTTAAATGCAAGCTATGAATCTGAAAATTTATTGGAGACCATTGGCAATAAATTGTTTCTAGATTGTACTGCCAATAAAGGAATAAATAAGAATCCGTTTATTGAAGAAAAAAGAAATTTTCCAGTCTTCTTTAAGGAAAAACAACAAGAGACTATTGTCTTTACCATCAATGTTCCTGAAGGGTACCAAATATTGGAGTTGCCAGATAAAATTAATGTAGCAATGGAAAATGGTATGGGAACTTTTGCCTATTCTACAAATACATTAGAAAGTAAAATTACAGTTACTTCAATTCTAAAACTAAATACAACATTTGTTGACGTTACTAAGTATGAAGCATTAAAATCTTTCTTTAATATCATTGTAGAAAAACACAATGAAAAAATTGTTCTTCAAAAAATATAGTTTATAAATAACACAGGGTTGAAACCCAATGTTTCAAAACTAGCCCTTTCAGGGCTCCCAGGTTATACGTTTCAATGAGGCGACATTAATCGAAAAATGGGTTTCACTCTATTTTACATCTCCTCAATATTCTTCAATTCAATTCTAGACAACTCTATTAATTGACCATCTTGAAATGCTTTGTCAAGTTCTTGTACTGGAATTGATTTATCTTCATGTTTATAATTCACATAATCCTGAAATCGGATTCCACCAACCACTGTAGGATTATATGCTTCTCTAAAACGTACACCTCCACCATTTACCTGAAACGAATACGCTAAATAGTCCATTGTAAAGTCTCCGTCCTTTATCCAATACACATAGACATCTTGGTGATCAACACCACCTCCTTCTTCTTCAAATGTTACTTGAATTTTATGATACTTAGCACTGTTCATGTCAACAAGCCCTAAGTACTTTTTATTGACTGCACCATCATTTAAAAAATAGGGCAAGAATGCAAAATAATGGACTGAATTTAATCCTTCTCGATAGGTAAATTCTTTTTTAGGATCCATTGTTTCTTGATGAACCCCATTGATGTAGTGTGTATAGTCTTCATTTTTAAGGATATCTTTTAGTTGCTTACCATCCTTGCTCGTATACTCTCGACTGTAGGTGTAATTCCCATCATTCCGTTTGTATTCAAAATGCTTATCCCGAAAATCAAATTTGAAATGGGCATTTTTATATTTCTTGCCACCATGTACTTTAATGGCTTCATCAATCACCTTTTGAGAAAAATCAAAAACAGTTTGTTTCTGTTTGGCAAAGGATGTTACAAATAAAAACACACCTAATAAGACTAAAACGACATATGTAAATTTCATAGCTTAGTTTAATCGGTCAACAACTTTAATTATTTGTTCAAATTGAATATTGAAATAAATTTTCCCTTGAAATTCAAGACATACAGTTGATCTTCATGGACCAATATATCTGTAGGTCTTAAGAATCCTTCGTCCATCAAATCTACTAATTCGCCCTCATGTGAAAATGTCAGCACACGGTCATTTTCGAAATCTGTAACGATGATGTATTCATTTGTCACATAAATGCCAGTTGCAGCATTTATCTGTTGATCTCCAGCCAAGGTTTTTAAATGGGCACCATTTTCATCAAACACTTGCACTCGATGGTTGTATGCATCAGCAACATATAATTTACCTTCTAAAAACTGAACATCAGTTGGATAATGAAACTCACCGTCTTTATCTCCTTTTTCACCAATATGCATTTCTTCCCCATTTACTTCCAAAATAATTCGATGATTGTAAAAGTCCGCTACTGCAATTTTATTTCCAGTCATATCAGCACTGGCAGGGGCATCGGGTGTTGCACTTAAGTGGATGGTATCACGTTCGTCATTTTCAATTATACTAATGACATCCGAACCATACTCAGATATCAAGGGCTTACCATTCACTTGTGTGATGTGCATGGGTCGTTCTATCTCTGGAAGTTCTCTCTTGATGTTTCCAGCAGCATCAAGAACAACCAATCTGTTGTTATCTGTATCTGCAATCCAGATATCACTTCCTATGATGGTCATTCCATTTGGAGAAATATCTGTTAGTTCTATGTCTCGTTCGAATTCCCAAAGATTGCTGGGACTGCAGGAGTATATCATAATTGTTGTAAAGAAGATCACTCCCTTGATCCACCACTGAGTCTCGACGACTAGCGAATGTCTAAGACCTCTTAAGGGAAACCGTTTATATGTAGACTCTCCATTCAATGTGTCCCCTTCTTAATGTTATCGCGATCATACAAACAACATGGCGGTAGATCATTGTATTTCTCTTCAGAAGTTTTGACATCTTCAGTATCATGGCCTGCATCTGCTAATGCGTGCTTGAGTGATTCTTCAGATGTCAATCCGCCATCGAAGTCCACTTTTAATACTTTTGTCTTCTTATCCCATTTGGCAAATCCTACCCCATCTACTTTCTGGACTGTTCGTTCTATTCTTGATTTACACATATCGCAAATTCCCCAAACCATAAATTCAGTAGATTGATTGGTCGCAACATCCTGTAATTCAAATTTGAACTCTTCTACTTCTCCAGTAGATCTTGTAATTTTAACTGCAACAGGTGTATAACCAGCATCCGAAACTCTCGTATCAATTTCCTCTAAAGTGATCTTATTTTCAACTGGTACTGTAAAACTAAAATAGCCTTCTTCAATTTCAATTTTGACATTCTTTATGCCCTTAACTTTTTTAAATTTCTTCTCTAAGCCATAGGCACAAAACGGACAGCCTAGTCCTTCAACAACAGTCTCTACAACATCTCTTTCTTTATTCTTTTTTTGTGCATCAAGACTTGTTGTCAAGCCGATGCTAAGAATCATTAATAATAATATTTGTTTCATTTTCATTTATTTAAGAAAGCACCTTGGTATTATCCAAGGCACTTATTGTTTCTGAATATTACCAGATATATCTGGCTCCTATTAATAGCTTATAATTTCTGTCAATGACAAATTCATCTGATTGTACGAGTGGTATCTGAAGTGCCAGATCTAGTGTCACTTGATCTCGTGCATATTGTATTCCTTGCGAATAATTAATTAACGTTCTACCGTCATTATAAAATTCTCCATTATACTCGAAATATAAATTTACTTGATTGACAGGATACGTTGGTTTTAGCACTGGCAATCCAAATCCAGCATTTAAAATCCAATAATCTGTATTCTGTCCACCAACATAACGATAACCTGCTTCAGCTCCAATACCATACTTTAAAGTCTCATAACCACTGATCAATGTAAATGCAGTTTGATATTCGCCAACACCATAATCTTCAAATACTGTTTGAACGCCATTCGGAATCCAATGCACAGATTTAAGCGACAGGCGATGCGTTTTAGCCTTCATGTCATTGCGGTAAATCTGGTACTTTCCACGAACAACAATATCTGCTAAACCCGATTCTTCAGGCGTTGATATGTATGGTACATGTACAGCAACTAAAAAATTAGAAGAAGGTAAATAATGCAACATCAAAGGGGCATAAAAATAAGTCCCTTGGTCAGTGTTGAGATTTTCAGTCAAGGTTTTCACAATCAATGTCCCTTCACTCAACATGATGGCTTTATCACCTGTAATAGGAGGACCCTGTGCAAAACTGAGAACCGCTACGAATTGAAAAAAAATAAGTTTTAAAAATCTCATAATGTGTTTAATACAAATTGAAAAAAAAGCAATGAATGCTTAGTTCAATTGTATGCTAACACAAAAAGACTTGATAAAGAGTTGATCTATCTTTTAATAAGGGAGGAGGTCTGTATAGTAACGTATGCGTTACTGCAAAATTGATTGGCTCATCAGCTTTCTGACTTAAGTTTGGTACACCTAAGTCATCAAAATCCAAATCAATATGATCGATAACTTTTGATAGTTGCTGATCGATATCAATCTTAAAAAACTCAGAATCAGAAGTACAACACTTTTTCTTGCCTTCTGATTTCAAGCAACAAGCTTTCACAGAACTATTGCATTCTGAAGGAGAAAATAAGCTTAACCCACTCAGGTTATCCTGGCAGAAATAAGCAGTAACTGTTACTCCAGAGGTACTGAGGAGTAAAGTAAGTGATATGATGATATGTAAAAACCGATGTATCACAATCTAAGAACACAAAGATAAGGCAGTTTGACCATTGAAACAGGTAAATTAACAGATTTTTAAGCGTCAATATCGGCAAGAGGTCCAAGACCTTTGCCTCAGATATAGTACGAAACAAAAGGTATTTCACTTCTTTGCTCCTAAAAACAAATGATCATGGAACTTGTTTACATTTCATGCACAACTCACTTCCACCAGGACAAAAAACAAGAGAAGACTTTCCAAGATTTGGCCTGCCCCAATATGCTAATAGATTTCCTACCAATACCGATTTAGTAAAAGTTGAAATTGGAGGAGATTGTAACGGACTTCTTGACTCAAAAGCTTTCAATGCTTTGCCCAGACTAAATCAAATCTCCGATTTTCATTGCGTGACAACCTGGACTAAGCAATCATTGCATTGGAGTGGTGTTAAGTTCAAGGACATATTTGAAAGCATTATTTCAAAAACTATAGACGAGCCTTCAAGCCTATCCTTTGTTGTATTGAAAGCACAAGACGGTTATAAAACTGGAATGTTGCTAGAAGATTTGTTAAAGAATGATGTCCTTCTGGCAGATACACTCAATGGTGAAAAACTCAATATAGCTCATGGAGCACCTGTGCGATTAGTAGCACCAGCTCATTATGGTTACAAAAATCTCAAGCATTTGTACCGTCTGGAATTCTACAAAGAACCAGTAGCTGTCAAGCAAGGATATCTGAGCTTTATGGATCACCCTCGTGCAAGAGTTGAAAAAGAAGAAAGAGCTACAGGAGGACCTGGCTGGTTTTTTAGATATTTATATCAACCACTAATCAAGTCTACAGTGAAACAATTTGCCAATGCCCTCGAAAAACATCAGAGTAGAATCATCACTTCCTGACAAAGAATGGCATATTACTGTATCCTAATTTGCCCCCATCATCATGAGCGTAGACAAACAACCTATAATCTCCTTCTTGAACAGGTGCTTTAAATGTCAATTGCCCATTTTGCCCGACTGAATGCTCAAATGCAATTTCTTCAGGTTCTTTTTCAAATGCACCACCTTGACTACGTTCTTTTACTTCATTCATTATAGCATATCTAACGGTTAAGGACTTATTCTCAGGGTCGCTGTAATCTACTGTTGCGGTATGAGAAGTCCCAGGACTTACGTAAAGATTATCAGTAGGAGATTTGCCATCAATTAGAATTTGCTGAACAACAGGTGCACGGTTGGCAGGTAAACTTCCCGTCCATAAACGAGTCAACTCATCAACAGTCTCTGTAGGTTCACCATCCTTACCAAGCACCCCATACCAAGTCGGCGTTCGCTCTTGCTTTTGTCCCCACAAAAAAGCAAATCCTCCAAGACAAAGGCCAGTAGGATTTGTACCAAATGCTGTTGCCATTCGATCTGCGTAGCCCTTTGCTTTGGCTGAACTTGGTTCTTCTATTTCTCTACCCCACTCAGTTGATGGCATTTCCCAATGCCCCATTGGACCAAATTCTGTAACTGCATATGGCATGCCAGGAGAAGAACGCTTAGCAATTTTGTGGACATCAGCTAACCCTCCATAAATTTGATAAGAAATGAAATCAAGGTCTGGACAATGTTTGAGACAGAGTTCCACATGAGATTTTTCTCCACCAGCAAAGGTTGTCGTTACTGGATGATGTGGATCAACTTCTTTGATGAATTGTACGATATCGTTTAAGGCAATGTACGTTTTCGGATTTACCAATTTCAAGCTTCCATCTTCATTGAAGAGTAAATTCAACTCATTGCCTGCAACCCAACAGAGCAGATTTGGGTGATCCTTGTACTTCAATACTTGCTCTTTGATTTCTTCAAATTGATGCGCAACAGCTTCCTCGTCATTATAATCGAAATCGTGTAATTCTTTTTCGATGTCAAGACCTAAGGCAACCATCAAGCCATGATTTGCTGCTGAATCCAAAACGCTTGGTGGATCCGTAGTTCTCCATGTTCTGATCGCATTTCCTCCAGCAGTTTTTAACGCTGCATACTGATTACTTTCAAAGCCGACACCTTTGATGGTAAAGGCTTGTCCATTTATATGGAATTGGGTTTGACCTGAGGCATTTTTTTTGATGCTTACTGCTTTTTTTGATGCTTCTGCAACTTTTTTGTCAGCACAGGAAACAAATAAAAGAATGATGGTAAAGAAATTCAATAAAGAGAATCGTATCATATCTTGAAGATACAATTGCTTGAAAGTATTAAAGAAAAGATATACTTGATTTATTGTAATCCTTACAAGTGATTAAAATTACTTGTCCTAGATTTACGTATATTCAAAACCTACATGCTTACAAAATATCTCATCCTCGCACTCTATTTTATCGTCTTGCTCTTTATTGGCTTTATCTCTTCAAAAAAGGTCAAGGATATGAAAGATTATTATGTAGGAGGTAAAAAGCTTGGCTATTGGGTTGTTGCATTTTCAACTCGTGCAACAGGCGAGTCAGCTTGGCTTCTATTGGGATTGACAGGTCTAGGTGCCATTGCTGGAGTCAGTGCTTTTTGGGTAGTCCTTGGAGAAATCATTGGTGTGTCAGTTGCTTGGTTTGTGTTGGCAAAACGATTCAAGTGGTTAACCGATAAATATGAGTCCATTACGATTCCCGATTATCTGGTCAGTCGTTTTCAATCAAAGACACATACCCTTCGATTAATAGCTAGTTTGTCCTTAGCCATATTTGTGATTATTTATGTCAGTGCCCAGATAGATGCTACTGGTTCAGCTTTTGAGGCCTTTTTGGGTTGGAATTATTATTTCGGGGCATTATTTGGGTTTGTTATTGTATTGGCATATATCTTTTTTGGAGGTTTTGTTGCGGTAGCATGGTCAGATCTTTTCCAAGGTATATTAATGTTTTTAGGATTGGTCTTACTACCCATCTTTGCTGTTTTCAAATTATCAACTGGTACGGACATCCTAAATGGATTGTCTGCTATAGATCCTGATCTTGTAAATATATGGGGTGGAAATCTGGATATTCTTGCTGTTGCGACAATTGCAGGTTATGTGTTGATTGGATTAGGGTTTATGGGGTCACCACAAATCTTTGTTCGATTTATGTCAATCAAAGACGAAGAGGAGATCAACAAGGGACGATGGGTTGCCATTTTTTACACACTACTTACAGATTCAGCTGCAGTTGCTATTGGTATAATTGGTCGCTATTTATTTACAGAAGCAGGTGCTGATCCTGAAGCAATATTGGGCAACAATGGACAAAATGTATTAATCCAATTAGTTGAATATACCTTCCCATTGGTCATTGTAGGATTTTATATAGCTGTTGTGTTATCTGCAATTATGTCTACAATTGACTCATTACTAGTTGTCGCTTCAAGTGCGATCATGAGAGATATTTACCAACAAATTTTACATCCTAAATCTAAGATTGAAAATGTCACAAGACTTTCTAGAATTGTAACATTGGGAATGGCATTACTTGCATTGGCAATTGCGATGACTGTAGCTTTTACCACTCCGGAAAGAACGATTTTTTGGTTTGTCATTTTTGGTTGGTCTGGGATTGCTGCTACCTTTTGTCCGGTGATAATCTTGTCCTTATTTTGGTCAAGATATTCTGAAAAAGGAGCAATCGCCTCTATGCTTGTCGGCTTTTTAAGCGTTCCTTTTTTTAAATTTGGTCTAACTCAATTTGAACATATAGGTCCAATCATTGAGCAACTCGATGTCTTAGGTCCTTCTTTTTTATTATCAATGTTGGCCGGGGTAATTGTGACATTAGTCGAACCTGGATTCAATCAAGATGTTGCAGATTTGATTCTTTGATTCGCTACTCCAAAAATACCCAATTTACCTCATCTTAGGCCTACGTCTTTTACTACTACCTCCACCTTTCATCATCTGCATTCCTTGCTTACCCATACTTCTCGCCAGTTTGACTTGTCCTTGGTTTTGCAAAGCTCTTTCAAATTGTGCAAGTTGTTCCTTTATTGGCCCTTCAGAGATCTTTAAACTTTTTGCTTCTCGGAAATAATTTTTTGCAGCACTCCATTTATTCTTTGTTGCATTAATATTAGCCAATTGCAACAACACCATCGCTTTCTCATTATCACTTGGCAATTTCATGCTATTCGCTTTCTGGAATAATGCTTCTGCTCCTTTAGTATCTTTCTTATCCATTGCAATGGCACCTCTCATGATGTAATAGATTGCGCGATTTGTCACGAACAAAAGGTTAGGAAAAAAAGTCAGGTTCAATCGTTTTTCTGCTGCTGCAAACTTCATATCCTGAATCATCTCAGCCGCTGATGTAATCGTACCCAGTAAGAAATAACTAGCAAGAAGACCGATCCCGATTAAGAGAAATGGAAAAGAAAACCAAAATCCATAAAGGATCCATAGTAGAATACCACCACCTAGGGTTAAAGCGATCAATGCAAACTTGAGATATATATTAATTTTAAACATGTTCAGAATTTGTGCAAAGATATCAGAACTGTACCAATATTTACTATCGAAATTTGTACCGACTACTATTCCTTGTATTTCAGAATTTTAGCTAAATTTAAACACTCAGTAAATCATTTTTAACTGAAAACTTATCTCCTAAAGTTATTGATACTATTAAACTAATTCTCAAATGAAAACTATTGCTGCTAAACCAGAAGTGAAAAACTTCATCAATGGCGAACATATTAGAAACGGACAACCTTCATTAGATATATTAAGTCCGATAGATGGATCTACTATTTCTACCATTCCGATGAGTGGAAAAACTGAACTTGATCAAGCAGTCCAATCAGCGTCAGCTGCATTCAAAGGCTGGTCAGGTCTAACTCTGAAAGAACGGGTTCAAGTTTTTTTTAAATACCGAACATTGCTAGAAGAACATCTAGATGAGTTGACCCAATTGGTCACACTCGAAAACGGTAAAACTTATGGTGAAGCTAAAGGAGAGGTTTTGAAAAGTATCGAGTTGTGTGAATTTGCAGTCTCCATGCCACAAATTGTAACCAACGAAATCCAAGAAGTTAGTCGAGGTGTCGAATGTAAAATAGAGCGAAAACCTGTAGGTGTCGTAGCATGCATTACACCATTCAACTTTCCAAACATGGTACCTCATTGGACTATTCCTAATGCTTTGGTACTAGGCAACACAGTTATTCTTAAGCCTTCAGAATTGGTCCCATTGAGTGCAATGCGAATGGCAGAATTATTGAAGGAAGCAGGTCTACCGGATGGTGTATTAAATGTCGTTCATGGAGGAAAAGATCTAGTAGAGGCAATCTGTGATCATCCAAAAATTGAAGCTGTATCTTTTGTAGGCTCAACTCGAGTTGCCAAAATTGTGTATAAACGAGCTACCTCAAATCTGAAACGCTGTGTTGCATTGGGTGGTGCAAAAAATCACTTACTAGTATTGCCAGATGCTCATCCACAAATGACAGCCAACAATGTCGTTGCTTCTATGTCGGGCTGCGCTGGTCAACGGTGTATGGCAGCAGCCGTGATGGTTGGCGTTGATGCTGTCCAACACATCATTGACAAAATGGTGGAAGAAGGGAAACAAATTGTACCAGGAGAGAATCTTGGCTCTGTAATCAGCAAGGAAGCAAAGGAAAGAATCGAAAACTACATAACAGAGGCGGAACAGCAAGGAGCTAAAATTCTGCTCGATGGACGAAACACTGTCGTACCTGGAAAAGAAGATGGATTTTATGTTGGACCAACAATTATCGACCATGTTAAACCTGATATGAAAATTGCTCAGGAAGAAGTATTTGGACCAGTGATTTCTATCATTCGAGCGAATGACATCGATGAGGCAATCGAGATCGAAAACAAATCGAATTACGGAAATGCAGCTGCCGTCTTCACACAAAGCGGGGGCTTAGCAAAGAAAGTCATAGAGAAAGCAAGTGCTGGTATGGTAGGTGTCAATATTGGTGTACCCGTACCTAGAGAACCATTCTCATTTGGAGGTTGGAATGAATCCAAATTCGGCGTCGGAGACATTACTGGACGAAGTTCAATTGAATTTTGGACACAAAATAAAAAGACCACTACGAAGTGGAATCCAGAGGATAAAACGAATTGGATGTCATGAAACTTTTTTGCCACGCCAAGAGGTCAGAGACCTTTGGCTCAGTTTAAGAATCGTAACTGAGCAGAAGGTGTTTCACCTCTCTGCGGAATTAACGAGAGGTGCGGAGACCTTCGATTCAGAAATTTAGCCAGTACTGAGGCAAAGGACTCTGTTACTCTTGCCAGATTTAAATAATAATTATGATCGATACCACAATCAATAAACAGCAGATAGTTGATAATTGCAAAGACTACACACTATTCTCATGGGCCAAACAAGGAGGCCTTAATCCGGTCAACATAAAACGAGGTGAAGGCTGTTATCTCTACGATCGCGATGGTAAAAAGTATATTGATTTTACTTCACAGTTGATGAATGTAAACATTGGTCATGGCAATCAGCGAATCACTGAAGCTGTAGCCAGGCAAATGCGTGACATTAGCTATGCATATCCTGGCATGGCGACAGAAGTACGCGGAGAGCTTGGCAAAAAATTAGCAGACATCACGCCAGGTAATTTGACGAAAACATTTTTCACACTTGGTGGTGCAGAAGCAATTGAAAATGGAATCAAGATTGCGCGAATGTACACCGGTAGGCACAAGATCATTACGCAATATAGATCTTATCATGGAGCAACAATGGGCGCCATTTCTGCCGGAGGAGACCCTCGCAAACATGCAGTTGATTCACAGGCTGCACCAAATTTTGTGCAGGTAGAAAACCCCTATTTCTATCGATGTCCATGGAATACTTCTAACATTGAAGAATGTGGCGAAATGGCATTGCGAAATTTAGAACAAGTACTGTTATATCAAAATCCTTCGAGTGTTGCCGCCATATTAATGGAAGGAGAATCTGGCTCGTCAGGTTGCATCAAATATCCTCCAAACTATTGGAAAGGCTTACGAAAAATCGCAGACAAATATGGCATTCTCCTCATTTGTGATGAGGTGATGAGTGGCTTCGGAAGAACTGGCAAGTGGTTTGGAATCGATCATCATGACGTGACACCTGACATCATGTGCATGGCAAAAGGCTTGACCTCGGGTTACTTGCCACTGGGTGGTACAATTGTGACAAAGGAAATAGGTGAGTACTTCGATGAACACCCACTGGTGATCGGATTGACCTATTCTGCACATCCTACTTGTTGTGCCGCTGCATTAGAAAATCTTACTATTATGCAAGAAGAAAACATGATAGACAATGCATCTATCATGGGTAAATACATCGACAGTAAGGTAGCTGAACTTACTGAGCAACATCCTTCAATTGGTGACTTTAGAAATACCGGGTTGTTGGGTTGCATTGAATTGGTAAAAAACCGGGACACCAAAGAGCCATTTGCTCCATGGAATGCAAAGGGTGAAGATGCCATTCCTACAATGAAACTAGCTAGCAAGATTAGAGAACTTGGTATGTTTACTTTCGTCAAATGGAATTTCATTTTCATAGCTCCACCTCTCAACATTACCAAAGCAGAGATTGATGAAGGTTTTGGAATAATTTCTGAGGCACTAAGCATTGCAGACGCACATTGTCACTAGTCCATGGCAGAAAAAGAAATTGTAGAATTAACAGAAGACATATCTTCATCGCATTTGTGGAGCGAAGATTTAGCACCAGTCCCCGCCAAGGCTCGGACATGGTCTATGTGGAACCTTGCTGCACTTTGGGTAGGAATGGCAGTTTGCATTCCCACTTATCTGCTGGCATCTTACATGATCAAAGGCGGCATGAGCTGGTTAGAGTCACTCATCATAATCGGATTGGCAAATCTCATCATTACTCTCCCGATGGTCATGAATGGACATGCTGGTGTCAAATATGGTATTCCTTTTCCAGTTATCGGCAGATCCTCCTTCGGCATTAGAGGGATTCACTTGCCAGCGCTTGTACGTGCACTTGTCGCTTGCGGTTGGTTTGGTATACAAACATGGATAGGAGGCTTGGCAATCTATGCTATTTTTAATGCCCTTACGGGAAATGACGGCAGTCTTGGATTGAGTACAGGTAAGTTTATCGCCTTCGGCATATTCTGGTTGATTAATGTTTACTTTATCTGGAAAGGCACTGAAAGCATTAAATTTTTAGAACAGTATTCTGCACCAATACTCATCCTGATGGGAATCTTACTTATTGTATGGGGAGGGATGCAAGCGAAAGGATTTGGCATTGTGCTCGATCAAAGCAAACAATTATCTAAAGCTACCGCCAGCAAGTATGAGGAAAATCTCAATACCATGCTTGAGATACATCCATTGATGTATAAAGATGGAACCATTAAGGCAACTGATTTCAGATTAAGAATTGGAGATGATCAAAAAAACTGGCAAGCAATTAATCGCGGATTGGTAAATCTTGGACCATTACCAAAAGACTCTTCTCTCAAAATTCAATTTAGAAATAATAATACTGGCATAGAATCTAGCGTGGTATCTGTTGCAGAAAAGGCATCGAGCGAGAAAGCAATAGGATCAAGGATTTGGGATTACATTTTGTGGTTAACAATCATGGTAGGTTTCTGGGCTACAATGTCATTGAGCATTGCAGATATTACCAGATATGCCGCAACTCAAAAGGCTCAAATTACTGGTCAATTCATTGGGTTACCCGGCACGATGATGCTGTATAGTTTTGTCGGTATTTTTGTTACCTGTGCAGCCATCATCAACTTTGATGATATCCTGATAGGAGATGATGCTCCGTGGGATCCAGTCTCTTTACTATCAAAATTTGAAAGTCCAACAGTGGTAATCATCTCACAACTTTTTATGCTCATTGCAACATTAAGCACCAACATTGCTGCTAATGTTATTGCCCCCTCAAATGCTTTTTCAAATCTGTGGCCTCAAAAAATAAGTTTCCGAACTGGTGGTATCATCACCGGGATCATCGGGATTGTTATTTGCCCTTGGATATTAATGGACCAGATTAGTAATGTGCTGATTTTTGTAAGTGGATTGCTTGGACCTGTTCTTGGAGTTATGCTTTGTGACTACTATTTAATTCGCAATACTGAATTGGACTTAGACGAATTGTATAAGGAAAATGGAATTTACTCCTTTCGGAATGGGTTCAATCCAAGCGCGATGATTGCTCTTGCCTTAGGTGTGATTACAGCATTGGTTGGTTATTTTGTGCCGGCTCTGAGCGCATTATATTCCTTATCTTGGTTTTCAGGATTCTTTGTTTCATTTTTGGTTTATTACATTATGATGAAACGAAATTAACTCGCAAAGAGGTTAAAGACCTTTTGCTCAGGTTGAGAACTGAGTCTAAGGTGTTTCACCTCTCGGCAAAAATCATTCAACATTAAATTCAATGTCAATTTTAATTAAAAACGGAAGAATTGTAACAGCAGAATCAGACTATGTAGCAGATCTGTTTTTAGAAGGTGAGCAGATCGCGGCCATAGGAAAGAACTTAACGATCAGCGCCGATCGAACTATTGATGCTTCTGGAAAACTAGTGCTGCCTGGTGGCATCGATCCGCACGTTCATTTGGATATGCCTTTTATGGGTACCTTTTCTAGCGATGACTACACGAGTGGAACAAGAGCCGCTATGCATGGCGGTACCACAATGGTGATTGATTTTATTTTACAAACACAAGGTGATACGTTGCATAATGCGCTTAAGGAATGGCAAGGTAGATCTCAAGGCAAAGCTATTGGTGATTACTCATACCACATGGCAGTCACTGACTTCAATGATGATGTAGCAAAAGAAGTTGTACAGATGATTGAGGATGAAGGCATCACATCATTCAAAACATTTATGGCTTACAAAGGTGCATTGATGATCGACGACGGTCAGATGGTCCAGTTGATGAAAGTCGTAAAAGAAAATGGAGGCTTAGTTACCGTCCATGCCACGAACGGTGATATGATAGATTCCTTGATTGCTAAAAATCAAGCATTGGGTAATCGAGCACCTATTTATCATTACTTATCACAGCCTGAAGTTACGGAAGCTGAAGCCTCAGGAAGGTTTGCTGACATGTTGGAATATACAGGCTGCCCAGGATATATTGTTCACATGACTTGCGAAGGTGCGTTGAATGCTGTTCGGAAAGCTAGTTTAAGAAATCAACGGGTATTGGTAGAAACATGCTCTCAATATCTGGTGCTAGATGCTTCTTTATATGAGCAGGATTTTGAAGGAGCCAAATGGGTGATGAGTCCACCATTAAGAAAGAAAAAAGATCAGACTGCATTGTGGTCTGGCATAAATCAGGGCTTGATTCAAGTCGTTGGAACAGATCATTGCCCATTCAAATGGGAACAAAAATTAATGGGTAAGGATGATTTCGCCAAGATACCGAATGGTCATCCTGCAATTGAACATCGGATAGAATTGATGTATTCAGAAGGTGTCAGAAAAGGTAAAATATCATTGAACAAATTTGTAGAAGTTACCAGCACCAATGCTGCAAAAATATTTGGAATGTTTCCAACTAAAGGAACAATTGCAATTGGAGCAGACGCAGATATTGTCATTTTCGATCCAGAAAAGCAACACACCATATCTGTGGATTCTCACCACATGAATGTTGATTACTCTGCGTATGAAGGTTGGGAATTGACAGGCAAAACAGAAACTGTCATTATGAGAGGAAAAATCGGAATCGAAAATGGTGACTGTAAGTTAGAACCAGGATATGGGCAATTTATCAAACGAGGCAAAACATCATTGATTTTCTAAATTTGATTAATCACTGACTATTGCAAGCGAATTCGTTTTATTCAGCATATGGGAAATGGGCCATTGTAGCTGGTGCATCAGAAGGATTGGGTAAAGCATTTGCCATGTCACTTGCATCAAGAGGATTACATCTCATTTTGATTGCACGAAGAACAGTTCATTTACAAGAAGTCAGTAATGACATTAAATCTCGTTTCAACGTAAACATTAAGTTGATTACACATGATCTTCAAAAGACAGCGGATACAATTGAGATCCTAAAATCACTGGACTATAATATTGGACTATTAATATACAATGCGGCATATGCACCAGTTGGAAATTTTGTAGAAATGTCATTCGAGAAGTTATCCCAAATCAACACCGTCAATATCAATACTCCCTTATTAGTAACAAACTATTTTGTCAATAGATTACTCAAATCAAAAAGAGCAGGTGGAATCATTTTGATGTCTTCGATGGCAGGAAACCAAGGCACACCAAAACTTGCTGCCTATGCTGCCTCCAAATCATTTAACACCACTTTAGCCGAAGGTCTTTGGTATGAATTGAAAGAAAATAAAATAGATGTTCTGTCATGCGTTGCAGGTGCGATTCGTACACCAGGGTACTTCAAGACTTATAGTAAAAACAAAGAAGCTAGTGGTGCCCTTGATCCAGAAATTGTTGCAGAAAAAGCCATCAGTTCATTGGGAAAAGTACCTGTTATTGTACCTGGCAGGATAAATCAAATTGGTCATTTTATTATGACAAGGATATTACCAAAACACTTAGCAATTAAGATTATGGCTTCCAATACAAAAGACTTGATATGAATATGTTCATCGGATTGATAATCCCTCCTGTCATCTATTTGATCATTACCATTTTGCACCTGATCATTCCTGGTCGATGGTATACTGGCTATGTCAACAATGAACAAACTGGACAAAAATTAAGATATAGGTTGAATGGCATTTTTGTATTGTTTGCTTCAGTTGGAACCTGGGCTTATGTTGCGCCTAAATTCAATGCTCTAATTTGGTTATATACTCATCGCTGGTCTAGTATTATTTCAGCTGTTATAATTGGATTGTTATATAGTGCATACATGGTGTTCTCTACAAAACCAGTAAGCAACAATGTCTTAAAGGATTATTATCTCGGTCGCAAATTAAATCCACAATTTAAGAACGGGTATTTAGATCATAAAATGCTGTTGTATTTAATTGGTGCTGTTATGCTCGTACTGAATGTACTTAGTGCTGCTGTTTCTCATTTTGATTCTTTTAGCTTAAATGGAAATAATGGGATCTATCTCTGCATGTTCATGATTATTTGGTTTGTCATGGATTATTTAATCTTCGAGCATGTACATTTGTATACCTACGACATCTTTGCAGAAAGGATAGGATTCAAACTTGGATGGGGATGTTTGTCTTTCTATCCGTATTTCTATGCGATTGCAATTTGGAGCACAGTTGATTTACCCGATCCTGGCATGCAATCTTGGCAATTCATTTTATCACTAATTCTATTTTTTGGAGGATGGATGTTAGCCAGAGGAGCCAATTTGCAGAAGTATTATTTTAAACGGAATCCAGATAAAAAATTTCTATGGATCAAACCTCAATACATTTCTGATGGTGACCGTAAATTATTGGTCAATGGATTTTGGGGTTTAAGTCGACACATCAATTATTTAGGTGAAATATTAATGGGTCTGGGTATTGCTACAAGTGTTGGTCATTATGGTATCATCTGGCCATGGTTATATCCATTATATTATGTTTTATTGCTTGTGCCAAGACAAATCGATGATGACAAACGGTGTGCGAAAAAATATGGTCCTTTATGGGACGAGTATGTTAATAAAGTAAAATCTCGTATTATTCCAAAAATTTACTGAATACAGTATATTGTATATATTCTCATTCAAATAAACATCAAAACAGAATATAATGCCTAGAATCGTAAAATCAGGACTCATCCAAATGAGTTTACCAATGACTGAAGGAGAAGGAACGATCCAAGAAATCATGGATGCCATGATGGACAAACATATTCCATACATCGAAGATGCGGGAAAACAAGGTGTGCAGATTTTGTGTCTCCAGGAGATTTTCAACACTCCATATTTTTGTCCGGGTCAGGATCGAAAATGGTATGCGTCAGCAGAAGCTGTGCCTGGTCCAACTATTGAGCGAATGCAGGAATATGCAAAGAAATATGAAATGGTCATCGTCGTTCCTGTTTTCGAAAAGGAGCAAGCTGGTGTTTTATATAATACTGCAGCTGTTATTGACGCCGATGGAAAATACCTAGGTAAATACAGAAAAAATCATATTCCACATACAACTGGGTTTTGGGAAAAATTCTTTTTTAAGCCTGGGAATCTGGGCTACCCCGTTTTCCAAACAAAGTACGCGAAGGTAGGTGTGTACATCTGTTACGACAGACACTTTCCAGATGGCGCCAGAGTCCTCGGATTGAATGGAGCAGAAATCGTTTACAATCCGTCTGCAACTGTTGCAGGATTATCTCAGTACCTATGGAAACTCGAACAGCCTGCACATGCCGCAGCAAACGGATATTTCATGGGATGTATCAATCGAGTTGGAGAAGAAAAGCCATGGGATCTTGGCCGGTTTTACGGTACATCTTATTTCGTTGATCCAAGAGGACAGATAATTGCAGAGGCCTCAGAATATGATGACGAATTATTGATATCAGAATTTGATCTGGATATGATTGATGAGGTTAGATCCACTTGGCAATTTTATAGAGACAGACGACCAGAGACTTATGGTAAGTTGACTGAATTGTAATTTATTAATAGAAAATGTGAGTCCCGATAGCTATCGGGAGGGCCTTCGTTTCAGAATATTTTGACTGAAGCAAAGGGCTCCGTTACTCTTGCTTAAAGAAATTTATTTCGATATAGAAAATGGGCCAATACAAACCACCAAATACAGAAGCTGAATTTCAAGAAAACTTTGCGCAGAAGAAGCCATTGATGAATGACACTGAAGCATTCTACGAAAGTGGACGCTGCCTATTTTGCTATGATGCACCATGTATGCATGCCTGTCCTACTCATATTGACATTCCATTATTCATCAAACAAATTCATACAGACAATATCATTGGCGCAGCAGAAACAATATTTGAATCCAACTGGTTAGGAAATGCTTGTGGAGTAGTGTGTCCAACTACAGAATTGTGCGAAGGATCATGTGTATATGACAACCAACAAGTACCTGTTATACA
Source organism: uncultured Saprospiraceae bacterium (assembly GCA_964398295.1). GTDB lineage: Bacteria > Bacteroidota > Bacteroidia > Chitinophagales > Saprospiraceae > CALFUK01. Next base: position 33,075 of record CAYNMW010000004.1, on the reverse strand, counting down.
AATTGGTCGTCTTCAAAATTTTGCCACTAATAAAGCAATGGATCAAGGAGTAACATTGTTTACTCCTGGCGAGTCAAATGGGAAAAAAGTCGCTATTGTTGGTGCTGGACCAGCTGGAATTGCTTGTGCATGTGAACTACGCGTCCTAGGTTATACTGTTGATATTTTTGAAGCAAAAGAGAAACCCTCAGGGCTTACCGTTTATGGCATTGCGCCGTATAAAATTTCAAATGAAGAAGTGCTTGACGAAATTGATTATTTACAAAATCAACTGGGTTTTACCATTCATTATCAACAAGCAATTGAAACAAAAGAACAAATACAACAATTAGAAAATACGTATGATGCTATATTTCTAGGAGTCGGTTTGGGATCTACTCGTCAACTGGGATTAGATGGTGAGGATAAAGATGGCGTCATCGGAGCAGTCGAATTCATAGAAGAACTCAGAATGAAGCATCACGACATCAAGGTACCAGAAAAAGTGGTCATTATAGGAGGAGGAAATACAGCCATGGATGCTGCTTCTGAATCAGCAAAGATGGGAGCATCTCAAATTTCACTGGTCTATCGACGTGGTCAAGAAAGTATGGGTGCTTATGATTTTGAATTTAAGTATGCTGTGTCAACTGGGGTAGATCCGATATTCAATGCGACACCTTTAGAGATTTTGGGTGATGGAAAAGCGACTGGAGTCAAGTTTATAAAAACTGAAATCGTAACCGGCAAACTTGTGAACATCACAGGATCAGAATTTGTCATTGATTGCGATCTTGTGATTAAAGCAACTGGACAAGCAAAGCAAGGGACATTCCTTTCTCAAATTGATGGATTGGAATTAGACAGCAAAAGTAGAATACAAGTTAAAGAAGAAACATATCAGACAACCAATCCAAAATATTTTGCAGGTGGCGATGCCGTTAATGGCGGTGCAGAAGTCGTTAATGGAGCCTATGAAGGAAAGATGGCTGCCTTAGGGATTCACCAATGGTTAACTACTAAATAATTGACATGCCAGACTTATCTATAGACTTTGCAGGAATAAAATCACCTAATCCATTTTGGTTGGCTTCCGCGCCTCCTACAAATTCTGGCTATCAGGTAATGAAAGCATTCGATGCTGGTTGGGGTGGTGCCGTTTGGAAAACGCTCGGCATACCAGTCATTAATGTTTCAAGTAGATATGGATCCGTCAATTATCGTGGTACCAGAATGGCTGGATTTAATAATATAGAATTAATCACAGACAGGACTTTATCCGAAAATCTAAAGGAAATAGAAGAAGTCAAAAAATACTTCCCGAATCATGCTGTGATTGCTTCTTTGATGGTAGAATCAAAAAAGGAGTGGGAACAAATCATCAAAGATTCAGAGAATGCCGGAGTTGATGGTATTGAATTGAATTTTGGTTGTCCTCACGGTATGTGCGAACGTGGAATGGGCTCAGCAGTTGGGCAAGAGCCAGCTGTATTAAAGACAATTGTTGAGTGGGCAAAAGAATTCGCGACTGTACCTGTCATTACAAAATTAACTCCTAACATTTCGCACATCGTAGATCCAGGATTAGCTGCGGTTGAAGGAGGTACGGATGCAGTCTCCTTGATCAATACAATCAAAAGTATTGTAGGTATTGACCTTGACAGTTATGCCCCTTATCCTGTTGTCGATGGCAAAGGAACGAATGGTGGCTACTGCGGACCAGCAGTAAAACCAATCGCCTTAGAAATGGTAAAGGAGCTTGCTAAGCATGATCATATTAAGGATACTCCAATTTCAGCAATCGGAGGTATTGAAAGCTGGCGTGATGTCGTAGAATTCATTTTGCTGGGTGCTGGTTCTGTTCAAGTCTGCACGGCAGTAATGCATTACGGTTTTGGCATAGTCAGAGAAATGGAAAAAGGCTTACAGCGATTCATGCTTGACAAAGGCTACGAAACGATAGAAGACTTTAGAGGTAAAGCCCTACCCAATGTTACGGAATGGAAGCACTTGAATCTAAAGTACAAAGTAGTTGCAGAGATAGATGAGTCTAAATGTATCGGATGTGATCTGTGCTATATCGCTTGCGACGATGGTGCTCATCAGGCAATTGCAATACCCGGAAACGGTAAAGGCAGAATTCCTGAAATCATAGAAGAAAACTGTGTCGGCTGTAATTTGTGTTCACTTGTTTGTCCAGTAGAAGAGTGCATCACCATGGTTCAAAAAGATGACGGCACCCAGTCCATTACTTGGGACGAGCGCTCGCAATCAGACTCAATTCCAACTACCTTTGATGATGAACGAGCAGGCGGCAATGGTCATTTTGTACCGACAGTTGATGATGCTTTGAAGCATAGGAATTAATTTTTGATGCATCAAAACGCAACAATGCCATTTCGTTATAACTATGTATGCCTCTTTGTTTTCATTACAATTTGCTTTTCCTGCAACACATATAAAAATGAAAATGACTCAATAATAACGCTCTAGCCAAATTCATGAGGACTTGAAGTACGGGTTTATAAATACCTAAGAACAAGGAATTTTAGGGGTGCATAAAAGACTCGAGGTTTTCCTTCTGTAAATTAGATAGAAATCCAGTCAAAAATCATACGGATGTAACTTTAGTGTATACGTTAACTAAATAAAATACTCTGTTGTAGTTATTCTTTGGAAGAGCTGCCTTTTAAGGTCTCAAAAATATCAATGAAGGCTTTTTCTGCCTTGTAATTCCTATCGCTGTAATAATTTGCCTTGAGCAGTAATCTATACGGCTTTTCATTTCGCAATATCAATTCAAGGGTGATGTTACCGAATAATTGTTCTGATGGAATGGAGGTCATCAATTTGATGGAAGGCTTCAAATAGTATCGAAATGTAGTGAAAAGATTACCAAGGTCAGATTTGCTTGTAACTTCCTGTAATTGAACAACATATTTGCTTTTTTTCAGCTTTTCCTTGCCAAAAAATTGAAATTGCCTCCAATCTTTGGTCGAATATGGAAAATTTTTTAGCTCAATACCGAAGCCATTGATGCCATTTTGCTTAATGAAGTGAAATATAGGTGTTCCAGTATTGGATTTTAGGAAGTTGACGTATGAAATGGCTATGTCATTTAGCAGGTCATAGCCCCATTTATGCATCATTTCAGCTGTTTTATCGACATTTATCGTCGAATCGCTGAATTTTTCCTTTAGAAATACGGGGTTTACTTGTTGCTTTCGCTGCCCTAAAACCTGCTTTCTTATGTTGTCATACCACTTCAAAATATACGCTTTATGTAGGTATAACAGCCTCTTTTTCAAAAAGTTGGCAAAGATTTTCTGCCTAAAATGCAATAATGACTGGCACTAATCGTCTTTTATATATAACTTTACAAAGCATTTGAGTTTATTATGTAAGGCATCTCACGTTTCTTTTTCTCGTATTTTCGTTAATAAGTAATTTTTGTTTTGCGTTTTTTTAGCTCTATTTTTTTATTTTTTAATTTTTTTTATAATGAACATTTTTGTTGCAAAACTTTCTTACAACACGAGTGAAGATCAAGTAAGATCTGCTTTTGAATCTTTCGGTCAGGTAGATTCAGTCAAAATTATTACTGACAAATTCGATGGTAGATCAAAAGGCTATGGCTTTGTTGAAATGCCAAACGATGCTGAAGGACTTGCTGCCATTGAAGATCTCAATGAAAGCGATATGGATGGCAGACAAATTGTTGTTAAAAAGGCTCGCCCTAGAGAAGACAATAACCGCAGAGGCGGTGGAGGCGGTGGAGGAGGATACAACAGAAGATTCTAAGAGATCTTTTGATTGTACTCAGACTCACGTCTAAGACAAAACCTTGTAAGTGTAAACTTGCAAGGTTTTTTTAGTTAATGGAATTGACTTTTTTCAAATAATTGCCCCACACCCAACCTTGTTCAGACTCATATTCAATCTTGCACCAATTCCCTGATTTGCCATCAATATGATAAGGCTCTGTATCAAACATCAATATATTCACTAATGTAGAATCGGGAATTCTGAAAAGTACTTCAGACTGAATATTAGGTGATTCTCGAACATTTAATTTGTCGGATTCAATCATCACAATTGCCTGGTCTTTTTCCCTAATTACAGAAAAATCATCAATGACATTTTCTAGAGAATCAATCGACCGATCTCTCTTTTTGACTTCCGCAAGTAGCAAATCTCGACTATAGTGAGAAACAGGGTCAGGAGAATTACTAAATAAGTCTCCTATAGAAGTAACTGTTCTCAATGGACTCCGATCAGCAATTATTGACAGAAAAAGCCAAATACTACTTACAAACAATAGAAAAGTCGTAAACTTCCTATAGGTAACACCTTGATTCTTTTTATCACCATAACCCATAGTACAAAGTTACACTTTGAAAGGAATCATCTCACAATTTTATCAGATTCTAATAGCGGATACCCAATCGATCAAATGTTCCATCTGACATCCTCTTTATGGCCTCGGTGATGACTTTATCTTCTTTTGAAATGGATTGATAATAATGGTCTTTCTCAAAAACCAAAGCTGCCAACCAGCCTTTGACTTCCGCCAGTTCTCTACCTTCTATTTTTGAATCTTTAAACTTAATATAGGTCTGTATCTCATCGCTAGCTAAAAGTGCATCTATGTCTTTGTACTTGTTTCTTAGCCGCTTTTTTTGTTGGAAAAAATATTCCGCAACGTATTTATATGGAATTGTAGGTGCCTGTACAAAATCGTTGGGATAGAAAACATCTGGAACGACACCAGCCCCTAAGGAATAAATATCTCTACCTGACAAAGTTTTAGCTCTACTCTCTTGTTTTGAAAAACCTAAAGTCTCACTTCCTACATATACCTCAGGTGGAAAAATCAAGGTGTTATTATTTGGTCTTTGTACCGCATTGCCAGTTGGTCTGAAATATTTGCTTATCGTTAATCGTATTGCTGAGCTATCACTGAAGCCATAAGATTGTTGGATCAACCCTTTCCCAAATGTTGGTGCACCAATGATCAATGCTCTGTCCCAATCTTGAATTGCACCACAAAACACCTCACTCGCAGAGGCCGTGTATCCGTCAGTCAAAATAATTAATTTGCCATGCCGTAACTCACCATTTGATTCACAGATATAATCCTTGCGATCTGCAATCACTCCATCTGTATAACTTATTAGATTACCTTCATTCAAAAAAACAGAAGATAAATCAATCGAGGCTTGAAATACCCCACCGTTATTTCCTCTCATGTCAAGGACCAGATCCTCCATTCCATTTCGCTTCAGTTCTTGATATGCAGAGGTGAATTCTTCTATCGTCTTAGAGGTGAATTTGATCATTTTGATGTATCCAATGTCTTCAGTCAACATGAATGAAGTTTCAATACTGACCAATGGCACTCTTGCTCTTGATAGTTGTTTTGTGAACTGTTTACTGTCTCGTTGGATGACTAAATCCACAATTGTACCTGGGTTTCCCTGAAGCAACTCATTCACTTGGTAAAGAGGAATTCTATTTATTGACTGTCCATTGATTTCCTTTATGATGTCTCCCTTTTCCAAATCAGCTGCTGCAGCAGCACTTCCTTTAATTACAGAAGTAACATGTGGGAAGTGGTTGATGATAATCAAATTGATACCGACACCGATGAACTGTGTGCCATCATCGTTTTCCTTTTGTTTTTTTAATTCTTCCGCAGTCTGATAAACAGAATATGGATCCAACTCTGATGCAATTGCTCGCAAGGCAGCTTCAGCGAGCTTATTAGAATTGATCGAATCTACGTAATACTTATTCACGTAATATAAGGCCCAATCCAACTTTTCACCATTTTCTTCACCATAATATTCAACTTCCTGGCCTATCGAACAAAACGGCAAAAACAACACAATCCAAAATAGAACTCTATTCATATTCAAAAATAAATGATTACAACTAAGTCTTAAGGGACAATCGATCTGAACAAGGAACAATCAGCAATTGATGTTAGTGTAATGGAGCTTCCTTCTGTAGCAAAAAATGAATCTCCCTTTCTACAAGTAAACTCTACCAACCCAGATGATATTGTGACTACACCATCCATGCAGAAGTAACATTCTGGAGATCGACTTTGCAAGACTATTCTCTTGTTTGTGGCAAGTCGGACATGATGTACTTCAAATTCTTTTGCAGGACTTTTGAACACACTGATAAAGTCATCCTTTTTGATGCCGTGTATGACTTTAGGCACTACTGGAGTAAAATCAAGATGAGACAGTAATAGGTTAATGTCTATATGTTTAGGTGTCAATCCAGCCCTAAATACATTATCTGAATTTGCCATGATTTCTACATTCTGGCCTTCCAAATAAGCATGAGGAATACCAGCTTCCTGATAAATCGCTTCACCTTTTTTCAACTGCACCAAATTGAAAAAATAGATAGAAAAAATCCCTTTGTCATGGCCATATTGATCAAATGCCTTGTTTGCCCAGTAATGTGGTTCGTCTTTATCAGAGGTATCTATAGTTTTCAAATATGCAGACAGCTTATCTAAAATTGCAGAAGTACTGTCACTATCGAGATTCATTAAGAATGAGTAGAAGGATGAAATCGAGGTGATAGATGGAATGAGTGAATGAAAAGCAGGAATATTCTCACAGATGTTTCTGATACTAGCCAGAGATTGGAATCCATGGAGCAACCAGAAATCACTCAGTGCGACCATTAACTCTGGTTTGTGATTATCATCTTTAAATACTCTATTGAATGCGTCAAGAGGAATCTCCTTTTCATTCTCAGCTTTAAAACCTACCTCGGCTTGTGCTTTTGAAGGATGAGATTGGATAGACAACATTTGCCGAACATCCAGAATTTTCATTAAGAATGGAATCGATGAAATTTGATCAAGATTGACCCATTCATCATTTTTTAAGACTTGAGCTGCCCCACGATGATGTGTACCGATCCAATACTCCGCAAAAGGTTTTCGATCTACATTATCGATATCAAGTAAATTAGGTATAAACTCCTGCCCTCCCCAAGCGTAATGTTGGACTGCTCCTTTTAATGGATAAATTCCTTGACTCATTTCCATGATTTGTACAAATTAATCAATCCATTGGTCGAAGCATCATGATCTGTGATATGTGCCGTTGATTGTAGCTCAGGTAATATTTTCTTTGCTAGTTGTTTGCCTAATTCTACACCCCATTGGTCAAAACTGAAAATATTCCAAATGTATCCTTGTACAAATATCTTATGTTCATACATCGCGATTAATTGTCCTAGACTATATGGCGTCAATTTTTTAACGAGTATAGAATTGGTCGGTCTATTTCCAGAAAAAACCTTAAATGGAACGATGGCCTGATATTCATCCTTAGGCACACCTTTATCCTTGAATTCATTGATTACTTCATCAGCTGTTTTTCCTACCATCAATGCCTCAGTCTGTGCGAAAAAATTTGACAATAATTTATCATGGTGATCTCCCATAGGATTATGACTCTGAGCTACTCCAATAAAATCACAGGGTATGAGTTTTGTTCCTTGATGAATCAATTGATAAAAGGCATGTTGACCATTGGTCCCTGGTTCACCCCAAATAATAGGACCAGTTTGGTAATCAACTTTCTGCCCAGATCTATTAACAGATTTACCATTGCTTTCCATATTCCCTTGCTGAAAATAAGCTGGAAAACGATGTAAATATTGATCATACGGCAAAATTGCTTCCGATTCTGCTCCAAAAAAATTATTATACCAAATCCCTATCAAAGCAAGAATAACAGGGATATTCTTACCAAATGGAGTATTGCGAAAATGATTATCCATGTTATTGAGCCCATTCAATAATTCTTCAAAGTGGCCATAGCCAATCGTCAAGGCAATAGACATACCTATAGCACTAGACAACGAATATCTGCCACCAACCCAATCCCAAAAACCAAAAACATTCTCTTTTGCTATACCAAATTGTGTTGCTCCTTCAATGTTAGTTGACAATGCGACGAAGTGTTGTTTGATGTTTTCCTCCGTGCCTCCATTCTCCAAAAACCATTGTTTGGCAGACCTTGCATTTGTCATCGTTTCTTGAGTCGTAAATGTTTTAGAAGCAATCAAGAATAGTACTTCTTCAGCATTAATCGATTTCAGAGCTTCGGCCAGATGGGAGCCATCAATGTTAGAAACAAAGTATGTTTTAATCCCATCAATCCAAAATGGCTTTAAGGCCTCTGTTACCATAACAGGTCCAAGATCAGAACCGCCAATACCAATGTTGACTATGTAGGAAATCTTCTTCCCAGTATATCCTCGATGATTTCCATTGTGTATATTTTCACAAAACACTCTCATGTTTTCCCTGACTTCATGGATGTCTGTCAATATATTCTGACCATCTAGCAAAACCTCAACTTCTTCTCGCTGTCGGAGAGCAGTATGCAGTACAGCACGTTGTTCCGTTTCATTGATTGGGCTACCAGAAAACATGGATTCGATACCCTTATCTAGCTTGACTGCTTTCGCTAACTCAATGAGGAGATCTATTGTCTGATTGTTAATCCTATTTTTAGAGTAGTCTACCAGAATGTCTTCATGCTTGATGGAGAAAGATTCAAATCGACTTGCATCCTTTTCAAAGAAGTCAGTCATTTCAACATCAGACATATGAGTATAATGCTCACTCAGCCTTGTCCACTCTTCTGTATGAGTAGGGTTTACTTTTTGCAACATACCTACAAATGTACTTGAAGTATATGGTATCTGCCGATGCTATTTCACAATAATAAAATAGAATCTAGCATGTTGGCACTGATGAGATTTTACTTTAATAAATTAGATCGAGTAACACTACAATTTTGTAACTTAAAGGTGAGCAACAACTTTATCATGTCAAAGAAGAAACGTATTGGTTCTATAGGAGAACGCAAAGCAAAAGACCATTTAGTCAATTTGGGTTATCGGATTTTAGAACAAAATTGGAGATACAGTCATGCTGAGATAGACATTATAGCTAAGCAAGGCGAAACGATGGTCTTCATAGAAGTCAAAGCCAGAACGAGCGATAAATATGGGAATCCTGAATGGCTAGTCAGACGAGAACAACAACGGCTCATCACTAATGCAGCTAAAGCATACATGCGAAAAGTAAATCATGAATGGCTAGTGCGCTTTGATATTATTGGAATATTGACGGACTGGCAAGGAAACATCATGAGGTTGACACATTTGGAGGATGCGTTTTTTGACCCTTGAAGGATTACAAGCAAGTGCAAGAATCAAGTGCATGTGCAAATTCAAGCGGTCAAGCTATATCAGGCATTGACAAAAAATAAACATTCAACATTTACTAAGACACTACTCAACTGGCAGGGCTATACAAGCCACACTGATTGTGATATTTTTCACATCGCGCAAGGCGTGAATGCAACTTAAGATTGTAGCTCCAGTTGTAATGACATCATCTACAAGTAAAACGTGTTTGCCAGTGAGGTCATTTGGAGACTGCAAACGAAAGGCGTGGTTTAGTGATTTGAGGCGTTTTGATTTCGATTTTTTTGTTTGTGTTTTCGTTTTTTTTGAACGCTTTAAACTTGTTGTGTTGATCTTTAATCCTGTTTGTTTGGAAATGCCTTCGCATATTTTTTCTGATTGATTGTAACCCCTGGCAATTAGTCTGGTGCGATGTAAGGGAACAGGCATTATCACATCAACTTTTTCTGAATTGAGCAATTCATGAAAATGTTTCCCAAATAATTCACCTAGTCCAATTCCAACTTCCGGACGGTGATTGTATTTCAACTCTTTAATGCAGTGCTCTATTATGCTTTCAATATCCATAGCAAAAAGTGCTACGCCAATCTGTATGTTGTATTCGCTCTCGAACAAGGCGATCAAGCGATTTTCCTTTGGAACAAGGGAGGTATGTGAAAAAGGTAATGTCTCCTTACATGAAGGGCAAAACAATGCATCTTCGGCTTGCGGATATTTGGCACAACCCGGACAGACTAATGGATAAATCAGCTGCAAAAAATCTTTTGCCAGTGTTGTAAAGTTCATTCTTGTTGTTTTTTCTACATCATAATTCTCTAACCCATATGTTCCTAAATCTGACCTTATCTCCGTGATCTTGCAACAATAAAGGCATTTTATCAGGATGTGGAATATAATGTGGTTGTCCAACATATACGCAAGGCCCTTTCAATTCAGTATGATTTTGTATCAATACTCCATTATGAAATGCAGTAACATATGCTGGAGAAACAAGTGCATTACTTGTATCGAATTTTGGGGCAGTAAAAATAATATCATAAGACTGCCATTCACCAGGTGGTCGCGAAGAGTTCACTAAAGGCATTGTCTGTTTGTACATCGCACCAGCTTGTCCATTACCATAGGTACTATTTTCGTAAGAATTAAGCACCTGAATCTCATATAAGCTCATCAAGAAGATTCCACTATTGCTATACAGTTGGTCCTTTTTTCCAGGATCTTCAGGTGATAGCCATTCTATATGTAATTGCATATCACCAAATGATTGTTTCGTTTCGATGGCACCTTTACCTGGTGCTACTATCACTGCTCCGTCTTTGACGAGCCATTCTGCATCCGTATATTCCTGAGCTTTTAATCTCGCATTTAGGACAGATTCAACATGATCCATTCTTGCACCATATTCATATTTTGGATTGTGCCAATTGTCCAGATTAGTACCATCAAAAAGAATTATAGCATCAGAAGGGGCGGATGTGAGTCTACCAGGTGTTACTTTTTCCGGCACAGGCTCCCATTGTTCGGATTCCAACCAGGGTTTGGTTTTACCAAGTTCTGCCCAATCCAATTGAAGGACCTCAATTTCTTTAGTGTCGGTAGCTATTTGTGAAGTACTGCAACTAATCATGAGGAATGGCAATACAATAGCAATGATATACTTTTTCATAATTGGTAAATTGACTGGGTTGAAAATAAACAAGACTAAGTAAACATTCTAGTGAATATCTAAAAAGTGGGCTTGTTCTTTGATTTGACTTAGGCAATTGACTACTCTATGTATTAATTTTCGTGCTTTTCTATATAATATTAACTTTGAGTATAATTACGTACTTCAAAGAATAGAACATGATTAATGTCGATTTACTTAGTAGAATTTGTAAAGTAGCTGGAGCGCCAGGATATGAACAACGCGTTAGAGAACTAATAACAAAAGAATTAGATGGTTATGTAGACGAAATTGAATTGGATCCAATGGGCAATCTTATTGCCATAAAAAGAGGCAAAGATGACACCAGAGTCATGTTGGCTTCTCATATGGATGAAATCAGTTTTGTTGTCAGTTTTATTGACGACGAAGGATTTCTACGAATACATCCACTTGGTGGCTTTGATCCAAAGACACTCACTGCTCAAAGAGTTATTGTACACGGTAAAAAAGACGTGATAGGTGTCATGGGTACGAAGCCTATTCACATCATGAAACCAGAAGAGAGAAAAATCATGCCTTCCGTGACTGACTATTTCATTGATACTGGATTGTCAAAGAAAGAAGTTGACAAATTGATATCACCCGGAGATGTAATCACAAGAGAAAGGGAATTGATTGAAATGGGTAATTGTGTCAATTCTAAATCCCTGGATAATCGTGTATCTGTTTTCATCCAAATCGAAGTGATGAAACAGCTAGCGAAAAAAACAGTGCCATATGATATCTACGCCACCTTTACAGTACAGGAAGAAATAGGTTTGCGTGGAGCTATTGCCTCAGCATCTGGGATCAATCCTGATTTTGCTATTGCGATGGATGTTACCCTTGCGTGTGATGTGCCAGATACAATGCCACAAAATCACATCACAAAATTGGGTAAGGGAACGGCAATCAAGATATTGGATGGCAGTACTGTTTGCGATTATAGAATGATCAATTTTATGAAAGAGCAGGCTAAAAAGAAAAAGATTCCATATCAGATGGAAATATTACCTGCTGGTGGTACAGATACAGCAGGATTGCAAAGATATTCGAATGGAGGTTCTATAGCAGGAGCATTATCTATTCCTTTGCGGTATATGCATTCTCACATAGAAATGGTTAACAAGAGTGATATAAAAGCGACAATGGACCTATTGAAAGCTTGTTTGTTGAATATTGATAAGTATAATTGGAATTTCAGATAATGTGGAAAGAAGAACATAATTCACTCAAGAGAACATTCAATTTCGACAATTTTAGGCAAGCTTTTTCATTTATGACAGAGGTAGCTTTTCATGCAGAGAAAGCGGACCACCATCCAAATTGGTCAAATGTGTACAATACAGTTAACATTGAATTGAACACGCATGATTCGGGCAACATAGTTACAGATAAGGACAGGGACTTAGCTTCAAAAATTGACATGGTTTACCAGAAATATTCTTCCTAAAGGCAGCGTCGAAATTCTGAACATTCCCTAGCGCTGTTAACAATCCGTTAAACGTATTGACATGAGTAACAAAGGTCGTTACCTTACGGTTACTACTATCAACAAAATAATCAGCTACAATGAAGAGATTCGCAACATACATGGCAGCAGGAATAATAGGAGGAGCAGTTTCCTTTGGGCTGTTTAAAAGTCAATTACCCACGAACATTGTTGTTGAAGAAACGCCACAAATTGTAAGAACTTCAAACGGTTCATCTTCAACAAATTTACCTTTCGATTTTGTCAATGCATCAGAAAAGGCTACTCAAGCAGTAGTTCAGATCAGATCATCAGTATCTACTGCGGCAGTAAATGAGGATAGAAATCAAAGAAGAGAGCGTAGAGAAGGCCAAGGTAATCCATTTGAATTTTTTGATCTTGAAGATTTCTTTGGAGGAGGAGGATTCGGCAATCAATTTCCAAGACAAGGATCTGGAAGTGGTGTTATAATAAGCCAGAATGGCTTAATCGTTACAAATAATCATGTTGTCGGGTTTGCTGATGACTTGTTGGTGACCTTATCAGATGGAAGAGAATATCAAGCTACCAAAATAGGTACTGACGCGAGTACAGACCTTGCTCTGATACAGATTGAAGGAACCAATTTACCAATATTGGAGTTTACTAATTCAGACGACGTCCGAGTTGGAGAATGGGTTTTAGCTGTTGGTAATCCGCTTGGAAACTTAACTTCTACCGTAACTGCAGGAATTGTAAGCGCCATAGGAAGGGATATTGACATCATTAAAAGTAGAAAAGCTATTGAAGAATTTATCCAAACTGATGCTGCAGTTAATCCAGGGAATAGCGGTGGAGCGTTGGTCGATGCAGAGGGACGATTAATCGGAATTAATACAGCAATTGCGTCACAAACTGGATCTTACACAGGATATTCATTTGCGATCCCATCAAACTTGGTGAGCCGTATAGTGGATGAGATCATGGAAAATGGAGGTGACATTGAAAGAGCCTTTCTAGGATTGCAAGTCCAAGATGTCCATGAATTGAAGAATAAAGGAGAAGTAGTAGCTTTTGATTATGGGGTTTTAGTAAGTGAAGTTGTGAATGGAAGTTCTGCCCAATATGCAGGAGTATTACCAGGAGATATCATTACAAATGTGAATGGTGGTGAGATACAAGACTATGATGAACTTACAGAAGCATTGAAGTTTATTAAAGTAGGAGATACTGTCCGATTGAAAGTAGTTAGAGATGGTAAGAGAGAGACAATTCCGGTTAAAATCCGGAAAGCGGGCTAACAAAAAGATGTATATAACGTTATATAAGTAATAAAAATAAAGTTGGTTTTTCGTTTTGTTTTGATGCGCCTGCCCTTCCCAAGGGTGGGCGTTTTCATTTTGTGTAAGGTGCAAAAAGACCGGACATTACAGTTTAAAATGGAAAACCATAACCAGACATAAAAGGAGAACCACAAAAGGCATAATAGAGGGATCCTCTAATTCAACAAAAAGAAAGAACCGCAAAAGAAAACAAAAGGATACTATAGCCCATAACTTTTACTTGTTCCTTTGAGTATACTTTTTATATTTTTTGCTAATTTGAGTATTGCACTATTAACTAAAACCAATTGATTTACAATCGATTGCAGTATCATGGAAGCACTTAAAATAGCTATCATTCAATCCAAATTAATCTGGGAGGACAGGTCCAAGAACCGAAGTATTTTTGAAGATCAGATTCTCCCTATTGACGCTGATGTAGATTTGATCATACTACCTGAAATGTTCTCCACAGGCTTCACAATGAATACAGAGGTATCCGAAACAATGGATGGAGAAACAGTAGCATGGATGAAGAAAATGGCAGCAAAAAAGACAGCTGTCTTATGTGGTAGTCTAATCATCAAAGAAGCAGGGAATGTCTTTAATCGCATGTTGTGGGTAAATCAACTAGGAGAAATTGAGTATTACGATAAGAGGCATTTGTTTAGCTATGCTGGAGAACATATTCATTTCACGCAAGGCAAGACAAAATCTATCGTAGAATACAAGGGCTGGAAATTTCTATTGTCTATCTGCTACGACCTTCGCTTTCCAGTCAGCATGCGTTATCAACATGATTACGACGCAATCGTATTGGTTGCAAATTGGCCCAATACACGTGCTCACCATTGGCAAACTTTGGTCAAAGCAAGGGCTATTGAAAATCAATCATATATGCTCGCTTGCAATAGAGTGGGTGTTGATGACAATGATCTTCATTATCAGGGCGATTCAAGTGTGATAAGGCCTGATGGAGAAGTGTTGCAAACTCAGATAAATGAATCAGGTGTGATCATAGAAACTATCTCTCTTGATTATGTGAAAAAATATCGGAATGATTTTGCATTCAGTCAGGACGCTAATGCATTCAAAATACTGTGAATACAGCTAGAAGATTATTTGTCTTTGTCCTTCTTTTTAAAGTCTCCATTCCTCCAGGAATCTATAAACTTCTTCCAAGCCAATGGATTAAAGATATTTTGAGGTCTGAATTGTCCTTCATAATAATACGCTTGTGCTGTCTGTCTCAGCGTACTTCTAGCCACCTCTGTTCCATCGACAGGCAATGACTCCAGTATATCTTGCATCAGACCTGCAGAAAGATTCTCTCTTGCTCTTTCGCCTAAAGGATCGATTACCTCCATGGCTAGAAATTCTTGTTTGAAAAATTCTCTGCTTGGAATATTGAATACAGTAACTTGAGGTAAACCAACTGCTTCTGGTACCATTGTCAAAATGATATTTTCATAAGTGTTGGCTTCATCTCTTATTTCTATTTCTTCGACTTTAAAACCTAAAAATCTAATTTGAATGACTTCTCCTCGCCTCACAACGATAGAGAAAAAACCGTCAATGCCCGTTAATGTTCCTCTATTAGTCCCTTTTACTCCAATTGTGGCACCCGGAAGTGGTAAAATTTCATCCCCATCTCTAAATGTGATAACGCCGGAGAACTGTACCAATTCGTCCTTTTCCGTCTGCCCGTATACAACGGGTAGAACCGTCGCTCCAATCAAGAAAAGTAAAAGTATTTTTCGGATCATCGTCTAGAACTGTAAATCTACAATAAAAACCATCTCGACGGCTGTTTGTATTCTTTACAAAGGGTATTTAACACCCCTTTAACCTCTACAGATTTAGCACTAAAACTTAGATATTCAACGCAGCATCCAAAACCTGCTTTATCTCGTCAGCATAGATAAATGTCATGTCTTCAATGAAAGTCGCATCAATTTGCTTGACATGTTTCTCATTCTCCTGGCATAAGATAACCGTTTTAATGCCAGCTCTTTTGGCAGCAAGTATCTTTTCCTTAATGCCTCCTACAGGCAATACCTTGCCTCTTAAGGTTATCTCGCCTGTCATTGCAATACTTGGATTGATTGGTTTTTTTATGAAGGCAGAAGTCAATGCAGTCAGCATCGTTATTCCCGCACTAGGGCCATCTTTTGGGATAGCCCCTTGTGGCACGTGTATGTGAACATCGTGCTGTGTAAAAGCTTCGGCCCTTATGCCTAATTTCTCATGATGTGACTTGATGTAGCTCAATGCGGTGGTTGCAGATTCTTTCATCACATCTCCAAGATTACCTGTCAAGGTCAACTTACCTTTACCCTTACTCAAACTAACCTCTATAAATAAAATATCTCCTCCAACTCTTGTCCATGCTAAGCCAACAGCCACTCCTGGAGTTTTAATTTTCTGATACAAATCTTTACTGAATTTCTCAGGGCCAAGCATTTTTTCCAGATCTGATTCTTTGACATTCGGGTTGTATTCATCTTCCATTGCCACATACTTGGCAATCGTACGCATCACGCCTCCAATTTGTCGATTGAGCGATCGAACACCTGACTCTTTAGTGTAGCGCTCGGTGATTGCTTTCACTGTTTTGTCAGATAACTTTACATGTTTGGCAAGTAATCCATGATCCTCTCGTTGTTTCGGAATAAGATGTGCTTTAGCAATTTCAATTTTTTCTTCTGTAGAATACCCACTGATGTTAATGATTTCCATTCTGTCCAACAAGGCTGGCTGGATTGTACTTAGCGAATTCGCTGTAGCAATAAACAAGACCTTTGATAAGTCATATTCTAAGTCAAGATAGTTGTCATAGAAGGTACCATTTTGTTCCGGATCTAATACCTCTAGAAGAGCTGATGATGGGTCACCTCTAAAGTCCTTCCCAATTTTATCAATCTCATCCAGAATGAAAACAGGATTTGAGGATTTAGCTTTTTTCAAGGACTTGATTATCCTACCAGGCATCGCTCCAATGTAGGTTTTTCGATGACCTCGAATTTCACTTTCGTCATGTAAGCCTCCTAAAGACATTCGGGTAAATTCTCGTTTTAGTGCTTTCGCAATCGATTTACCCAGACTCGTTTTACCAACACCTGGAGGACCTACCAAACAAACGATAGGCGCTTTCATGTCTCCTTTCAACTTCAATACTGCTAGGTGCTCAATGATTCGATCTTTGACATCTTTTAAACCATAGTGGTCCGCATCCAATACCTCTTGTACTTTTTTGAGGTCAAAATTGTCCTCTGTACATTCGTTCCAAGGCAGATCCAATAACATTTCCAAATAATTGAGCGTAACCGAATACTCTGCCATTTGAGGATTGATCCGCTTTGCTTTATTTAGATTTTTATCAAATGCTTCTTTAGCGTATTCTGGCCAGTCTTTATCTTTAGCTCGAACCTCTAAATCATTTAATTCTTCTTTAGATGGATTTTCTCCGAGTTCTTCCTGAATTGTTTTCAATTGTTGATTCAGAAAATAGTCTCTCTGCTGCTTTTCTATATCTCCTCTGACCTTACTCTCAATTTTACTTTTCAATTGCAACATTTGAAGCTCATCATTCAACAACTTCAAAATTTCATTTGCCTTGTCCGAAGGAGAATCTATTTCTAAAATGCTTTGCTTAGCTGGAACTTCAATATTCAGATTCGAAGCAATGAAGTTTAACAGAAATGAATCTTTTTTAATGTTGTCCAACATCATTACAGCTTCTGATGGTATATTAGGTGACAACTCAATAATTTTTCTGGACATGTCTTTTATAGAAGACATTTTTGCTGTATGCTCTTTGTCATCTGCAATAGCGTCATGCATTTTTGGTGTAATGACACCCTTTAAAAATGGATCATCCTGAACCATAAATTTGAGCTCAAATCTTCGCCTTCCTTGAAGAATAGCTGTCGAACTACCATCAGGCATTTTGAGCAATTTGATCACTTTTGCTACAGTTCCAGTCTTGTGCAAATCATCTAAGTCAGGGGACTCTTCTTTTTGGTCCTTTTGTGATAATACACCAATCAACTTGTCTGAGCTATGTGCTGCTTGAACAGCCTTAATTGATTTGTCTCTTCCAATGGTAATTGGAATGACAACACCTGGATACAATACTGTATTTTTTAATGCTAGTATAGGAAGTTCCTTAGGCAGAGAGCTTCTCTCGTCCTTTGCATCTTCCTCATCATCTACAATAGAAAACATTGGCACAAATTCGCCTTCATCACTTTGATTCGATAATCTCAAAAAGTCTTCAAACATATTTTTTAATATTCTTTCGATTAAACTATATTCACAAATCCGATACCAATGGGATTTGTCTGCACAATTGGCTGAATATCAAGGTTTTTTCGATCTAACATCAGTCATTTTGTCACATAAATCTATAATTGTAATGAAAAAGACTTGTTTTGCTTTTATTCCCTTGCTTGTTGTTCTGTTTCTATTTTCTTGTAGAAGTCCTCATTCTAATGAGAATCAAACGAAACAAATTCTGCAATTATTTTAAACCAGATTTATGAACCTGCAGATGGCATATGTCTTGTGTTCATTGGGCAAGAATTGGATGCAATTGGAGGATTAGAAAAATGGAACAACGGATATCTGAATCACTTCGATACTCCTTTTGGATTTACGAGTTACACAGATTTAATGCCCGACTCAGAATAGTTTGGATTTGTGCATAAGGGACTTTACAGCTTACGCACTACAGATGACTGGGTGATGACCCAAGTAACATGACTCTTCAATTGGCCCCTGTTGGGGTTCATAAAGGGAACGAACCGTCTTAAGCCATCAAAAACGACTGCTATTTATTAACTTCGAGACAAGAACAATTTTATCAGGCCCTGTAGTTCAAGGGATAGAATAGGAGTTTCCTAAACTCTAGATCCAGGTTCGAGTCCTGGCGGGGCTACAATTACCTCAAGATCTAACTTTTATGCCAGGAGGAGAAGTTTATCCCGATTGGAATGAAATGGAACATCGGGAAGTCCTGGCGGGGCTACTTTTCTGAATGGTGAGTTTTGAGTATTGATTGTTGAATGTTTGCGCGATGGAATGAAATTAGCTCATTTTTTGTCTTTAATCACTCATCTATATGCAACTCCTACCCCCAAAAATTCGTTATAATCGTGTTCCGTAAGAATACTATTATGATTCGATTTTGTATTGTTTTTTGCATCTGCTTTCTATCTCTGATCGCAATAGGCCAGGACTCAAAGCTAGCCAATGAATATTTCCGGTCTGGTGAATATGAACAAGCAGCCCAGTTGTACAAGAAAATATGGGTAGAATCGCGCTATAATGAGTATTACTTTGACCGCTATATCGAGTCATTATTGGCTTTGGAAAACTATGATCAATGTTTAAAAGAAATCAAATCTCAGTTGAAGCGAAATCAGCAGGATGTTCATCTTTATGTGCTGCGTGGCAAAGTACTCGAACGACAAAGTAAGCCAGCAGAAGCAGAAAAACAATATGCTAAAGCCATCAAAGAGTTGCCCAAAGATCCCAATAAAATTAGAAGTCTGGCAAACGCATTTAGTCGCCTCACCAAATATGAGTTAGCTCTGAAAACGTACAAGATGGGTGAGGCATTGCTGAATCGTTCAGATGAATTTGCATATCCAATTGCTGAGATTCACAAACGACTAGGGAACAGTTCTGAGATGATTCACTATTATCTATTGAGCGTGAGTCAAAATCCTAATCAATTGGCTACGATGAAAAATTACTTTAGTCGAAGTCTGACGGAAGAAGACTACCCTACCTTAAAGGAGAAGCTATTTGAGAACATTCAAGAAGACCCAGACAATGAGAATTTCCCTGAACTACTCGAATGGGTTTATATCCAGGAAAAAGATTACAAAAAAGCACTCAGACAAGCTAAGGCACTTGACCTGAGATTAGAAGAGAATGGGACTAGAGTATTCAATATAGCAATGATTGCATCTAATGACGGCCAATACGATACCGCTATCAGTGCCTACCAATACATTGTCGACACCAAAGGCCTGAATTCAAGCTATTATCTCGAAGCTAGACAGGAATTGCTTTCCAATAAAAAGAAAAAAGTTGTCAATAATCCTTCATATTCTCAAGAGGATTTGGTCGATCTGCAAAATGAATACCTCTCTTATCTTGGAGAAATAGGTAAGAACAAACAGTCTGCATATATCGTAGCCGAACTTGCAAATCTGGAAGCATATTACATGAGAGATCTTCCAAGTGCGATAAGCAGACTCAATGAAATGATTGAATATCCGGGAGTGAACAGGTATGTAAAAGCAAACGGCAAAATCAGTCTAGCAGACTTTTATCTCATGCAAGGAGAAATTTGGGAAGCTACCCTATTGTATTCACAAGTTGACAAGGACTTTAAAGAAGATTATCTAGGCGAAAAAGCCAGATACAGAAATGCATTGTTGTCTTACTATAATGGCGATTTTCAATGGGCACAAAAACAGTTTGATGTATTGAAAGCATCTACCTCAAAATTAATTTCAAATGATGCAATCGATAAATCTGTATTCATCGTTGACAATCTAGGCCTAGATACCACGGATGTCGCAATATCTATGTACGCCGAAGCTGAACTGTTCACCCTACAAAACAAGTTTACCAAAGCATTTGACAAGTTGGACTCCTTGGCAATTGCTTTTCCAGATCATTCATTGGTAGATGACATTTATTACCAAAAAGCAAAGCTTTACAGAAAGCAGAAAAACTATGATCAGGCTGTCAAAATGTATACAACAGTTATTGAAAACCATTCAGAAGAGATAAGATGTGACAATTCCATTTTTGAATTAGCTGAGATGTACGAACTTGAAATGGGAGAGGTTGACAAGGCTCAAGAACTTTACGAGAAGTTGTTTCTGGATTTTTCTAATAGTGTATTTGCTATTGAAGCACGTAAAAAATACCGATTATTACGTGGCGATAACTTATAAACTAGTAACATGAATTTGTACTATACCGAAGAACAACTCGCAGTCAAAGAGGCTGCCAAAGATTTTGCACAGAATGTTTTAAAAGAAGGAGTGATCAAAAGGGACACGACAATGGAGTATCCTAGCTCTGAAGTCAAACAAATGGCCGAAATGGGATTCTTGGGAATGATGGTTTCCCCTGATTATGGAGGTGGTGGAATGGACAATATTTCATATGTCCTGGCTATGGAAGAAATTTCTAAAATCGATAATTCTTGTTCCGTAATCATGTCGGTCAATAATTCGCTTGTTTGCTGGGGTTTAGAAGAATACGGCAATGAAGAACAAAAACAGAAATACTTGACCAAATTGGCAACTGGAGAATGGCTTGGTGCATTTTGCCTGTCAGAACCAGAAGCAGGAAGTGACGCTACCAGTCAACGAACGACAGCTGTGGATATGGGTGATCACTATTTATTAAACGGCACAAAAAACTGGATTACCAACGGAGACAAATCAAGTGTCCATCTAGTGATGGCACAAACAGATGCTGAAAAAGGGCACAGAGGCATCAACACACTTATCGTTGAAAGAAGTTGGGATGGTGTAAGCATTGGAGCTAAAGAAGATAAACTTGGCATTCGGTCATCAGATACACATTCAATCATGTATTCTGATGTGAAGGTTCCCAAGGAAAATAGAATTCATGATGAAGGTTTCGGCTTTAAATATGCGATGAAAACACTTGATGGTGGTCGCATTGGCATTGCAGCTCAGGCCTTAGGGATTCATGCTGGCGCATACGAATTAGCTGTAGCCTATTCTAAAGAAAGAGAGGCATTCGGCAAACCGATTTCTAAACATCAAGCCATCTCAAATAAGCTTGCGAATATGGCTACAGACTTAGAAGCTTCAAGGCTACTAGTCCATCGAGCGGCATGGTTGAAGGACCAAGGACTACCTTATGCCAATGCAGCAGCTATGGCAAAATTATACGCTGCAGAAGCTGCTATGAAACATTCAATTGAAGCCGTACAAGTACACGGAGGCTATGGCTTTGTGAAAGAATACCATGTAGAACGATTGATGCGTGATGCGAAAATAACGCAGATTTATGAGGGCACATCAGAGATTCAACGACTAGTCATCTCAAGAAATATTTTGAATGGTCAATTACATGAGCCTCTTCTCGCTCAATCCTAAAGCTACTCAATGGGGAGATCATTTCAACTAGGCCAGTTTTCAGGTATACCTGTCAAAGTACACTGGACTTTTGGTCTTCTTTTTCTGTTCATCGTCTATATTGGATTAGAAAGTAACCAGACTCCAATTGAATTATCCTTTTTCTTACTCACATTTTTAACCTTATTTATTTGTGTCATTCTGCATGAATTTGGTCATGCGCTCACTGCAAAACAATTTAATGTCAATACAAGAGATATTATCATCTCACCAATTGGTGGTGTTGCACGCTTAGAACACCTACCATCAAAACCGAAGGAAGAACTCATGGTCGCTATTGCAGGACCAATGGTCAATGTTGTCATTGCTATTTTTTGTTTTATAGGAATTTCGTCTTTAGCAGGAATGGAACATTTTATCCTTGACGAATCCTCTGCTCAAATTGATAGCTTTCCTAAATTTTTTGTGACAGTTTTCTTTATCAATGTCGTGTTGTTCTTCTTCAATTTAATACCAGCTTTTCCCATGGACGGTGGTAGAATTCTGAGGGCGCTTCTTAGCATGAAACTCGGCAAAACAAAATCAACCAAAATTGCTTCTTTTATTGGTAAATTGTTTGCAGTGCTATTCATGGCATATGGTGTTTACATGTCACACTTTGTATTAGTTTTCATTGGTGGCTTTGTCTTTTTTATGGCATCAAATGAAAACAAGCAGGTTATACTAGAAGACCGATTGCACAATACAACCATCGATTCAATTAAGAGAAGCGAGTTCACTACTTTATATGTCAGTGACACTATGGAGAAGGCCGTCAATCTTTCTTTACAACAACAGGAAAATCATTTTCTTGTGGCAGATATTGATGGCAACTTAATTGGCATTCTACACAACCTGTTTATCAAAGATGCAATTCGTCAAGAGCGGACTCATGAATTAATTTCAGTGTTCACTTCTCCTAAATTACATATTTTGGATCCTCAAACTTCGCTTTATGAGGCAAGGAATAAAATGAATCAATTGGGATTGAGTATTGTTGGTGTAGGTTATTCAAAAGAAGAATTATCAGGAGTTATTGATCGAGACAGCATTATTCATTTTATGAAAATGACCTCATAAAAAAAGCCTCCCAAATCTGACATTTGAAAGGCTATATATTTTAAGCTGAATTAGTACTACATACCTAGTCGGCTCTTTACTTCTGCCATCAAGTCCTCTCCTTCATCTGCAAACAGTAAAGCTCCTGTACTCGTATCAAAAATCATCGTGTAACCTTTTTCTTTACCTAGTTGGTCAACAACTGATTTTACTTTATTCAAAATTGGCTGATAAAGCTCTTCTCTTTTCTTAGCTATATTATTGGTGACTTCAACTTCGAATTCTTGAATCTTCTTTTGTTCTGCTGCTAAGTCTGATTCTTTTTGCTGTACTTGAACAGGAGAAAATTCTCCACTTTGTGCCTCCTGTGAATACTTCTGGTATTTTGTTTCAAATGCTTTTACCATAGCTTCACCTTTAGAAACCAATTGCTGTTGAAAAGTAGCGATCTCTGAATCGGCCGCTTTGACTTCTGATAATTCTGTCAATAAGAGTGCAGAATTAAGGTAACCATATTTCTGTGCAGAAAGAGAAGTTACGCTTAGAGTCACGATGAACATAAGTATGCTGAATGTCTTTGTCAATTTCATGGATTGTGATTTACTATTGAGACGCAAATGTATGCTTATTGAATCCTTTTATATACTTTTTAACGAAAGATTAGTACAAGTTTTGTGTAGACAGATAAGATGAGAAGATATTGTTAAAAATACGTATGCGTTTTAACTTCTTTAAAAGGTATAAATGAATGAGGATAAAGATTGAATTTGGCCGAGGATGATTGCTTGCATCTATTAATCAGGCTCAAAGCCTAATACAATACTAAATTTACCAAAGCCTCCGAAGTTAGGTACGTTAGGGTCTTTGTCAATACCATAACCATAATCAAAACCAAGTAAGCCAAACATAGGTAAGAACACTCTTACTCCTCCACCAACTGCTCGTTGAAGGTCAAATGGACTATAGTCTCTGAAGTCTGACCACACATTACCCCCTTGCAAGAATCCAAGGACATATATTGTAGAAGTTGGATTGAGACTAAGTGGATACCGGAGCTCTACAGTAAACTTATTAAAGATTGTGCCGCCGCCCAGACCAAAATCTGAATTTGCTGACTGACCATTTCCTTCAATGAAATCTGTTGTTTCATATCCTCTTGCTGATATTATAGTTGCACCGGTTATACCTGTATTTTGATTGGACAAGCCATCTCCACCATATACAAATCGCTCAAATGGTACGATGCCTAATGAGCTGCTATATGATCCCAAAAATCCCATTTTGGTAGAAGCTGCCATGACAAGTTTATCCGTAAAATTGAAGTACCATTCTGTATCAAAACGCCATTTATGGTATTCCAACAAGTCAAATCTTCGAGATTGCTCTATTGCAGTAAGAAAGGTTTCTTCGCTATTTGGATCTGTTAGATCTCCATCAGTCAATTGATTTCGTATACCTCTACCTAAATTTTCCTGAAAGACCAATTCTGTTCTTTCTTGCTCTGTTAACAACCAGAATTTATCTTGCCTGAATAAAGAATACGGCGGTGTCACTTGTATGGACAATGATATACTTGATCCTCTTCTAGGGTAAAGTTGATTATCTACACTCCTTCTGCTGAACGTTTGATTGATATTAAAATTTCTAAAGGTACCATCAGTTACACCAATACCAGCTTGAAAAGAGTTCAGATTTATCCGTTCTAAATTGACAACAGTATTGGAAACAAAAAAGTCATCTGGCCATTTTATCTGAGAGCCTAGCCCTACAAAAAACCTGGTTATCGATAATCTTCCTTGATTAAATGCAGATCTATCAATTGTTGATGCTGCAATACCGGCTGTAAAACTTCTAGGCTTCTCACCTCCTAACCATGGTTCTGTAAAAGAAGCATTATATGATCTGAAAAATCGGCTATTTGATTGTAGTCTTACAGAGACACGTTGACCATCACCTTGAGGTAATGGATTCCAAGTACTACGGTCTTTGATATTTTGAATCGAAAAGTTATTGAAGGTCACCCCTAGTGTCCCGATCAATCCACTTACGCCACCATATCCCGCAGATAATTCCAACTGATCTGAAGGGGTTTCTTCGACGGTATAAACTATATCTACTGTTCCTCTCTGAGGATTAACAGGCGTCTGAATATCCAAACTTTCAGGATTAAAATAGCCTAGGTTGATCAATTGTCGCTGTGATCTAATGATGTCTGATCTACTAAATTTTTCGCCAGGCTTAGTCCGTATCTCACGTCTGATTACATGTTCATTTGTCCTGTCATTTCCTTTGATTAAGACATTATCAATGGAAGCTTGAGCACCTTCCGAGATCCTCATTTCAATGTCAATGGAATCCTTGATAATCGCAGTTTCAATAGGTTTGATATCAAAGAATAAATATCCCTGATCTAGATATAGAGAGGAAATATCCCTTCCGTCATCTTGTGAGAAACTTAATCGTTTTTGAAGTAATTCTTCATTATACACCTCTCCTCTATTGATACCGAGTACAGTATTCAACTGATCATCAGAATAGATGGTATTGCCTTTCCAGGTGATGTTTCTATAGAAGTACTGACTTCCTTCATCAACCTCAATTTGCATGGACACTTTACCATCCTCATTTCTCCAAATTGAGTCATTGGTAATCGTTGCATCTCTAAATCCTAATTTGTTGTAATGAGCAATGACATTTTTCTTATCCTCTTTGAAATCATCGCCGATATACTTTGACTTTTTAAAGATTGTTCCTTTCTTTTTTGTATCCTTCATGAGTTTCCTGAGTTTTTTATCTGTTAAAAACTCATTACCCATAAAATCGATGTTCTCAATTTTCACACGCTGCTCTGGATCTATATTAATTGCTAGTCTTACAGCATTAGGTCTTGACTTATCTTCAATCTCGTCTATCTGCACATTCGCATCCAAAAAACCTTTTTCGATGTAATGTTCTTCTAATTTTTGCTTAGCTAGTTCTTTCTTGTTAATCGTAATGATACTTCCTCTTGTGATGATGCCATCTACAATTTCTGCAAGATCTTCATGTTTGGATTTTTTAACCCCAGAAAAAGTATACGTTGACATTGCTGGACTTTCGAACAGACGGATTTTCAGAAATACAACATCTCCAACTATACTGTCCTGGACAATTTCAACATTTTTAAACAATCCCAACCGATAAAGCCCTTTCAATCCCTGAGCAAAAGTTTCACTTGGGATTGTAACTTGTTTTCCCTCCCTAAGCTTTGCAATTGACTTTATAGCATTTTTATCACGATTGCCTCCACCTTCAATAACAACAGCACCGATTTCATATGTTTTTGGCTCCTGAGCATAGTCTAGAAAATCCGATTGTTTTTCTTGCCCAACCAAATGAACAGAGAGTAAACTAAAAAACGTGAAAAGAAAGGTTAACCTAAAAGGTATTTGCATGTCTATAATTCTTTAAGAATCAGCTGATGCCAAAACGCAAACATAAGTTTATCGCTGCTGCTATTATATAATTTAACGAAGCTTTAACCTCGTATGGTTTCAGTTTAATTCCCATTACACCAACTGTTCACTGATTTTACCAAACCTTCTCTCCCTATTCTGAAAATCTACAATTGCCTTATACAAATGCTCTTTTCTGAAATCAGGCCAGTAAACGGATGAAAAATATAATTCGGCATATGCTATCTGCCAGAGCAAATAGTTACTAATTCTTTGCTCCCCGCTCGTCCGAATCAACAATTCAGGATCAGGATAGTGCTTGGTTTGTAGATAGGTAGAAAACAGCTCCTCATTTACTTCATCATCGGTTATTCGCCCGTCTGAAAGGTCTTTTGCCAACTGCGTAGAGGCTTCTATTATTTCCTTACGAGATGAATAATTCAAGGCCAAAACCAAGGTCATTCGGTCATTCGATTGAGTCGTGCGAATGCCTTCCTGGAGTGCTTTATAGGTTCTTTTGGGGAGTTTATTTAATTCTCCTATTGCTTCAAGTCTAATGTTGTTCTTGGTAAGAGTCTGCACTTCTCTACTCAATGTTTCTACCAATAAACTCATTAAAGCGTTTACTTCAATCTTTGGACGATTCCAATTCTCTTGAGAAAATGCATACAGTGTCAAATAGGGAACGCCTAATTCTGCGCAAGCTTCTGTGACTTCTCTTACAGCTTTGACGCCATTTTTATGCCCATATACTCTAGGCTTGTTTTTCTCCTTTGCCCATCTACCATTACCATCCATGATCACAGCTATATGCTGTGGTAATTTTTCTGAGACTATTTGATCAAGAACTGTTTTGATTCTAATTTATTTAGATTGCAAAAGTAAGGATTCATCTAACTATATGCTGGTATTTAGGTCAGGATTTTTGTCTTCCAACTGAAGGAATGCCATCTACATTATCCATGTTGAAGACAATATAACACACAAAATAGCATGAAATACATAACACTTTCTCTTTCCATCTTAGCACTTTCATGCTCTAATTTTGACCCTTGCCAAAACAAAGATTTGTTCTTAAAAGAACACAAATCATTTGTAGATCTTTTTCGATTCTTGGTCAATCAAAAAATCCGTTTGACTACAATTGCACGTAGTATCCTGATTAAATTCTATAATACTTGCCATACCATGAGACGCGTTGTGATTTAATTTAGAATATTTTCCTTCTTTTCCATTCATTCTCTTGAGTAAACAATTGTCTGTTTTAAGGAGACAGTTATGTGTCTAATTGCTGACATTTGATTTGGTTTTTATTGTTTATTACTTGCTTAGTACAGTATATTTGGCTGCATGCCGATTTTGACAATACACCTAATGTGTCAAAATTTCTTATCCTCACAGAGAAATTTCTAGATACGATCTTCAATACACTCCACTCTCTTGGCATAATGTCTATGTTGAATTAATCTGACATAATTGGAAATTTTAAAATGAAACTTAAATTATCAATAATATTTACATTCTGTTCGTATGTTCTAATTGGGCAAAACAGTGAAAATTTTTTTAAAACTGTCCCAATTATAAAGGGGACAGAGGCCAACTGGATCCAGGAAATGTATTCAGAAAATCCAAATGTATACGAAGTTGTTCGGCAATACGAAGCTCATTATAAAGACAACGAATTTGTCAAAAACATCCACACTCAAAATTATAAATATTGGATAAACAATACAATTGATTATCTAGATGATGAAGGTTACATTCAACAAAATGATCCAAAAAGGGAATTGCGAAAGAAAATAAGAAGAGAACAGGCCCAGCAAGAAAAAAGCTTAAAAAGCGTGGATATTTGGTCATCTATCGGTCCATTCGAAACCTATGCGCTTGACGATCAACTAGGGGTGATCCCTGTATCTTGGCAAGCCAATGTGTTTTGTTTTGATCAGTCAGCTTCTAATCCTAATGTGGTTGTAGCTGGCACTTCAGGTGCTGGAGCCTGGAAATCAGTGGACAAAGGTTTGAATTGGTATTCCATTACTCATGATGAAGATTTTAGCAATATACATGATATAAAGGTGGCACCATCGGATGAGAATATCATATTTATATCAAACAATTCCAATGTGGTGAAATCTACTGATGGAGGCCTTAGCTGGTCTACTGTCCTGAATGTCTCCGGTACTTATCAGATTGTAATCCATCCTGTCAATCCAGACATTGTAATGGTCTTAGGATCTAATGGTTTACAAAGGTCTACAAATGGTGGCAATAGTTGGTCGACAATCTATACAACAAGATGCTGGGATATCAACTTCCATCCGACTAATCCAGCTATTGTATATTTATTAAGACACAACTCAATATTGGAGCATACGGAGTTTTGGAAATCTACAGATACAGGAACAACATGGAATCAGGTGACCAATGGGTGGTTTGATCCAGTAAATCCCTCTTTTACAGAACATAGAGATATAGGTTCACTGATCGCAGTTACTCCTCTAGAACCAAATAAAGTATATGTAGGCATCATGGGGAATCATAAGGCAGAAGACAATGCATGGATTGGTGTTTATAGAAGCGAGGATGAAGGAGAATCATGGGTCAACCCTATACAAGACGGAGGGCCATACGATGCAGTCACAAATCCAAACTTGGGAACATCTGGTTTGGAAGGTGGTTTTACGCAAGGATTTTATGATTTTGGCTTCGATGCTTCTCACACTGTACCAGGCAGATTATATCTGGGGATTATGGGATTTTCTGTCTCATCTGACAGCGGGAATTCGTGGACTAGAATAGGCGCTTATAGTGCAGCTTCAGCGGATAATGTAGGTTGGATTCACCCAGACATACAAGATGTTCATGTCTTTGGCTCCGATGTTTGGCTTGCTACTGATGGGGGAATTAATTATTCCAATGATGAATTCGCGACACATGTTTCACTAAAAAAAGGAATCTCAGGAAGCCATTTTTGGGGGGTAGACCAAGCGTGGAATGAAGATGTAATTGTTGGTGGTAAATATCATAACGGTAATATGGCGCTATACTCTGCTTATGGGACAGGCAATGCTACCAGACTTGGAGGCGCAGAAGCCCCCACAGGTTATGCAGATATCATAAACCCATTCTTGTCTTATTTTTCTGATATAAATTCAAAAATTATTCATCCAACTGATGTAGGTCTTCAAGAAAACCAAAGTAAGCTTAGTAAGTATCCACACGAATCATTTTTTCATGGTGCAAGTAGTGAAATAGTCAGAGATCCAAGATATGGTCATCATCTTTACCTGGGTGCAGCATCAGATACACAGGATGGCGGTTTTTGGAAATCAACTGATAACGGACTCACTTTTGAATTGCTTCACGACTTTGGTCCAGCTAAGGTTACTGGTATTGAGATTTCTAGGCAAAATCCTGATATCTTATATTGTGTTTATAATCATACTGAGGTTTATAAAACAACTGATGGAGGACACAATTGGACTCAGACAGCAAGCCTACCTACTACTGGTAGAAAATTAATCAGCATAAACCCATCTAACGATCAGGAATTGTGGGTATTTGCCCATACCTCTAATAATACGAATAAAGTTTTTCGAACAACAAATAGCGGTGCAAACTGGGATAACATGACAACGTCCACCTTATCTGGCATGACGATAAATGATGGTGTGTTTCAGGGAGGTACAGACAATATAGTTTACATCATTGGCTCCCATGACTTAATGTATTGGGATGATATGAGTAATGACTGGGTTGACTATCGAGAAGGTTTACCTTTTGTTTTAAGAGATGTAAAAACTGTTTTCAAACCATTCTATAAAGACGGAAAATTACGGTTATCATCTGTCAGAGGAATTTGGGAAGCTCCATTTGTCGAACCATCTATGCCTGTAGCCCAGCCCATAACTCTAACTGATATCGTTGGGTGTAGTCGCGATACGATACAGTTCGATGATTATTCTATGTTGAACCACAATGGAGCTCAGTGGCAATGGACATTTTCTCCTCAGCCCCGCTGGATCAATTCTTCAACTATCCGTAATCCCAAAGTTCTTTTAGATGACGGAATAAGCTATGATGTAACATTAGAAATTACGGATGGTAATAACATGACTGATCAAAAAACAATTGCGAACATGGTGACAGTCATGAGCCAATGTGAAGTGAGCGACTCTCCGACAAACGCCTTAGAAAACACTGCAGTCGGTGACTGGGCACAGCTATCGGATTTCGATATAAACACTAACTCTATGACTATCAGTGCATGGGTGAAACCCGAAGGCATTCAACCCAATTTTTCAGGTATAGTTTTTAATGATGGCACCTCTGCAGGATTCAATTTTAATCACAGTAATAACACATTAGGTTATCACTGGCCTGGAGGGTCCTGGAGTTGGAATTCTGGCCTGCAAGTACCTCCTGGAGAATGGTCTTATGTGGCAATGGTGGCTACGCCGACCGGGATGACCTTATATGTAAATGGGATTGCATCTACACATACTGCTAATTTGGGAATAGCAGATTTAGGAACAATGAAAATTGGTAGTTACAAGGGATGGGGAAGCAGAAACTTTATCGGTCAAATAGATGAAGTGTGTATTTGGAATCGTTCTCTTAGCCAAGCAGAAATCAGAGAACATAGACACCTGACTAAAATCCCTCAAAATGATCCGACTATAATCGCATACTACCAATTCAACCAGGACAGTAATGTAGTGTTTGATCAGGTTGGATTTAGGCATGGTAATTTAAGTGGTGGTGCCAAATCAGTCTTATCAACAGCATCAGTGGGAGGCGGTCAAGTATCGAGGTTAACCGTTAATAATCCAGGGATTGCAGATTTTTCAGATGCAGCCATCACATTAGATTTCCCATCATCTGGGGCGCTTCCTGATGGTGAAATTGTAGCATTCCAATTAAATGTTGATCCTCATAATAGTCCAGGTAATTTTCCAATTCCCGAAGAAGGCTATTATATTATTAATAACTATGGTGCAAATTCGACATTTGCAGAATTGTCATCTATAGCATTTGGGAATACTTCATTGTCCATTAACTCAGGTGCTGATTATAATAACTTGGCACTATACAAACGACCTTCGAATGCGTACGGACCAAGTTGGACATTAGTGGACAATGCTGATGCTGTCAATGCAAATAATAATGGCACAGTTAGCTTTTCAAATGGCAATGGTATAAGTAGTTTTAGCCAATTTATCATTCTACAAGATGACATGATTGGTTCGCCATGCGATGATGCAATCGATTGCACAATTAACGATGTATTTAATTTAGATTTAGAATGTACTGGTGAACTTCAGGATATAGACAATGATGGTATTTGTGATATTGATGACGATTGTAATTCACCTTATGTATCCGATTTAGATCCAATACCAGGAAGTATGTCTAATAACTGGGGACCAATCGAATTTGATGCAAATAATGGTGGAAGTCAAGCCAATAATGGTACCCAAATGAGTATCGGAGGTGTGACATATGATAAAGGAATTGGAGTACATTCTTTGTCCTCAATTTCTTATGCGACTAATAGCGTTTACACTATACTTTCTGGTTTCATCGGGCTGGATGATCATTGCGTAACTGCTGGATCTGTGCAGTTTGAGGTTTATCTCGATGGTAATCTCACATACTTAAGTCCGATTGTAGGGCCTGACGATGTGGCTATACCCATTAACATTAATATTCAAGATGTTGATACCGTTCGATTGGCAACGAATAATGGAGGAGACGACAACATTCATGATTGGGCAAATTGGGCAGACTTAAAATTTGAAGATTGTGATTTATGCCCTGATGACCCGCTTAAGACTGAACCAGGTTTATGCGGATGTGGTGTTTTAGAAATAGACTCTGATAATGATGGTGTTTGCGACGCGAATGACATCTGTCCAGGAGGAGATGACACAATAGATGATGACGGAGATGGGATTCCTGACTTTTGCGATGACTGTATATCCATTGAAAATGATGATTTCGAAACGAATGCTGGAATTTGGATTGTCGGTGGACAGGATGCAGAAAGAGTAAATTCTCTGGATAGTCCTTCAGGTAATTTTTCAATGCGCATTAGAGATAATTCGTTTGAAGCTTCATCTATATACACCGATCCTATAGACCTTAGTCAGGTTAATGAGTTTATAATTAATTTTGATTTTAAAGCGGTTAGTATGGATCCAGGTGAAGAGTTCTTTTTAGAATTATCAAATGATGGTGCGAGTACATTCACTATTGTTGAAGATTGGATTTCTGGGACTGATTTTAATAATGATGTAGTCTATAATGAGACCATTCAAATTGATCAGCAGCTTTTATCTTCGACGACGATCATCCGATTTAGATGTAATGGAGGCATCAACGATGATGAAGTTTTTATAGATAATATTATACTAGAAACATGTTTGTTTGAATGTCAAGATGTGATAATTGAAAATCTAAATGGAATATCAAGTACATCTCAGTCTGTAATCACTAGTATCGAATCCAATAATATAATAAACTCCGGTACAAATATAGAATACAATGCTGGACAATACATTTTATTAACTGCAGGATTTGAAATCAAAGCCAATGCTGTGTTTCATGCATTTATATTAGGCTGTGAATAATGTAAATTAGGTTCTACTGAGTCTATATAATTTGATTTACTGTTTATACCAATATTAAATCCGCTAAGAATCATTTTTCA
>CAYNMW010000003.1:48700-69114 GCA_964398295.1 uncultured Saprospiraceae bacterium | reverse complement strand
CCTCCAACTCCGCCACATACCCACTCCGATCAAACCCACTCGCATCAGGCAACAACACATAATTCTGAGCAATACTTGTAAGAGGCGTCAATGCATACAGCATCACACCAAACAAAAACACAACTATTTTATTCCATTTATTGCTCATCATAAATGTTATTGCATATTAATTTACTCTTACCAATTTTGGTTCGCTGACTTCACTAAATCTACCTCCGGCATGTACTGCCATTATTTTATATAAATACGAATGTCCTTCCATAATATAACCATCATCGTAGCTGTAAGAAAACATACCGGCCTCTGGTAAAATATCTACGAAATCAATAAATCCTCTGCCGTCAATACTCCTATAGATTTGAAAATACAGTAACTGGTCTAGATTGTCGTAATCCCAATTCAATGTCACGAATCGATCTGCTGTCCAATAATCATCTCTTCGTTCTTCTAAAAAACTTAATGCATCTTGACTGGACATTGATGGTAGTGAATCATATTCTTGTGCAGTAAGAATTCGGTAAACAACCAGTAATTCCAATAGTGTATAATTGGGGGTATTGCCTGCAGTCAATTCTGCGATTACATTTTGTATTATTTGATAAGCATCTTGCTGTGGCATTATACCTGGCTCTACAATTGTCACACCTGATACATTGAAATTCTCAATTGTGGCAATAGCATCTAAGAATAATGGAGCCACACTTACTATCGATGAACATGATGAATTATCAGAGCCATCGATAGCACAAATGCGATAATCATAACTCCGTAATTCTGTATAGGAAGAATCAATGTAATTGCCTGGGATAAGCGACCAAGGCGAAACATCAGGAAAATATCTGATTTCATCATTCTTCCGAATCTTTTCTATTGTTTCCCATTCTGGTGCTCCTGTAGGTTTGCGTTGAAGATCATGCTGGACAACATCAAGTGACGTACTAAATGTCCAACCCAAAACAACTCCAGATTCTACAGGTTCATGTTTCGTCATATGAGGCGTAGCTGGAGCCAGATTATCAGGTAATACCACAAACACGCAGTCAGACATGTCGGATTCATTTCCACGAACATCAATAGAACTAATCATAAAACATATTTGATTAGTCGCAAGATCAGGCGGATAGTCAAACAGAAAGCTGGTATCCTGAATGATGTCCTTGGAAATCATAATGTAATTATCGCTTCCTGCATACTTGGTAAACAACAGATAGCCTTCTAAATCAATTTCTTGATTAGCAGTCCAGGTCAATTCGTATTGATTTGTTGCTGATTCTCTAGCTGACAATTGTATTGGTATTGCTGGAGCAGTCATATCTTCTATCTGAGCGAACTCTGGCAAAGACCTAAATTCCTGACCGAAATCGTCAACAGTGGCCACGATGTAATAAGCACTCGTCAAGGGTTGGTTGTCAACAAATGAGCTGCCCGTTATTGGTGAAGATGTAATCAATTCATATCCAGAATCAGCAAACCTGGATCTGTATACGTTATAGCCTGCTATGAAATCGGTAACTTCTTGATCTGTATTGTTAATTATCCAACTTAGTGATACCGCACTTGTACTAGAATCATCTGCTGAAACAACGGGATCTATTCCTGTCAAATAAGGCACGGACAATACGCTGACAGATTCTGACTGCTCACCTAATACGCCAAAGACGGTTATGCCTTCTACAGCATAATAAAAAGTGGTGCCATAAGTCGCAGTAGAATCTTGATAAATATATGTTGATGGATCCTCTCCGCCAGTTTGAAGGAAGATATAGGGTTCTTCATTAATTTTTGAAAAGTTCACATCATCCTCCGATCGTAGAATATTAAAAGCGAAATAGTCATTAGTCAATTCCTCAATTGGCCAGCTAACATTCACTATTCCATATTGGGACTTTGCGTCTACATTAGAAATTGTTGCAAAATTCGTGAGTGAATCTGTTACTACAGTAGTGATGTCTTTATCTGGAGTAGAATTTACCGAAATTCTATATGAGTATGTAGCGTTTGGATCTACAGTTGTGTCTTCATATGCCAGCCCCATTTTTTGTGCTATGTCGAAATCCAGATATGCGATAAATACTCCAAATTGATAGCGCTCAATGTTTTCTTGAGTTAGTGTATATGCATCTGCCAAATTTGGGCTTGAGGTGTCAATGTCCAGGTTTTCATAATAGATCAAAGATTCAGCAGCACTGCCATATGTTCCGTTCCAGCCAGTATCACCTTCTGGCAAAGGAAATAAATTCGTGTTGATAATAACTTGAGTACTATTCAATGCTGAAAGTGGCGTTTCTATGCCATCCTGTGACACGGTGTATCGTTTAAGTGTATAGCCATTAATTAGCCCAAGATTGAAGGTTTCAAAATCATCTGGCGTCCAAAGTAATCGCACACCCATTTGGGTATGTGCAGCAGAAATATTGATTTCTTTGGTATCAAAAGCACTTTGGGAATTGATCGTACCGAAAAGACCTAGGCACAAAGAGCAAAAAATAATATGTCGTAGTATTTGTCTCATATTATTTTGTAAAATCGATTTTACCATATGAAGATGGAACACCAGGAACCTTGTAAGTCAAATTGATACTATAATTACCTGATGGCATATCTCTAAAAGGAGAAATTGTACACCTTGTCACACTACTTTTCTTTATTGTTTCTAACAATAAAAAATTCTCGCAATCTGGATCTTCACCACAGAGCTCCAAAATACAATCATCCAATTCATTCTTAAGCCCCTTAAATATTCTTTCTACTGCAACCTCATATCGCAGGAATACAGTTTTCGTTGAAACGCTCACTTCATCAATCTCTGCATTATTCAAAATAAAGTTAACAGGAGGAGTACAACCAGCACATTCTAAAAATTGATCAAATTGAGATAAAAACTGATTCTTTTGAGTTTGGGTGATACTAAATGAACTGGAAATGAAATTATCGACTTCATATTGTGAAAATTCTTCTGTAGTCAATCTGCCAGAAGTAAATTTGCCCATTGAACTGAAGCTATCTTCTATTTCCTGGACCTTGTCCGTAAAACGATCGAACTGAGAAACACCAAAATTCAAGGTATGAATGATTTTTGGTTCACCACCTTCACCAAGTTGTACTAATTCTAGCCGATAATCTGTAGCGCTTAAATTTGTCGGTAACGAAAATTTAACCCGACGCTGAGGTGCTTCATAATCCACAGTTAATTCTTGAGAAAGGCCGTTAGTTGATTTCAACATCATTTTGACGTTGCCTTCAAACATATCGGGCTGACCTGAAATTAATTCGATAAAATTATTTGAAGATTGGCCTTTGTAATAGTATTCCATATCATGTAACGGATAGGCATATTTGACATTTGAAACTGGAATATCCTCTAAAGCTTCTCCAGTTTGAATAGTGAAACTTTTTGTTTGATCTCCTAATAATGATCCATTTTCAAAAAGGTCTACTGTTACTGTAAATGTAATTTCTTCATTTGGTGGCAATGTAACCAGAGGATTGACGATTACGGTTGTACCTTCAGGTGACAATGCATAACTCATTGGTAAATTACCACTTGATACACCTACAGCTGCGACCTCTTTAAACTGCACCTTAAATGTGGATTCTCCGCCACTTATTGAAGGCATACTAAAATTTCTG
Source organism: uncultured Saprospiraceae bacterium (assembly GCA_964398295.1). Classification (GTDB taxonomy): domain Bacteria; phylum Bacteroidota; class Bacteroidia; order Chitinophagales; family Saprospiraceae; genus CALFUK01. The sequence goes on along the minus strand of CAYNMW010000003.1, from coordinate 65,484 downwards.
TTTAATGGAAAGTTCATATGAATTTCTGGTTGACTAGCCACAGAAACTTCTTGTTGCCCATTTGCCGGAGTCATACTTGCGATCACATCTGCTCCGAATATTGCAGTTGGTTGTTCGGCTTGTAAAATACATTGCTCACCTAATGCGATAGATAAGGATTTGTTAATTGTTACAAACAGCAATTTAGCTCGAACGGCGACAGTTGCCTCTGCAAAAAATGGATTGGGTAATTGTGCCTGCAATAAGGCTGCCACACCTGCTTCAAATAATTTGACGCCGAACACTTTGATCTTGCCTTCCAATAAAGCATATAACTGACCAGCTGCATACCATCCTTTAATACCGATTTCTTCATTTGAACCCTGACAAGTCAAGCCATCAAATCGTCTTAGCATTAAATCAAAACCAGCTATAGCTTTCAATTCTGCTTCGGCGACACCAGACAGTCCTATCCCACCTTCGACTTCTAATTTAGCACCAAAAATAAGCCCTTGACCTGTACTTAGTAAGGATTCATTTCGTGAGGCCGAGTACGCAATGTCCAGAATTTCATCTGGTATATCTGCCATTGGATCAGTATTGGTGCCGACTTGAAAATAGCCTGTTGCACTGACATCAATGACATTCGGAATCGTAAACACTAAGCCCGCACGATTCGTAGGCGAACCTATTTTTATATACCATTCGGTGGGGCTAAAATGTATTTTACCAAGCACCACTGCACCATCATTACCCGCACCTTTTAACAATGGTGTATTCAAGTATGCTGCTAAATCACCAGTAAAGGTATTGGTCTCAAAATTCATATTAAGAGCAACATAAGCAGACATTGGAACTGTAATTGAAGAAGGCCGATTTCCAGCTGACATTGCCCAATTGGCTGGGTTGATGTTTTCGAGATTGCCTGTCTGTGCGATTATATCATTATTAATTATTGCTAAGAATTGTGCAGACCCATCTAAGAATAACCGTTGCAAGCTTTGGCCTCCAAATTCAGCACCTATGCTTACAGTACCATTCAGCATTTGTTCACTGGCTGTCTTAAACTGAGCTATCCCTTTAATGCCAAAATCTACTCCCGAATCGAAGGTATATACACCACTCGATAGTGAGGCACCTGCACTTGGTAGGATGTCAAATATATCCTGACTTTGATTATTTAGTATTTGCGCAATACTCAGGCCTTCTGTTCCATAGGTTACATTTCTATACACACCGAGTCCAAGAGCAGTTATATCTACAGGTCCAACTGGCATTGGAGTAGGTAGATCAACAAGTACATCTACATAAAAGTATTTTTCATCGTCTCTGTTGCCAAACTGTGCTACACCAGTAATTTTGGTTTTAACTACTTTTTTTAATTCTACCTCCAAGGCACCTTGGAAATAATCGCCCCAGTCAGGGTCATTTTTTTCGAATGCTATACCTCCTTTAATGTGAGCTACAGATCCAATTGGTGCGTCTACAAAAAGGGAATGTAATTCTAATTCTTTATACATCCATTTCTGTCTACCAAGGCCATCATCTTGAAGTTCTCCTACAATTCCAAGACCTCCTTTAGCAGATATGTCGAATTCGTCATTTATAATTAAAGCTATATTAAATCCTAAACCAACAGTATTTTCATCAACAGGTTGATATGGCTTAATGTTATCAAGTTCAATTTTAAACCCTCCAAATCCTACACCAATACCTCCATTACCAACCTCCCAAATACCAGGAGAAAAATATGGTGCTTGATTCGAGATTTGAAAATTGGAGAACGTTAGGGACGGTAAGCTAACTCCACTAAAATCTGCATCTCCAGTTAGGGTCTGATCGAATTCAACTGAACCCGTGATATCAGCAAAAGTGTGAAAGCCAAGTTCATTTTTCTCAATCACAACCAGACTGTTTGCAATATTAAGTGTTGCGTTAAACAATTGCGATTCACTATTCTGTATAGGGTTTACGGAGAATTTATACTTGTCTCCAGGAAATATTTCTGCTGTGTAAGACATTGTATCCTCCATGATAGGAATCTGTATGCCACCTGCAAAGCCGGTACCTGCAAACTGGTTGTTGACTACGCGGAGATGAAACTCTTCAATTGAAAATGCCCAGCCACCTAGACTGCCTTCATCAATCGAAACCAACTCTGTCGTTACAGAACCTTGTCCTGTAAAGCCTCCATCATCAATAATAGCAAGATCTACAGCTACCTCAAATACGCCTTCACTTTCAGCAATATCACCACTAAAGTCTTTAGGGATTGTAGCCCTTAAATTCTGAATATAAAATCCTTCCCATTCGTTTGTCAGATTGCCGGCGTCATCCTTAAAATTGGATTCGTAACCTGGTAGTGTTCCATTTGGTTCGGTAATGCTTGTACTGAAGTCGACTACCAGAGCATCCATTTGCCAAATGACTGTTTCAAATTTAGTTAGTACAAATGGAGATGCATTAATCTGGAAATGAAAGTCATTCCAGTTTGACACTTCTGATGCTTGAACTGCAAGTCTATAATTTTGATCTTCGCTTACAACACCATTAATAACTGGTTTTACAAATTCAGGACAGAATTCTATTTCAGCAGCAACACCAATAGCTTTAAATCCATTGCAATCCCAGGAGACATAGGTGTCATGAGGCAACAAATGAAGTTTAGATGCATTGTTAAGCCTAATACCTACTTCAGAATCTAACCTGAGATATGAAGCTTCATCATCTGAAAATCCACCTGTTCCAAAACCCAAATTTTCACCCCTAAACACAATATGCCCGCCATTCTTAGTATCCTCAATTAAGATCACAGCATCAAGGTTTGCCCCAGTCATACTTATTTCAATTCTCTCAATAAATATATCATAGGGTTTGTCGTTCATTGGATTGGTCAATTTTAGAGGTAGAATGTTGTACATATCCTCATTGCCACTCATTATTTTGGAATTGTATATTTCCCGAGTATAATAGACTCTATCTACGCCATTAATGCTTTTCTTTCCACTAGCATATTGAGCCAATAAATCAGAACTGTTCGATTTCTTTTCTAATTTGATGACAGGCTGTTCAACACCAAATGCATTATTTCTGTATGCAAAAATGTCCGATATTTTTTGTCTCATTATTTCATCTTCCCTCATAACTTCATTATCCTGAGAACCCTGCACAAGATTGCCATCATCGGTTATATCTTCTCCAGCGGCTAATGCCTCAAACTGTTGTTTAATCCAGTTTTCAAATTTCTGAGGATCATTCGTAAACAATTCAAACTCATAATCTGTCCATAATAAAATGGCATCATTAATTTGTTCTTCATAATCTGATGGCAAAGCATCAAAGCCTGTCATTTGATTTTGCAATTCAGTCAACTCAAGATCACAAGCATAGAGGTCAACATGCTTCTGTTCTAATAGGACGACATCATCGGATCGATCGATAGGTTCACCTATGGTTTGCGGTGGACTTGTGAAAAACGCAGACATGCCAGCATTAAGGTATTGGTTGTTTTCACCAAAGATCAACTCCGCAGACAACATGTCGTTATTATTTACGATCTGAGTCATATCCATTCTAATGACATCACAGGCTGCTGTTTTATCACTCAACTGTGTCGTATTTGCAGCCTCACAATCAGCAAGTACCTGCCCAATAGTGGTACTGATGAAGCCACCATTTTCAGTTAGATACAATTCTGCATCCTGGTTTACGCCACCACTAAGTGGGCAGTCATTGCCATCTTCATCCAACCCTTCTCTGTTACAACCATCAAGATTATATGGAGTACCATTATTCATATGATTACCATGCACATCAAACCCATTCTTGTCAAAAGGTGTCATGGTTACCACATTTATGCCATTAGAGTTAAAGTCAAAATCATCAAGACCAGTAGTGGTGTTCATCCCATTCTCGTCATAGCCAGGAGGAGGCGGAGGCGGAATGCAAATGTCTGTTGAGTTTTCGTTGTTATTCTTTTTAAAGCCATTAATTTGATAATTAGCTCCATCATCAACTTCAGCAGAAATACTTCCAGACACAACCTGATTTAGTTCGTTAACTTGAATGTTATTGAATTGAATAAGTACAACCTTATTTCCAAATGGAATTGACAATTTACCTTGTGTTGCATCAATAGCAACAAATGGGAATCCTTTTATGGTATAAGTCTGGCCTGCCACAATTGAGGATGTCGGCGAAGAAGCATCAATGTCACCCGAAATGTTTTCACCACATGTCAATGCTGGCATTTCAGAATAAGCGTCTGGATACAGCTCTACTCCATCTGTACAAGCTATATTGTTTATATCTATTTCTGCATATAAAAAGTCGAATGGGTTTCCATCATTATCCATCTCTGCTTCTGTCAAAATTATTGCCCAACTTTCAATATTAGCTGTTAGATCAAGATTTTCAGTTTTTAATTCTTCCTGGTTTGTATTGTTGGTATAGCGACCGTATAGTTTAATGAAAAAATCAGTGACATTATTAATTTGAACATATTCTTGAAATTCCTCTGATGTATAGTCAAAAAACACAAGGACAGAGCCATCTGCCATATATTCAGCAGCTAAAAACTCTTGTAAATTCTTCAGTATCTCTGTTGGCTTTTCAATACTATTTTCAGCATGGTTTACAGTAGCAAAAAGCATACATAGTCCAGTGACCGCTAACAATTTGCTAACTAGTCTTTTACTATTTTGTATGTACTTAATTTTTTTCACTTGCCGTTATTGAATATATCTTTTTGATTGTCAGTATTAAATTCGCCTGGACTAGTTTGTGTGTCCAAGTTAAATCCCGTATCACCAGCTTTATAAGCTAAGCCATTTTTAATTGGTTGGGTTACGCTGATTGTATTTTCAACATTTTTATCACTCGGATTTTTATCATATCCATAAGCCACTTTATGAAGCAAACGACCATCACAAGACCGTATATTTATTTCATCATTCTTGTCATATAACCAAATCAAATCCCAATCCGGAGGTATGGGACTATAGGTATTTTCCTCATCCGATTCTTCACCATAAAAATAGGGCTGGGATAGTGAACTGATATAAATCCTGTCACCATTGAGATCAGAAGGATCATCTTGTTTTATTTTATTGTTCTTTCTTTTGCTGTTGTACAATAGAATTAATGAACCACCTTTTACCTCTGCCCAATTTTGGTGATCAGAAAAACGAATTCTTCCTGCAGTATATCCATTACCTCTTTCATATCCACCTTCTTTGTCATCTACGATTACACCTCTGAGATCAAACACGCCCTTGCCTTTGACAACTAATTCTATATACTCATCTGCGCCGGTATCACCATTCGAGAATTCGCTAATGCTGATAGAAAGTGATTGTGCTGAATTACACGAATTGGCTTTTAAGGTCTGAGACAATACACCAGATTCTGGTTCACAAGGTTCAACAAAATCACAAGTGCCGTTATTATTCTCATCAATCAACGATCCGATACATTCACAATTACCATTCGCATCGACTGACCAGACATCATTTTCGGTGCAAACATCTGTATCGTCACATGCCATACCAGCATTACTACCACCAGCACACTCATCCACAACACAGTCAGGAATTTCGGTACCAACACACTGACAATTAAAACTTATCGCATCATTTTCTGTGCATTCATCGCCGTCGTCGCATATATCACCTATGCTAGAACCATCAGAACATTCTGGGCCGCAACCAGCAATGTCGACACCGACACAATTACACTCAGCATCGATGGCATCATTCTCCGTACAGTCATTACCATCATCGCAAGTATCTCCAATGTCAGAACCATCTAAACAATCTGTACCACAACCAGCAATGGGAATACCTGCACAATTACACTCAGTATCAATAGCATCATTTGCCGTACAGTTGTCTCCATCATCGCATGTATCTCCAATGTTTAGCCCTCCAGAACAATCTGGTGTACAATCAGAAATGGGAGTACCTTCGCAATTGCAGTTTGCGTCAACTATATCGTTTTCTGTACAAGAATTGCCATCATCACATGTATCTCCAATATTGAGCCCACTCGAACAATCAGTAGTACATCCAGAAATAGGTGTACCTGCGCAATTGCAATTTGCATCAACTGTATCATTCTCCGTACAAGAATCACCATCATCACATTGGTCATTAATATCAAAACCATTTGAACAATCTGGAAGACAAGCCGGATCAAGCACTCCCATGCATGCACACATGTCATCATAGGTATCATTTAGCGTGCAAGGATCTTCATCATCACATGGATTGCCAACTGTGCATTCACATTCATCTTCAATTGTTGCTGAAAACTCAATTCCGGGTTCAACTTCAAATGGAGATCTTATTTCAAAGAAATCCACAGCGAATGTTCGTAATGATTGAGTAAGAATAACATCTGTAGCTTCTATAAAGTCAGAAGAACGTACTGCCTCATCTGTAGAAAAAAGGATAGTCATTTCATCATCGATCATAATTTCATCATGACACGGATAACACTCGGGCTCACTTATCGTAATGGTCACTGGAGGTGGATATAAAAAGAAAGTTGATGATATATCTTGTATGATATAAAAAAAGTATTCGCCTGCTGGTAAAAAAGTAAAGTCTTGCGTGACTGGTTTAGCTCTTGGATCATCCATAGTAGGTGCAGGTGTCAGAGTTTCGGACAATATCCAATGCAACGATTCATCATCACACATATCTGACGGATCTGTTATAAATCGGACTGTTCCTTTTGTAGGACAATCGTTTGACACAATTTCAAGTAGTCCATGGTTTGTTGGCAATTGCAAATTGTCAATGTATGTTGTAGGGCAATTTTCTGCACAAGGAGGGCAACTACCACCGCAATCTATTCCTGTTTCATCAGGATCAGCAATTCCGTTGCTACATGGGCAATTCGGATCTACTGATAGTGTACAAGATGTATCTGCACAGAATTCAGAAAATGAAGCATGCGACAAACATGGGTTGTTTACAATGTTTACAGACCTACCACATAAGTTTGCAAATTCTACAGGGACACAGCCAGATAAGTTATTATCTCGTAGCGTCATGTTTGAAACATTCAGATTTCCCAGAGAAGCTGGAATACTACCTGAAAGGTTATTAAAGTCGAGATGCAGTCTGCTGAGTGAAGACAGATTACCTAACGAAGGTGGAATCGCTCCAGTAAAATTATTTCCATTTAAAAACAATTCATCCAATTGAGAAAAGTTGCCAATAAATGCTGGAATCTCTCCATCCAATTGACAATAACTAAAACCGAATATTTCCATGTTGACAAGGGAGGAATATGATGATGGCATAGAACCAGAAAAATTATTAGCTGAAACAGCAAAAAATTCCAATTGAGTCATATTTCCGATGAATTCAGGAAGAGGACCATCAAGAGAATTGTCGCTTAAACTAATTTTTGTTAAAGTGGTAATACTCTCCAAAATTGGAGGAATTGTACCAGTGAGGTCGTTGAACCAAAAATCGAGTTCTTGTAATTCATTTAATTGACCTAGTTCCACTGGAAGAGATCCATTGATCGAATTAAAACTCAATATAATTTTCTGCAGTTTGTCAAGATTCCCTATATCCGCAGGCAGTGGACCATCCAGTCCATTATCATGTAGATTTATCTCAATTACTCTGTCACTTGCATCACAGGTGATACCGTGCCATTCGCAATGACAATTAGTAGTGCCTGATGCAGCTGCAGCCCAACCAGCACTGTTATTCCAATTTGGTCCATCTGTTGAGTTGTACAATGTCAGTAGGGCATTCCGATCATCTTCAATTGTACAAGGAGAAGGACAGGGATCACAACTACCACCACAATCAATATCAGTTTCATCACCACTTAAAACGCCATCATTGCAAGTATCACAATTGGGGCCAGGACCAGAACACGGATCTCCAGCACAAAAGGATTGGAAGTCTCCTCCGTTGTGGGAAAGGCAGGGATTTTGAATCAAATTAACACCACCTACAGAACACAGTGCGCTTAATTCAGATGGAATACAACCAGAAAGTTGATTACTACTAAGATTGACAAGAAATGGATCTGTAAAAGAAGCCAATCCTGCTGGAATAGAACCTGTTAATTGATTGTTTTGGAGTTGCAAAAATTCCATATTGGTCAAATTACCTATCTCTTCTGGAATTGTTCCTGTAAGTTGATTGCCATCTAATTTTAGTGCTGTTAAGTTTATCAAATTGCCTATAGAATTTGGAATTTGACCTGTGATTTGATTTTCACCAAACGAAAGAGCTGTAAGTGCTGTCATATTGCCAACTTCAGAAGGTATAGGCCCAGATAAATCATTTCCGTTCAAATTAAATTCGAGGACGTTGATCAAATTACCGATAGTTGTAGGAATACTTCCTGATATTGCATTGTCATAAAGTTGGAGGAATTCCACATTCACTAAATTCCCAATCTCAGCAGGTAGTGCGCCAGTGAAATTATTTTCCTGTAGTCCAATATGTTCCAACAAAACCAAGTTGCCTATTTCGGGAGGTAACACACCTGTAAGATTATTACTTCCAAGTTCGAGATGCAATAGAGAAGGAAAACTACCAATGTCAGATGGAAGAGAGCCTGTCAGATTATTGTGACCAAGACTAATACCTCGCACTTCTCCGCTTTCATTACAATCTATACCATCCCAATAACAGTAATCGCATTCAGCGTCACCAGAAGCTGCATCTACCCATCCGCTATTGTCATTCCAATTAGGACCACCAGTCGCATTATAAATTGCGAGTAGTGCATCTCGTTCATCAGAGCTACAACCACAAACAGGATTTGGATTAGCGCAAAAATCTTCCCATGTTGATAAAAAATCATTGCCATTACTAATAGCATTATTTGTGCTGGCATTAGCATCTAATTGAGTACATAATAGTTGGATTGATGTATCAAAACAACCCTTCAAGTCATTAAAAGCTAATCGTAACTCTCGAAGATTTGCCAATTGCACTATCTCTATCGGAATGGTTCCAGTTAAACCATTAAATCCTAGTTTTAATCGTTCGAGATTTGTAAATCCGCCATATTCAGGAGGAATTGGACCAGTAAAATTATTGAGACTTAGATCTAGCGTGATTAATGAATGTAAAGAAGTCAAACTTATTGGCAGATTACCCGTTAACTCGTTTCCATTTAAACTTAAGGTTCTCAAGTTTACTAATGCATTTAAATCATCAGGTATCATTCCATCAAAATCATTTGAACTTAAATTCAGTGATACGAGGTTTGTTAAATTGGATAAGTGCGCAGGAATATTGCCAGACAAATCATTGCTCCCTACAGAAAAAAATGTTAGTCCAGACATTGTGCTGATCTCAGGAGGTATTGTACCAGTAAAATTATTCCCGCTTAAATCTAAATGAGTCACTAATGTAAGGTTACTTAGACTAGCTGGAATTGGTCCTGTAAATTCATTGCTTCTTAATCCTATGCTTGTTAGATTCACCAGATTTCCTAACTCATTAGGTATTGGTCCTGAGAATTGATTTTGTAAAAGGCTTAAGTTCTGGAGATTAGCCATTGAACCAATCGAAACTGGAATATTGCCAGTAAAATTATTTGAACTTAAATGAAGGTTTAAAAGACTAGTCAAATTGCCAATCCATTCTGGTATACTTCCACTTAACTGATTTTGGCTGACACTGAGTGAAACTAAATTTGTTAAATTTTGTAATTCATCTGGAATTGGACCTGTCAAGCCATTCCAAACTCCACCTAGGCTTAAAAACGTGAGCGAGGTCAAATTGCCAATTTCAGGTGGGATCCCACCTGAAAATTCTTCTGTATGTAATGATAGATGTTCAATATTACAGAACAAACCGATCTCTGATGGAATAAACCCCACCATATTGTTGTTGTGAAATGAGACAATTCTGACTCCATTTTCATTTGTGCTAACTCCATTCCAAGTATTCAAATCTGTATCTGCAGGACGCGTAGGGTTTGCCATAAAAAATGTTTCATCTGGCCAACCCGTATTGTTTGTCCAATTATCTCCGTCAGTACTAAGGTAAAGTGCTCGTAAAGCTGTATAGTCATTTTCCTGGCAAGCGGATATGTAATTATCTTCTCCACTAGACTCCATATTTAAAGCAATATGAATAGTTGGCAGTCCTAAATAAAAAAACAAAAAGAGAATAGATGTTAGTTTTTTCATTTACTGTAATGGTAGCTAATTCTCCGACAACAATTAATATACAAATAAAACCATGAACAGCATAAGCAATTCAACAAAAAATGAGATAAGCTTTCGATTAACTTATTCTATGGAAATATTGAGTTTGCAAATGCTTTTCGTTTTAAAGAATGTTAGTTATCTAGAGTTTACATTTACCTATCGCTAAAAAGATCAGATTCTTACCTGCTATATTGTATTTTTTTTATTTGTGGTGAAAATTGTACGGAACAGCTCAGAAAGACAATTAATAATTCTCAATTCCATACTTCACTTCAGTACAACAACGCATGAAATCATGAGCCAAAAATAGATTCATGTCTGGTGTTGTATCTGCGTCTACTAATTTTTGTTTATAGGCTTCAACAAGTTCTTCGTCTTGACTTAGAAATTTTGTAAAAATACCTGCCAATTTATAAAAGCGTTCTATCTCCTGAATACCTGGGACAGATTTAGCACCTAACTTTAGCAGTAATGTTTTGAAAGATAAATAGTCGTACAGGGTGTACTTAGTGGGGTCTTTCATTGTCAGGTAAAAGGAAATCATTTTATAATTATCATGAAAATGAATGTTTGCAGATGGTCTGATTTTCTGGAGTTCGGCCAACATCTGATCACAATGATGAATAAACCGATCCATACGCAAGACCACATCGCTGGTCTCCCGGAATAAATCCCCAAAGATGTCTCTGGTTATTTCCGGACTCATTTTAGCAAACTCGATCATTACAGACTTAGCTGTGTCATTTTTCTCAGACCAGATTCTCTCTCCTTCTCCTTGTTGTATGGCTTTGTCAAACATGCCAGCAAAATCAGTTGCACCAATGTTCCAATGTTCTTCAAAAGCACCGAGCGCAGTCCACTTATAAGTCTCGTCATACTGAGAGGATACCTGCAATAGTTTTTTGAACTTATCTTTATATTGATCGAATAGTTGTTTGCTAAACATAGATTAAATTAATGCTTGAAGTTGCAGAGAATCATTGGATTTGAATCAAGAATCTCAAAATTGATACAAACAAACGACTAACATTTTGTATTACCAAAAACTGTTCTTATTAGATGGCTACTGTACTTGGATGATCTTTAGGAAACCATGTGTTTTAAACCTTGATTCCTTAAAGTATATGGTTACTGATATCTACTTATGGTTTACAAACAAGGATCAATTAAGGCATGATAGGTTGCTCCTTGTTCTACTTTAAAATCAGGATCCATCAAAACAGTATTGGATCTGAATTCAACAATTTCTGGATTTAATACCTGTCCATTAGTGTTTATCGAAATTCCACTTTGGTATACGTTTGTTTGAATTTGTTGATTAACTATACTTAAAATGGTTGGACAGGCTGAATCATTGGCACAATATCTAACCCATAGACGTGGAGCAGATGCAGCACAGTTTACATGCCGCTCAGCAGTTTGACTACCAAATCCTTCGACAATTAAGGCCAATGGATTATTATCTGCCCAATTCGTTTGATTGACAATTTCTTGAACAACAGAAGAAATATCAGCAGTTCTGTGTTCTGCAAGCGCCACATCTTTTACGGTCCAATCAGCAAAACTCCAATTGACAGAATTTACTGTTTTATTTCTTGTGCTTATGTTATTTGGACTTGCTACAAACGCTTGAGCATTGGCAGTTGCCTCTCCCCATAAAGTTAAATTACTAGATTGCGATACATCAGTCTCGTCAACTACAAATTGAATATAAGCCTCTGTTATATTCGCTCCCTGTGGTATGCCCAAATCGGCGAATCTGAGACCTATAATTTGATTTCCTGTATTTGCATTATCAAAGGTTATTTCCAAATCACTGCTACCATTATTTACCGTTCCATTCTCATATTCTTCTGCACTATCCATAGAGCTCGATGCTGCATCGGTTGTCAGTTGTTCGTCACAAGCACAAGCTGGATGGTCTGGAAGAATATCACACAATTCTATCTTACCAAGCATCCCTCTATTAGGGTTATTGTTATTGTCTTCGTCAATTGTAAAAATGGTATTGTTATCCGCAAATGCAATTGCTTCTCTTTGCCAGAATAGTCCGTCTGGGAAATTAATAGTAGTGAATGTCCCGTCAAAGAAAATCCCTGGTGTGAAATCTGTGACGAGCCAAAAACGACGCCCCCAAAGTAAGACTAATGTTTGACCATCAGGACTCAAATCAGCAGATGCTATTTTGTAAGTATCAATATCTTCAATTGGAAAATTTGGATTTAGGTCTATCGTATATAGCAATGTTGCGATATATTGACTTCCAGGATTTGGAGTTGCAGGAATTTTATAGATATGAGCTTTTCCTGCAACAGGGTTATTGGTATTTGAAATATTATTTTTAGGAATTAAATAAATTTCATTATTCCAATAAAACATCGATTCAGTGTCACCAGCAATTCCATCATTTGGATATCTGAAATTTATTGTTTCAGGGATGTAATCAGAATCACAAAAATAAAGTGGATTCTTTATTATATGAATGTACAATTCCGTGTAAGGACTATTGCCACTGCCAAATTCTCCGACATACATGTTTCCATCCTCGTCAGTTGTCATGTCTTCCCAGTCTGTATTTAATACTCCAGGTAGAAAAACTGTCCTTAATAGATTTCCATTCTGATCCAGTTCGAATAAATTATTGTCATTTGGAGGGTCGTTGCCTTGCTTGTCATTGTGGGTCCACAGATTGCCATAATGATTCACGATTAATCCAGAGGCATGATATACATCAAAGGGCAAATCAGCACAAAGTACAGGCTCATATTCTGGGATGCTTCTAAAACACGGTACAAGATCCAATCGACCATTACCGAATAAGGAAGGATTAGAATTGACACCAGTTGATGCAGCGTTCCAGCCTATTCTAGCTTCACGATCATTACCACCGTTATCATCATCGTTTACTTGTACATCTATACCAATAACATTGCCTTGCATACCATTGCCGATTACACTAAAAGGCAATAAAATTTCGTAAGTGTATCCATTTGCAGTGTTGACAAATTCTGCAAGCGCTCCAGCAGGATTAATCTGACCTTCAGAGACATGATAAATATCTGGGTCGTTCCATCGGAATAAAAAATGGTGGTCATCTACTCCGTCATAACTAGCACTCTTTTCATTACCGATATCCAGATACAATTCAACACCATCATCAAATGATTCTAAACCGGCGGGGGAATCATTAAGTAAAAAATCATCACTCACATTGATAACTAAATAAAGATTATCCTTATCCCATATAACTTTATAATACGCTGAAAAATCACTTGAATTAGCTGCACTCCCGTCTATGGATTGCAGTAAGTCATATTGAATAGCAGTATCCCATATAGCTCCTTCGGTCCCGTTTATTCCTGGTACTGAAAGCGTTTTACAAAAGGAGGCTTCTGGCTGCACTCCTTGACATACTTCTTGGATCTTTACATTATCTAAATAAAAGGTCCCTAGTATATCACCATAGTTAAAAAACAAGGATACATCTTCTGAATTCCCATGCACAAATGTATGTGTATAACTTTGCCAGCTGTCTGTTAACTGTACTGTAGTGTTTGTAACAGGGTTATTTCCGGCGACTGTATTTACACCAACTCTCATATCCTCAGTACCTGTTGATTTTCTTGCATCAAATGATACAACATAGCTAACTCCTGCAATTAAGCTAACTGTATTTTTTTTCATTTGAATGTCCCAATAATTATTGCCAAGAGTTGACACGATAATCTCAGCACTAAAAGTACCATCAGTTGCAGTAGTGGTAACTGTATTAAAATTTGCAACGCCATTATTAGCCATACGTGGATTCCAACCTGTAAAATTGTTTTCAAATGAAGGATTCGTCGCAATCAAATTAGAGGTATTGCACTGGGCGTAAATGTTGTGAACAAAAATTATGGATAAGATAAAACAACCAAAAAATACTCTATACAAATTCATTTTAACAATTTAGTACGTAAATAGTCCTAACTACACTACCCAGGAACCAACATTTATTAAAAGTGCAAAGGTGGTTTTGATTATTCAGAAGACCTTTCGCTTTGTAAGATAATTAGAATGTTTCGTAAAATCAGGTGAAAAAAACTGGACTTGTTTTATACGACATCTCTAGCCTTAACTACAAGTTTAAATTGAGGTTGAGGTTCAGATTGAGCCAAGCTATTCCTGAGTCAAAGGTATTTCACCTCTGGCGGCAAAATGTAAACAAATGAAGGCTAACCACGAAAGGAGCAAAGAAACAAAGGAAAACAACAATAGGTATTCGAGGATGTTACTTCTATTCCTATATTTATTAAATTTAGTCAATTATGACTAATTAATTTATTATTTGTAACTTTGGCCTGTGCTTGATACCAAAGAGAAAATAATTACAGAGGCTACAAAGCTGTTTAACCAACATGGATTTGGCGCTGTGAGTTTGTTTGAAATAGCAAACAGTCTTGGCATGAGTCGTGGAAATCTAACTTATCATTTCAAGGACAAAGACCAACTTCTGCTTGCAATTGCCAATCAAGTATGGTTTAAATTGGATCAAGAACGACAGAAGTCCATGCAGCTGCCATCATTTAAAAACTTGCACAACGAAGTACAACTCTTCTACAAATATCAGCAAGATTATGCCTTTATTTTTATGGACCACCATGTCTTGCTTCACACACTTGTAAGAGATCACTTTCGTGAAATGTCGGCAAAGTCCATCGAGCAAAATAAGAATATAATTGCCTTCTCTATCCAAATAGGTAACATGAAAAAAGAACCATTCCCAGGCTCATATACGCACCTTGCAATGGCCACTTGGATGATGACATTCTATTGGTTGCCTCAACAGGTGATTAGAGGTGAAAAGAAAAAAGCAGATGGGGAAAAACTCATCTGGAGTATGTTGTTACCCCATTTAACAAAAAAAGGATTGAATAATTTCAGAAAGTTTTTTGGTCAGGATTACATCAATTCATTAGGTGAACCTTTTGCCATTGAAATGGAAAATTTAATGACAATTTAATGCAAGTATACAAGAGTAATATAAATGCAAACAGTCAATCCTTTAAGGAGAATTATGAACAGATGCTTGCATTCATCAAAGAGCTTGACTCCAATTTTGAATTAAGTAGGTTTCAAGGAAAAGACTCTCATATTGCAAGAGCGCGAAAAAGAGGAAAATTATTAGCAAGAGAACGAATTGAATTGTTACTCGATCAAGACAGTCCATTTTTAGAACTACTGCCATTTGCGGGGGTAAATCGAAAAGGAGGATTTGGAGCTGGAGGAACTACTGTTGCAGGCATTGGTTTAGTTCATGGGAAATTGTGTATGATTAATTCAAATGTCGGAACAAGAAAAGGTGGTTCCACAGACTACCACAGTGTGATGAAAGGTCTTCGGATTGGACAAATCACAAGAGAAAACAGATTGCCAACGATTACACTTGTAGAAAGTGGTGGTGCTAATCTTCCAGATCAAGCTAAAATCTTTAATTACGGTGGTGAATCATTTAGGGAAATTACGCGTAGATCAAAACTTGGTATTCCATCCATTGCAGTCGTATTTGGAAATGCAACAGCTGGAGGTGCATATATCCCAGGAATGTCAGATTATGCCATTTTTCAAAAACAGGCAGCTAAGGTATTCTTAGCTGGACCTCCATTAGTTAAAATGGCAACAAACGAAATTGCTACAGATGAAGAACTTGGTGGTGCAGAGATGCATAGTCGAGTATCAGGT
Source organism: uncultured Saprospiraceae bacterium (assembly GCA_964398295.1). Lineage (GTDB taxonomy): Bacteria > Bacteroidota > Bacteroidia > Chitinophagales > Saprospiraceae > CALFUK01. The sequence continues at coordinate 49,583 of CAYNMW010000003.1, read as the reverse complement.
GTTTCTGATTATTTGGCAAATGACGAATACGATGGCATTAGAATCGCAAGGGAAATAATGGAATTCATTAAGGTGGATACACCTCATTTGACACCCGATAAAGTAGAAGAGCCAATATACAGCTCAGATGAATTACTTGGTATTGTCTCAGCTGACCCCAAAAAACCATTTGATTGCAGAGAACTAATTTGTCGTATCGTTGATGGTTCTAAATTTTCAGAGTTCAAGAAAGAATATGGGACTACGATGGTAACAGGGTGGGCAAAATTACACGGTTATCCTATTGGTATCATAGGTAATAACGGAGTGATATTTTCAGAATCCGCTAACAAAGCAGCTCAGTTTATCCAACTGTCCAATAAAAATAATATTCCATTGTTGTTCTTACAAAACACGACTGGTTATATGGTGGGTAAAGCTTACGAAGAAGGTGGAATCATTAAAAATGGTGCAAAATTAATCAATGCTGTTTCCAATAGCGAAGTTCCATCCATTACACTTATGATAGGTAGTTCTTATGGTGCAGGTAATTATGGTATGAATGGACGGTCATATGATCCTCGCTTTTTATTCGCCTATCCTAATTCTAAATTAGGTGTCATGGGGGCAGAACAATTGGCAGGAGTAATGGACATCATCCAACGAGCTTCTGCTAAATCATTAGGAAAAGAATTTGATGAAGAGACTGCAGAGATGGCTAAAAAAATGTTGATTCATGAAGCTGAATCAAAAGCATCATCCTGGCATTCCAGTAGTGAAATATGGGATGATGGAGTCCTCGATCCAAGAGAAACAAGAAATTATTTAGCCATTTGTCTGGCTGTTTTATATAGCCAGGAAATTAAAGGAAGTGAAGGGTATGGGGTTTGGCGGCATTGATGCT
>CAYNMW010000003.1:0-48600 GCA_964398295.1 uncultured Saprospiraceae bacterium | reverse complement strand
TGCCTGCTAGTTGGCCAGGTGATGAGTGGATTGAATAATTGAACTTACACTTGATACTTGAACTTAAATATATAAGCTGAGGCTAAGGTCTTCGACCTCTTGCCAGATTGTAAATAAAATGAAAACAATAGAAACCATATTAATCGCAAACAGAGGTGAAATATCCTCAAGAGTATCACGTACCTGTCGTCGGATGGGCATCCGCTCTGTCGCAGTTTACTCAGATGCAGATAAAGATGCCCCATTTGTTCAAGATGCAGATATGGCGATACACATTGGTCCGAGTCCAGTGGCAGATTCTTATTTGAATCAAGAAAAAATCATAGAAGCAGCAAAGGCAGTTCATGCTGATGCTATTCATCCTGGCTATGGTTTTTTATCTGAAAATGCAGCTTTCGCAACATTGTGTAAACAAAATGACATTTGCTGGATAGGACCTCATCCAGAAGCAATCCACTCGATGGGATCAAAATCTCTTGCAAAGAAAATGATGATCGAGCATGGTGTCCCAACAGTTCCTGGTTATCAGGGCAAAGATCAGAGTGACACTACTCTACTGGAAGAAGCAACAAAAATTGGTTATCCATTATTACTCAAAGCCACTGCTGGTGGTGGTGGTAAAGGGATGAGAATTGTACGCGAAGAAAAAGAATTAGCTAAAGCAATTCAATCTGCAAAACGAGAAGCAAATAACGCATTTGGTGATGATGAATTAATTATTGAAAAATACATTGACTCTGGACGTCATATTGAATTTCAAATTTTTGGTGACAAGCATGGAAATGTCATTCATTTGCACGAAAGAGAATGTTCGATTCAGCGGCGGTATCAGAAAGTAATGGAAGAAAGCCCTTCGCCAATCATGTCTGATGAACTCCGACAAAGAATGGGAACTGCTGCGGTTAATGCCGCAAAAGCACTTGAGTATGATAATGCTGGTACAGTAGAATTCATTTACGACGATAAATCTGGTGACTTCTATTTTCTGGAAGTGAATACCCGATTACAAGTGGAACATCCAGTAACAGAAGAGATTACAGGATTGGATTTAGTGCAGATGCAAATCGAATCAGCTATGGGTGTTCCTTTACAATTTGAACAAGCCAATATTCCTCGCAATGGATATGCAATTGAATTACGATTATATGCTGAAAACCCAGAAAATAATTTTTTACCTGAAACAGGAATCATTCATCACTTTAACGCACCTGAGCTAAACGGATTTCGATTGGAAACTTCAGTTGGATCAGGTAGTGAGATTAGTATATTTTATGATCCGATGATAGCTAAATTGATTGTGCATGCTGATAATCGTTTGCAAGCGATCAGTAAAATGAAATATGTGCTAGAGCAATTGGTTTGTCTTGGCGTTACAACCAATCAAGGGTTTTTGCGTGATTTGATGAAGCATGAAAAAATTAAAGCTGGTAGTTACGATACGCATTTCATTCAAGAAGAAATGAATACGACTTCATCTCAGCGCATTGCAGAACATGAGAAAGAAGAGAGCCTTGTTGCTGCATCTATTCACGCCTTACAAAGTCGAAAAGAGAAGCGTACAATATTAAAACATCTTCCATCTGGTTGGCGAAATAGTCCTTATCAAGATCAAAGTGATTCTTATCAAATTTCTGAAGTAGACTATAAACTTCAGTATAGAGTAGAAGCTGATAAAATGGTAGTGACAATGGGTGGTGAAAGTTTTGACATTACGGACTATAATTCCAATGGTGAACTTGTCCAATTTGCTGTCAATGGAATTAGAAAAAAATTCTCAATAGTCAATCTAGGAAAGGACATATATGTACATCATCCTGAAGCAGGACCGATTCATGTCAAACAAAAAGAACGGTTACCTCAACTTGTAACCGAATCGAATAAAGGCTCTTATATAGCGCCAATGCCATCGCAAGTAATTTCTGTTTTAGTAAAAGAAGGTGATAAAGTATCTTCAGGTAGTCCAGTCATTATATTGACATCAATGAAAATGGAAAACACCATTTCAGCTATTGAAGATGGTATCGTAAAAGAAGTATTTGTGGCTGAAGGACAAAACATTTCGTCAGGTACCGAATTGATAAGTATAGAAACAATTGAATGAATATATATACTAAACAACAAGTCGAATCCATTAAGTCAGAAACGTTCGCTTATCTTTTAGTAGATGAAAAGGATCACGTGCTCACCTTGACGTTAAACAGAGAGAGAAAGAAGAATGCCTTGCATCCTCAACTGGTCAATGAATTGGCATATGCGATGCAGTATGCATATGAGTCTTCTGACATTTGGGTGATTGTATTCAAAGCAAAGGGGAATGTCTTTTGTGCTGGAGCTGACCTAAAAGCAATGGCCGGTATCATAGAAGAAAACGATTCCACCATTCCCAAACCAAAAGAAGATATTTTAATCGGAGAATTATTTAACAACATACATAAACCGACGATTACTGTCGTAACTGGAGATGTCTATGCAGGAGGCTTCTTTTTTCTTGCAGGCGCCTCCATTGTGATAGCGCAAGACGATGTAAAATTTGGACTCCCTGAAGTGAAGCGAGGACTCTACCCTTTTCAAGTTATGCAAGCATTGTTGAAAGTGATGCCAGAACGCAAAGTTATTGATTGGTGCATCAGAGCTTATAATTTACCTGTAAAAGAGGCAGAAACATTTGGCTTGGTTACAGAAGTTTGTGCAGCAGAAGAAATCGAACAACGAGTAGATACCATATGCGAAGAAATCAAGCAAAACAGCCCTACTGCTATAAGCAATGGATTGAAAGCATATCAGCATATTCGTCCTACTGGTGCACAGCATGCTTATCTGTTTGATATGTTGCAACAAACAATTGCCAGTGCTGATGGTCAAGAAGGATTAAAAGCATTTAGAGAAAAAAGAAAACCGAATTGGACTGGTTCGTAAAAATCGATAATAATTTATGATAGGATATAGCAAAGAGTTATTTAAGGATAAAGTGGTTTTGGTAACTGGTGGTAGAAGTGGTATTGGTTATGCGATAGCAAAGCACTTTTTACAATTGGGAGCAACCGTATGCATCAGTTCTCGTAAAGAAGAGATGTTGTTAAAGGCTAGTGAATCCTTATCTGAATTTGGTACATGTCTGGCAAAGGCTTGTGACATTCGCAAAGTAGAAGAGGTGGTACAATTAGCAGAATACATAAAGCAAGAAGCAGGACAACTGGATATACTAATCAATAATGCGGGAGGACAATTTCCTGCACCAGCCGAACAAATGTCTACCAATGGCTGGGCTGCGGTGATTAATAATAATCTCAATGGAACTTTCTTTGTTACTAAACAAATGTTTCTTTCCTTCTTCAAGGAACAACAGCATGGTGTTGTTGTTAACATTACGGCAAATGTGTTTAGAGGTTTTCCTGGGATGTCACATACAGGTGCAGCAAGAGCTGGAGTTGAAAACATGACAAAATCTCTGGCAATGGAATGGGCCGAGCATAATGTTAGAATGAATGCAGTTGCCCCAGGAACGATTGAGTCATCTGGTTTAGATACGTATCATCCAAGAATTCAACAAATGTTTTCAGAAGGTAAAAAGGCTAATCTAATGGGCCGCTTTGGAACAGTGGAGGATGTTTCCAATGCTGTTGTCTTTTTATCTAGTCCAATGAGTAGTTATATAAGTGGAATTACATTGTATGTTGATGGCTTAGAACATTTAGCGCAGGATAGAATGGGATTTCTCAATACTTTGAAAGATATTATGAACGAATCAAACGCATAATTATGGCAATAGAGACTAAATACAGAACGTGTAATTTATGTGAGGCCATTTGCGGTCTGGAAATAAAAGTTGAAAACAACAAGGTCTTATCCATAAAAGGTGATGAACTTGATACTTTCAGTAGGGGTCACATTTGTCCAAAGGCTGTTAGTCTTAAAGACCTGCATGAAGATCCAGACCGGTTGAAAAAGCCCTTGATTAAGAAAGAAGGAAAATGGGAAACTGTAGATTGGGATGAAGCGATAAAATTTGCAGCCCGGTCATTGGTTGATGTCCAAATTCAACATACAAAAGATGCAGTAGCTGTTTATCAAGGTAATCCGAGTGTACATAATTTGGGAACAAGTTTATTCTCTCCTGATTTTGTTCGAAGTATAAAAACAAAAAATAGGTACTCAGCGACATCAGTTGATCAACTTGGCCATCATCTTGCTGCTGACTATATGTTAGGAAATGGGCTTAGTGTTCCAGTGCCCGATATCAACAGAACTGACTACTGGGTAATTATGGGTGGTAATCCTATGGTGTCAAATGGTAGTTTAATGACAGCTCCAGACATCAGAGGTAGGATGCGAGAAATACAAGAAAGAGGTGGAAAGATTGTTGTGATAGATCCAAGATTTACAGAAACTTCAGAAAAAGCGGATCAACATATTTATGTCAAGCCAGGGACCGACATTTATGTACTACTAGGAATGATCCGTTATGTTATTGAAAAAGACTTAATCGTACTAGACCACCTCAAAGACTCTATTGATGAACTAGACATAAAGCAGATTCAAGAAGCAGTATCTCCTTACACAATAGATAAAATATCTACGTATACGGGAATTTCAGCTGACACATTAGTATCACTCATGGTAGAGTTTACATCTGCTAGCAAAGCGGTGATGTATGGGAGGCTAGGTGTTTCTGCAAGCAAGCATGGAGGACTGTGTCACTGGGCCATAAACACCTTAAATATTCTGACTGGCAATTTTGACCAGGAAGGAGGAGCGATGTTGGCAAATGCCGCAGTCAACGTAACTTCGAAAAAGTATCCAGCTCCTCGTTTTGGCAGATGGTACAGTAGGGTTAGGAAACTTCCTGAATATGCAGGAGAGCTTCCTTCAGCAACAATGGCTGAGGATATACTAGAACCAGGAGAAGGTCAGATTAAAGCTATGATTACCTCATGTGGGAATCCTGTCTTGAGTGTTCCCAATGGAAGGAAGTTAGATGAAGCATTTGAGTCACTAGAGTTTATGTTATCTATCGATATTTATTTGAATGAAACGACGAGACATGCGGATGTCATCTTACCGCCTGCAACTGGTTTGGAGACAGCTCACTACCCTATAGGTTTTCACAATTTGGCAATACACAATACAGCAAACTATAGCGATGCAGCAGTAGAAAAAGAAGAAGGAATGTTATTTGACTGGGAGATTTTCTCCAGGTTAAAAAAAGAGATACAAGAGTATAGAGAAGTAAAAACTGGCGAACAAAAACCTGAGTCACAAGAATTTACAATGGATCAAAAACTCGAGTTCCTATTGCAGTTTGGCCCACATAAACTCAGTCTTGAAGAATTGAAAAAAAATCCTCACGGACTTGATTTAGGTCCGTTGGATTCGCAGTTGCCAAAGCGGCTGTTAACCACCGATGGTAAGCTGCATATTTTCCCTGATGTTTATGCAAATGGACTGAAGGAGTTGCAAAACGATACAGTGGACACGGAGTCACCTTTCTTGTTAATAGGAAGACGTAATTTGAGAAGTAACAATTCGTGGTTGCACAATATTCACCGCATGATTAAAGGCCCGAATACTTGTACCGCAATGCTAAATACAAAAGATGCAGCAGAATACAACATTAAATCAGGCGATCAAATACGCATCAAATCTCGAGTCGCAGAAGTAGAGATTGAAGCAGAAGTTACTGATGAAATTATGCAAGGCACGATCAGCATTCCTCATGGTTGGGGACACGATCGAGAAGGAATTCGAATGCAAACTGCTGCAGCAAAAGCAGGTGTCAGTTTCAATGATCTAGCTGATGATCAATTGGTGGATGCATTAAGTGGAGTTTCCGTCATCAATGCCATTCCAGTAAGTATAGAAATGTAAATTAATGGCAGTTAAAGTATTAAAATCTCCATTACCAGGTATTGTTATAAATATCGATTGCAAAGAAGGTGACACCTTTCGCAAAGGAGATGATGTTGTCATTATTGAGGCGATGAAAATGGAGAATGCATTGACTGCACCTGACAATATTCGCATACAATCAGTCCATAGAACAGAAGGTGACATCATTAAAAAAGACGATTCATTATTTAGTTATCAGGTGATTTTAGAATCAGAGTTAGGCATCATAGTTACCAATGACAATACTGCTTTGGGACATAATAATCTGAGGGAGTTAGAAGAACGCAGAGAATTCCTTCTTGACGTAAACAGGGAAAAAGCAACTGCAAAACGAAAGTCAAAACAATACAACACTGCAAGAGAAAATCTGGAACTATTAATAGATAAAGATTCTTTCCAAGAATATGGAGGCTTTATTATAGCAGCCCAATTGAGCAGAAGAACCAAAGAGGATCTTATCGAGAAAACACCAGCAGATGGACTGATCGCAGGAACAGGAACAATCAATGGTGCATCATTTGAAAAGAATACAGAGTGTGCTGTACTTATATATGACTACTCCGTATTAGCAGGCACACAGGGAACGATGAACCACCTTAAAATGGATAGAGTTTTAGAACTCGCTCATCGAAATAAATTACCCACAATATTATTTGCTGAAGGTGGTGGAGGAAGACCAGGAGATGTAGATCAACAAACAATCGCTGGACTGCATATTTCTACTTTTAATCGATTTGCTGCCCTTAACGGAAAAGTGCCTTTAGTTTCGATTGTAAACGGATACTGTTTTGCAGGTAATGCTGCATTAGCAGGCAGCTCAGAAATCATTATTGCTACCAAGACTATTTCCTTAGGAATGGGAGGTCCAGCAATGATTGAAGGTGGTGGACTCGGTGTTGTTGGTCCTAAAGAAGTTGGACCCTATGACATTCATTTGAAGAATGGCGTGATTGATATATTAGTAGAGAATGAATCCGAAGCTGTTGATAAGGCAAAAAAATACCTCAGTTATTTTCAAGGAAAAGCTAAAGATTGGACAGCGTCTAATCAGGAAGCATTACAATACATCATTCCAGAAAACCGGAAACGAGTATATGATATCAGAGAGGTCATCACTACCCTTTTTGATCAAGATTCTGTTTTAGAATTGCGACAATGGTATGGGAGCGGTATATTGACCAGCCTTGCTAGAATAGAAGGATTACCTGTAGCTGTTGTGGCAAATGACCCTTCAGTAGATGCAGGAGCCATTACCTATGAAACGGCAATTAAAATGAAGGAGTTTCTAGAATTTGTGAATGTGCACAAGCTACCAATAGTTTCCTTGGTTGATACACCAGGCATCATGGTCGGACCACAGTCAGAGAAAACAGGAAATGTCAAGCATGCTTCGCGTTTGTTTGTAGCTGCTGCTAAATTGGATGTGCCTCTAATTGGAGTAGTGATTCGTAGAGCCTATGGCTTAGGTGCAATGGCAATGGTCGGCGGTAGTATGCATTATCCTAATATAACATTAGCATGGCCTTCTGGTGAATTCGGCGCAATGGGTCTGGAAGGAGCTGTCAAACTTGGATTTAAAAAAGAACTGGAAGCAGTTACAGATATTGAAAAACGAAATGAATTGTATGACCGAATGGTTGCCTTAGCATACGAACGAGGTAAAGCCATGAGCATGGCAACTCATTTTGAAATCGATGATGTCATTCAACCAAAAGAAACCAGAAAGAGAATTATACAAACTTTAAAATCAAGTACAGGTAAATATGAGTCATAAAGTAGCAGTTGTTACAGGAGCAGGATCAGGTATTGGACGTGAGACTGCCAAATTATTAGCCACCAAAGGATTTAGAGTCATCGTTTCAGACAGGAATGAAGAAGGCATGGAGGAAACACAACAAATGATTTCTGAAGCTGGAGGGCAAGCAAGTTCACTTATGTGCGATGTGTCAAATCAATCTCAGGTTCAGCAATTGTTTCAATCCATAGTTGCAAATTACGGAGAAATCCAAGCTGTTGTAAACAATGCCGGAATTGGTGGGGATCTAGGTTTTTTCCATGAATACAATGATGAAGTGTATCATAAGATTATTGCAATAAATCAAACAGGAGTTTGGTACTGCATGAAAGAAGCATTGGCGGTAATGAAAAATCAACAATCTGGTGGTTCGATTGTCAATGTCTCTTCAATAGCAGGTATAGCTGCAGCCCCAATGATGGCTGCCTATGCAGCTAGTAAACACGCTGTCATTGGCCTAACAAAAACCGCGGCAGCAGAATATGGAAAATACAATGTCAGAGTAAATGCTGTTTGCCCAACTATAATTGATACACCAATGGGAAGATCATATACCGAAGTAAGTGCAGCTATAGCAGAGCAAATAAAATTTCAAATACCGATGAAACGATTTGGACAGCCAGAAGAGGTTGCCGATGTCATCGCATGGTTATGCGAGAGTAGCAGCTCATATGTAAATGGACAAGAAATCCGTATAGACGGCGGCATGAAAGCATAAAACTCATTATAAAAAAGATTATTAAGTCCAAGGGGTTTAAACCCCTTGAAACCATAAAAAAATACGCACAAATGCAATCACAATATTTCACCGAAGAACACGAACTATTTCGATCAAGCCTCAGACAATTTTTAGAAAAAGAAGCAATCCCAAACATAGACCAATGGGAAGAAGATCGCAGAACACCAAGAGACATTTGGAAAAAAATGGGAGACATGGGTTTTCTCGGCTTGAGTTATCCTGAAGAATATGGTGGATCAAATCTGGATTTTTTCTACGATGTTGTTTTTAATGAGGAGCTAGGTAGAACCAACTCTGGTGGTTTTGCAATCACTCAGCAAGTAACACAATATATGGCAGGACCATATGTACTTAAGTACGGCTCAGATATTTTAAAGCAGAAGTATTTACCAGGTATCATTGCTGGTGATTTAATATGCTCTATTGGTATAACAGAGCCTGGTGCTGGCTCTGATGCTCAAAACATTCAAACAAGAGCAGAAGACAAAGGAGACCACTATCTGGTCAATGGATCAAAAACATTTATTACAAATGGTGTGTACGGTGATTTTATTATCACAGTAGTGAAAACAGATCCAAATGCTGGCTCTGCTGGTGTAAGCCTTCTAGTGATTGAACAAAAGATGGAAGGGGTTTCAGCAACTAAATTGAAAAAATTAGGATGGCACTCATCCGATACTGCAGAACTTAGTTTTGATAATGTTAAAGTACCAAAGGAGAATCTGATTGGTGAAGAAGGTCGAGGATTTTATTACCTCATGAATGGTTTACAATTAGAGCGTTTGTGCGCTGTTCCCGCAGCAGTATCTGGATGTGAAAAAGCGATCGAATTGTCTCTACAATATATGTCAGAACGTGAAGCATTTGGCAGACCAATCAATCGTTTTCAAGTATTGAGACATCGGGTTGCTCAACTAGCAGCTGAGATAGAAGCACTAAAAGCATTCAGCTATCACTGTTGTCGCATGTATGGAGATGGGATTTACGATGTCAAACTCTGTAGTATGGCGAAGTTATTAGCTACAGAACTAGCAGAGAAAGTTGCAACGCAATGTTTACAGTTTTATGGCGGTTATGGTTTTATGGAAGAATATCCAATGGCAAGAATGTACCGTGATGTCAGAGTCGGTACTATCGGCGGAGGTTCTTCAGAAATCATGAGAGAGATTCTAGCGAAAATGATTATTGATGATAAGTCTTATGATAAAGCAGAGAGTAAGCACAAATCAAATGGAAAGAAAGTAGCAGCACCATCATCTAATGGAAACGGAGAACATAAAACTGATTTTACTCAGATTTATGATGACCTTCACCAAAAAGCGACTGGCGCTGGAGCAATTGGCAAAAGTTTGAAATTTAACTTTGGAGAGAAACAAATATTTATTGACGGTACAGGTGATTCCAATGTCGTAAGTGCGGATAACAATGAAGCGGATTGTACACTTAATTTAAGTCTCGATGATTTTCAGCGCGTACTGGCTGGAGATTTGAATCCTATGGGAGCGGTGATGTCTGGAAAGATTAAAATTGATGGAGATATGGGAGTTGCAATGAAGTTGCAGTCGTTGCTAAGTTAGGTGGGGTCGAAAGCGTTCTACTTTTACGTAACTGTCTAGCTATCGTCAGACACTTAGCTGAGAGCTGTAATTGTATATAGAGCTTTAATTCTATATTATATGTAAAAATTTAAATCATGAAAAATCTCACCTTTTACGCACTATTACTTTTTCTAATCCCTGCGTGTTCTGCTCAAAAAGAACTTCCAGTTAGACAGAGCCCATCTGACTTACTCATGACAATGTTGTCAGATAGCCCAATAGAAGAAGACTTGCAAGAACTCTGTGACTATTATGGAGGTAGAGTTACTGGTACAGAGATAAATGAACAATCTGTTAACTGGGCATTAAATAAATTTCACGAAGCAGGAGTTGTTGCTCGTAAAGAAGCCTTTACAATACCTTCACTTTGGATTGAAAATGGAACGATTGCCTCTATAAGTGGTGCTACACATTTTACACCTAAAGTAGTCGCCAAATACTATTCAAAGCCAACTCCTAAAGGTGGATTAAAAGCATCTATTATCGACCTTGGATATGGAACAGATGAGGATTTCAAAAAAGCAGGAGATGCTGTCAAAGGCAATTACGTCTTGGTAGAAGCAGATCTCTGTCTCAATGTTGATGGCTTGTTTAAAGAATATGCGGATGCTGCCATGATTGACGCCAGAGCTGCTGCTGCAGGCGCTGCTGGTATCATTAATATGTCTTCGAGACCAAAGAAATTGTTGTATAGATTTATTGCCTCAGATGGCCCAGATCATGGCCTAATCAATCTGGTGATGGCACGAGAAGACGCTTACCGTTGCCAACGTATTTTGAGAGACGGAGGTGAATTGGATTTTGACGTCACATTGGATGCAGTAACGACAGAAGAAAGCATTAGTCATAATGTGATCGCTGAAATTAAAGGCTCAGAAAAACCAGATGAATATGTGTTGATTGGTGCTCACTTAGATTCTTGGGGATTAGGAACAGGTGCAAATGATAATGGTTGCAATGTTACCATGATGATTGACATTGCAAGACAAATGAAAAAGCTTGGCATCAAACCAAAACGTACCATTCGTTTTGCATTATGGAATGGAGAAGAACAAGGTTACTTTGGTTCATGGGGCTATACCAAAAGCCATCAGGACGAATTGGATAAACACATCATGGCTATGTCAGTAGATATAGGCAGTGGCGCTATAACTGGTTTTTTTACAAATGGCAGGCCTGAGATGGCAGCCATCACAGAGAAAGTCATGCAACCTGTTTCTGGATTGGGTGCAAAAGTAATCCTTGATGTTCCTATCGTTGGTACAGATAATTTCGATTTCATGTTGGAAGGTGTGGGTAATCTGGTTGCCAATCATAAACCATTTAATTATGGTGTTAATTACCACGCATCATCAGACACCTATGATAAAGTAGATTTGGAAGCCTTAAAAAGAAATTCAGCAATCATATCATCAGTTGCTCTTGGATTTGCAAATCTATCAGATGAACAAGTCAACTGGAATAGACAATCACGCGAAGAAATAGCAGAGGTCATCAACGCCAATAATCTCGAATTTTCGATGCGCATGTTTGGTGTTTGGAACTCTTGGGTGGATGGTGAGAGAGGTCGGAGGTGAGTCTCCCGTTGGTCGACAACCTGCCTGCCGGTAGGCAGGTGTTGAGTGTTTCACCTTAAGGGTAATCAGCCTCTGGCTGAGAGTTTTGAGTGATTTGAATTTCTGCAAATAATTGAATTAGGGTATGTGCCTATACGACTCGTATTGGCCCCCTTCGTTTTCAAAGCTTTAACAAACTGACCTGAGTCGAAGGTGTTTCACCTCTCGAGGGCATAAAAAAAACGAGCCCAACTAAATGAACTCGTTTTTTAAATCTATTATATAGTAGTGTTTAAAACACTTCAATTACATTATCTACCTACCTCAGAAACTGGTCTTGGAAACTCAACCCACACATCATCTCCTTCTCTATCCAAAGGCAGCTCTCCCAATCTTCCCAATCTTCTATGGTCGATCCATCTGTGACCTTCAGCAAATAAGGAATATCTTCTTTGGAACAACACCTCATCAATAAGAGAAGAAGCATCCATGCCACCTGAATAATCTGGAAGACCTGCTGCATTTCTGACTGCATTGATTGCCCTTACTGACTCACCTGCATTGGAAGATGCATTTGCCTCAGCAAAAATAAGTACCAATTCTTCATTTCTCATATAAGGCACAAAATCAGAAAATGATTGGTATCTGACAACGTCATAGTCACCACTTAAATCATCAAGTGTAAGTGTGCCAGAATCTCTAAGCTGGACTTTATTCAATCTACTATCTCCAGCTTCAGCATCTTCTACGAAACTAGGGTGAGCGATAATCGCATCCGCTTGATTTGGAACTCTAAATAAGGTGTTACCAAAATCACCACCTGCTAAAGAATAAAATCTGAAGGCCCCAACTTGCATGTCGCCATCAATATTCATAAATGATGAAGCAAGATTGGTCAATGCGTTAGCAGTGTTTCCTTGATAAAGTGCAACTCTCGCTGCTATCCCTCTATTGAATTCTGCAAATCGCTGTGGATTGTCAAATCCTGACATGGCTGCTGAAAGGCTAAATGGGAAAGCTGTGCCTGCTGCATTCAAATTACCTTGGGCTTCATCCAACAAACTTTGGATAGAAGCTAAGGCATCATCATAACCGACAAAAGGCCCTAGATTATCTGGATCACTAACATCAATTCTGATTCCATTTTGAAATTGAAGATTTGCTGCAAGTAATAATTCGTATGCTTGGAAAGTCCTTGCAAATCCAAGGTATCCATTTACTTGTTCCGCTGTAAGCAAGGAAGAATTCATGGCTCCGTCGATCAATACATTCGCAGTCCTTACTGTTCTGTATCTTCCCAAATATGGTCTTGTCCCATAGAATCCAGCATTATCTAATTGTGAATCTCCTCTACCCAATACTTCACCAGTAAAACGTGGATCAGAACCAGTAAAAAAGTAATATTCTCTACCTACTATAGAGACGACATCGTAGTAAAATCCGATCTCCTGTCTAAGTAAATCTTCCATACCTGTAACAAGAGTTTGCAATGCACTTTGTGAGGCATCAGCATCAAACTCTGCTATTGAAGAACCATTTGGATTAGGGGCATCGTCAATGTCACAACTGACAAAAGGAAGGAGCAAAACTGATAATATTATATATTTTATATGTTTCATTTTATTTAATTCATTTTAAGTTGAAAAATGATTAGAAGCTCGCTTTAATGTGAAAATCAAAACGCTTTGCAGATGGAAAAGGTGTTACCTCTACTCCAGTTGACAAACCATTGCCACCAAAATTGGATACTTCAGGATCATAACTGTTATAATCAAAAATATTAATCAGATTATTACCTGAAACACCAACAGTAAGTCTGGCAATATCTCCTAATAAATCTTGCGGAAGTCTGTAGTATAAACCAATTTCTCTTAACCTTATGTAACCAGCATCTTCAATATAAGGATCTGTATTGCTACCCAAATTAGCTAGTCTGAAATCGCCATTAGACATTTCACCTGAAGGATCAAGTGTAAAGTCATCGAAATCATGAGTTGTATTATTCAAATCAAATAATAACGTAGATAAATTGATGTTATCACCACCTTGCTTCCAGTGCCATAAAAATGACAAGCTAAGATCATTAAACGTTAAATCATTTGACCATGACAATTGAAAATCTGGTTCAGCATTTCCAAACACCTTAAGACTTGGTTCGCCTCCATTTACTGAAACATCACGATCGGCTTCAGGCGCAACACCTATAATTGTTGTCGGACTAAAGCCTTCTTTGATAAGAAAGTTACCCAAGAAATCTGCGAAACCACCTGTGGTAAAATCAGGAACCAACAACTCTGTTACTTCAGCATCATTCGTCCAGAAACTAAATCTCGAATTCCAATTAAGATCTTTTGTATTTAATACCCCAAGATTGACACCAATCTCAAATCCCCTGTTACGCAACCTAGCTGCGTTCGTAACTTGAGAAGAAAATCCAGATGAGGTAGGCACATCAGCATTCAATAATAAATCCTCTACAGACTTAATGTAATATGTTGCATCAATAGAAAACCGATTAAGGAATTCAAAGTCTGCACCAATCTCAAATTCTTTTTGTCTTTCAGGACCAACAGTTGCATTACCCAATAAACCTGGCGTAAAAACACCTGCTCTACCATTAACGATTGTAGACTGCAGGGTTGTGAATTTAGACCCGAAAGAAGCAAAGTTTCCGGACTCACCATATGCAGCTCTTATTTTTAATTGTGAAATAGGACTCCCGCTATCCCAGAAGTCAAACTCACTCAGATTAACTGCAACATTTGCTTTAGGATAGTAGAACAATTGATTGACATCTCCATTGTTCGAAGACTTATCACCTCTTAAACCTACGGTAGCAATAATCTGATCCTTGTAGTTGATTTCTTCTTGAACAAAGAATCCTTTATCCTGCTGGATCAGCCTGCCTTGTGTGACATTTCTATTTCCTGCCTGGTCTAGATTTGTTTGAGAACCAATTAGATCAGAAGCTTCACCAAGTATTGTATTTCTGTTAAAATCTTCTTGAGTGACACCTACAGAAGTAGTAAAACCGATACCACCATCTGTATAATAATTATGCACCAGAAAGGCTGCTAAATTCGTATTCAGATTTCTTGTAGATCCTTGTACAGACACTCCATTCAGTCCTGCTCCGTCTCTTTGAAATTGAAGTGTATTAGGGAAGAGTGCCGTTGTACTCAAATTATAAAAATCAACTCCTCCTCTAAATGTTGCTTTCAAAGATGAGTTTACATTTTGAAAAATCTTTGCATTAAGTGTACCTCCACCTAAGAAACGATTTACAGCTTCATTGTTAGTAACAAGTGCTGCAGTCTCTAAAAAATTAGATGGTGCAAAAGGATTTGCTGGGAAAACACCTGCATCATTTGCTTCTAAATCTGCCCAAGCTGGAGTCGATGTAAATGAAATTCCCTGAGTAGTACCAGAGTTGTCATTGTTAAAGAAACCACGATCGGCAGAAGAATTGATATAGTTTGTGGATACTTTTACATCAAAAACATCAGATATTTTTTGATCTACATTTATACGGCCTGATATTTTTTGGTACCCAGTATTTTGTACAATACCCTCTTCATCTTTAAATGAACCTCCAATGTAAAATTTGGTGTTTTCATTACCACCAGTTACACTTAGGTTCGTGTTAAATAACGCGCCATTATTTCCATAGAGCAATTCCTCGAAATTGTTTAAGCCTCCTGATGCAACAGCTGATCTGAAGTTTTCAATATCTCCAGCAAAATTAGAACCCAATACTCTCTCTTCTGTCCATTGTCTAATACCCAGTGAATTAAGCTGCGAAGTCTGACCGAAAGATTGAGATATATTCACCTTAGTATTACCGTTATCACCTCTTTTCGTTGTGATAATGACAACACCACCAGAAGCTCTTGAGCCATAAATAGCCGCGGCTGATGCTCCTTTCAATATTTCTACAGATTCAATATCATCAGGATTCAAATCTGCTAACCTGTTTGATGGGTTATCTTGATTGGATGTACTACCGCCACCAGCTGCCGCAGAAACAATATTCAATCCTGCAGGAATCGAGGAATTATCTAAGTAGATACCATCAACAATGATCAAGGGCTGCGAAGACCCTGATATAGAAGTCGTACCTCTTAATCTAAATGACAAGCCTCCTCCAGGTGCACCTGAGTTTGCCCGAATTTCAGCACCTTTGAATTTACCATAAAGTGCACTTTCAAGATTAGATTGAGGCACTACACCTGTCAATTCGTTGGCGTCGATTCTGGCAACTGAGTTTGCTAAGTTTTTACGCTTGACGGTCGTTGCCAATCCGGTAATCACAACTTCGTCCAATTTGTTGAGATCTTCGGACATAACAATTGCCAATTGATTATTGCTTTGATCGACAGTCAAATCTTGGGTCCGATATCCTAAGTAGGAAATCTCTACTTCAGAACCTTCAGCTACTTGATTCAATTGAAATGTGCCGTCAAGGTCAGTTATAGTTCCGATTGTAGTTCCTTTTACAATAACAGATGCTCCAATGACTGGATCGTTGTTTTGATCAGTCACTGTTCCCGTTACGTTTACTTGCGTATAAGCGGCTATGGAGACCACAGTAAGGAGCCACACCGCAAATCCGCGAATCGTGTACAGTTTTTTCATATTAGATAATTAATTATTATAATTTATTTGGTTAATAATGTATTCGTACAAAATAGTAATGCATTTATGTATCAAACGTACAGGTTCTGATTTTGTAGATGCACCCCTTTAAAGATCACATATATATTTACTTTTTCTTAGAAACCAGTGAAAAATAATCTGTCTCTTAATAGTCAAATGCATTCTTATGAGGTTAATCTTATATACGTAGTATGTATTAATTGGCATTTTACGGGACAAGTTTGCACTTAGTATAGTTTACGATGGATGCGAAGGATTATTTAAACAGAATGTATTTCTCATAAAACATACCAATCTGAGAAAAGAATTATCCGAACGAATGCATCATGATGGTTTCATTTATCCTAAGCATCCCAATTATGGAAATATTCCCATCATCATATAATCACCTGCAATTTTGTCAATAGCATTGATGAATGCTGCAGATCTATAATCCTTTACTTTTTTCCTTCTATTCTTAACATCTCTTATATTATGAAATGCATTTATCATAGTTTCCTCTAATCCACTTCTGACCAAATCAATTTCATCACCACCCTTGGTTAATAGTTGCCTATTAGCCTTAGAGATTGATTTGCCGGTCATTTTCTCTACCATATTGACCAGGTTCCGATAAGTATTTTGATTAAATCGCTTATCCATTCTGCCAAAGCGCATATGTGATAAATTCTTCAACCATTCAAAATATGAAACCGTCACACCACCTGCATTCAAATACATATCAGGTATGATAATCACTCCTTTTTTATGAAGTATTTCTTCAGCCTTGGCTGTTACAGGCCCGTTGGCAGCTTCCGCAATTATCTTGGCTTTTACTTTTTTGGCATTACCAATATGAATCTGGCTTTCCAATGCAGCAGGCACCAAAATATCACATTTGATTTTCAACCAATCATCTTTACCAGTCAATAATTTACCTCCTGGGAATCCACTGACTTTTCCTTTAGCCTTTTTATAACTGATCAGTTTTTGCACATTGATTCCATCGGGGTTATAAATAGTACCATCGTACTCCGCAATCCCAATTACCTTTACATCTCCTTCATTCACAGAGATACTCGCAGTATAGGAACCAACATTTCCTAAACCTTGAATCACCATAGTCTTACCTGCTATACCCTTTGTTAGACCAATCTCTTTCATCTCCTTTTCCTGGCACAGTAATTCTCTGACACCATAGTATACACCTCTGCCTGTAGCTTCTGTTCTGCCACGGATTCCATTCTGATTAACTGGTTTGCCAGTGACGCAGCCAATTGCATCTATTTCTTCTTTTGCAAATGTTCTATACGTATCAAGAATCCAAGCCATCTCTCTAGCACCTGTTCCATAATCAGGCGCAGGTACATCAACACTTGGACCTATGAAACCTTTTCTGATTAACTCAACGGTATATCTTCTGGTTATTTTTTCTAGTTGATCTCGGTTGTATTTTTTGTGGTTAATCTTTACTCCACCTTTAGCACCACCAAATGGTACATCTACAATGGCACATTTAAATGTCATCAAAGCCGCCAAGGCCATGACTTCATCCTGACTGACATGGTCTGAAAAACGGATACCACCTTTTGTTGGAGAACGGTGCTGACTATGTTGTACTCGATAGGCTTCAATAACTTCATACTGATTTCCCATTTTCACAGGGAAGCGCATTTGATAAACAGAGTTGCATTCTCGAATTTGATCAAGCAAGCCTTTCGGATGTTTTGTTAAGTCTGCTGCCTTATCAAAATTGAGCATGACACTTTCGTAAAAATTGGGTTCGGTTAATTTCTTCATGAGGGTCTGGTTATGTTGTTAAAACCTTTACACAATATATTTTAATTGTTCCAATCTTCTTCAAGTTGTTTTACTTTTTTGTCAAGCCTCCACACATAAAATACAATTCCCAAAAACATAATGACTAAAGCAACAACAACTGAATATATCTTACCGGTACTCCTGAGAAAGTCAGCAGATTGTTGTGCTTGAATACAATTGGAAATAATTAAAAACAAAGCGAGTATGGTTAGTCTTTTCATTCCAATCTAGATTTTTTGTAAAATAATATTTCAATCCGAGTTCGTATCGTTGCAATCCATCTACCAAATAAAAATAAACCAATAACTGCCGGATAGAACACCATACGCAAGGTATTATCCATATCCTCACTTCCCAAGGCAGGATTCCCACCATTACCAGGGTGTAGACTAATCACATTACTCATCCGAGGAAAAACAAACAATAAAGGTATCATTGCTGCAAATGCAAACAAACTATATAGCGCCGAGAGTTTTGCCCGTTTGTCAATGTCATCCATGGATGATCTCAATATGGCATAGGCTACATAAATCAACATCGTGATAGCAGCCATGTTTAATTTGATATCAGTTGTCCACCAAGTTCCCCAAGTATATTTTGCCCAAACAGAACCCGTAGCTAGACCAAGCAATCCATAAACAATCGAGATCATGTTAAACGATGCAGCCCTTGAATCGTACAGTATATCACCTGTTCTCAAATATTGTCCCCCGTTATACAGGCCAACAATCAGTAAGGCAAACATTGCCATCCACAATGCAACATGGAAAAAAGTATTCCGTATTGTCTCATTGAGGATTTCCCTGTAGGGGAATAAAAAGCCTTGTTTTGTTTGAAGTTTATCGTATGGTATTTGTTGAAGCGTTGGATTTACAGCTTGTCGACCACTTGATGTGATTCGAATAGCGGAAGGTAATAAGGCAGTTTGGTCTACATCATTCACCACATACAAAGTGGCATCAACAAATTCATTAGCTATAGAACCAATTGTGAATGTTGCTTCTAACAAATTCTCATTTTTTACATGTAATTGTTCTGCTCTAATTCCATATATCGAATCCATTTTTAACCATACCTGCATTGATTCTTTAGCTGATTCGAAATGGGTGTTGTAACCTTCAACGGATAATTGTAAAACTGTGTCAGAAGTCGTCGACTGAGGGGTAATTAATGCTATTCCAGGTTTTAGGGGAACGACAAAACCTGCGATAATGACATATGTCAACAGTAAAACACTAAGTAGCTTCCACCAGCTCATGCAGTATGATTATGATCGCCACAAATATGGGAATAAAAAGCTTCCAATACCCAACATTATCAGGTTAATACCGATTAAAATTGCATAGTCTCCACTGCTACCATCATCAATTAAAAATTCTACGGAAATCAAGCTTAATTTTACTGCTATCATTATTACTGGAATGATGAGAGGGAGACTCAACAAAGTCATCATAGTATGCCTTATCTGAGTATGTACAGCAATTGCGGAGGTAAAACTGAAAATGATTGACACTGCCAAACTGGATAGAACCAAGGTGTTTAATAACATCAAATGGTCTACAACTGGACTTTCTAAAAAAAGAGTCATAAAGAGGTAGACCAGACCAGATGAAAGCAGAATGACAAGAAAATTGAATATTGCCTTTGAAATGTAAAGAGCAAACGGATTCATAATGCTGTAATAGAAAAGAATCGACTTGCCTTGTTCATTTGAATAACTGTGAATTGTTGCATTAATGGAGGTAAACATGAAAACGATCCAGAAAACTGCTACCCATGTCGGCGGCGAGAGTTGATTGAAAATGCGATAAATAATAAAAATGATTGTGACAACGTACAAGATATTAGCAGCAATCAGGTGAGGACTTTTACTTTCTAGCTTAAATTGATGAAAAAGAAGATGTAATATTTGATTTGTGGCTTTCAATTAAGTAACTATCTGGTTTTGTTTATTTTATATATTATCCTTATTTTTAATGTATATTTGAATTCCTAAATCGATTATACATGTTTTCAAGTCTACTAATTCTTGCAAACTTACTCCTTGTTTTACATTCTCCGATAGATCCGCCGGATAAAACAATTTCTCAGCACCAAGTAACGGCATTACCTGGTGATGGCGTGTTTTCGCTATTGAGGAGATATCAGTTAGCTGACCAGCCATGCAATATTAAGGCATTTTATAAAATGAATAAGTTGGATGTTGCCTCATACCTGAAAGAAGGTGTGCAGTACACCCTTCCAGTCTTCATCTACAAATACAATGGCAAAAGCATTCGTTCGACCATCGGCGAAGATAACTGGGATAAAGCATTAAGGATTAAAGAATACAATGAAGCTTTGAAGAATGCTGAAATAAGAAAAAGTCATTTTACAGAATCAAAACTTTTGTGGGTGCCGTATCATGAATTGCACTGTGCTAATGATACAGAATCCATAAAACCAATTGAGCCAAAGAAAGAAGAAGCAAATAGTCTTGAATCACTTGATATTGCATTGTTTGGAGATAAGTATAAAGAAGTAAAACTAGCTGACAATAGTTTAAAAGATCAGGTATTCTATTTAGTTAGTGGCCATGGTGGCCCTGATCCAGGTGCTAGCTACCAAGGCTATTCTACCAGAATATGTGAAGATGAATATGCCTATGATGTCGTTTTGCGTGTAGCTAAAAATCTCCTACAACATGGCGCCCAAGTAGAAATCATTGTACAAGATAAGTCTGAAGGCATAAGAGATGACAAAATCCTGCGATGTGACAATGATGAAAAATATTTAGGAAACATCAGTATCTCTCGTAACCAACTGTCCAGACTGGCAAGCAGAGCAAAAGTGATCAATGACTTGTACCATTCCTACAAAAAGAAAGGATACAAAAATCAAAAGGCTGTTATGGTCCATGTTGATTCTCAAAGTAAAAGTAAGAGACAGGATGTTTATTTCTACCACTACAAACACAGCAAAAGCAGCCTGTCACTTGCTAAAAACCTACAACAAACTTTCAAAGCGAAGTATGACAAGTATCAAAAAAATCGAGGTTATAAAGGATTTGTAAAAGATAGAGGTCTTTTCATGCTTAGAAACACCTTGCCTACCGCAGTTTACATTGAATTGGCCAACATCAAAAATACAGAGGATCATGCCAGATTATTGTTGAAAGAAAATAGACAAGCATTGGCTAACTGGATTTTTGAAGGAATTATAGACAAATAAACATTAAGTGTAAAACTTATCCAGCAATTGTAGGCATTTATTAGATGTTGAACAACTACTACATTTCAGTATTAAATAAATTTAATTCGACACACCAAATTCTATCAAATTTTAGGTAATCTCTTCGTATAAACAGTTACCCACAGGCTGTTATTCCGTCTTAAGCTTATGTTAAGGTATTTTACGATTAATTGACTTAATGCGTATTACATATAGAAATTTTTTATATATTGAATCTTTTATAAAAACTAACTAATTAACATTATGGGAAAATATATTGTTGAACTTATCGGTACCTTCTTTTTGGTACTTACTGTTGTTGTAGCAGTAGCTAAAGGTGGAGTTATGGCACCTGTTGCTATTGGTGCATCTTTAATGGTAATGATTTACGCAGGTGGACATATATCTGGTGGTCATTACAACCCAGCTGTATCATTAGGTGCCTTAATCAGAGGTGCAATGTCAGTTGCAGATTTTGTTCCTTATGTTATTGCTCAGTTGGCAGGTGCTGCTTTAGCTGCAGTTGTAGCAACTAGCGTATTGGGAATTGATCATAGTGCGAACACAGCTGGTGCATTTGGCGCTGCTGGAGGTCCTGGAGTTGCTGCTGCTTTTGTTGCGGAGTTACTAGGTACTTTTGCTTTGGTCTGGGTAGTTCTGAATACTGCAACTACAAAATCTAACGAAGGCAATTCTTTCTATGGTCTTGCGATTGGATTTACAGTAACAGCAATGGCTTATGGTCTTGGAGGTATTTCAGGAGGAGCATTTAACCCTGCTGTTGGTCTTGGAGTTTCTATTGCAGAAATGACAAGCTGGTCAAATATTTGGGTATTTGCAGTTGCATGTTTACTTGGTGGTGCTTTAGCTGCTGTTGTATTCAAAGCAACTTATCACTTAGATGACTAAAACATAATAGTTTAATATATTAAGGCATTCAGCACAAGCTGAATGCCTTTTTTTATAGCCTAGTTTTAAAGCTCTGAATTCTTTCTTCTAACTGCTAGATGTAATGTGTCCTTTGCCTCAGTAGAAATTTAGAACTTACATTAAAGCCTCCTTTCTCTCGATCTATTATTATATAAAAGGTTTCCCAAATTGCAGACTCAATGGATCCGTGGCCAATTATAATCAAAACAAATACTCAATATTTTTAGTATTCAAAGACTTCACTTCAACTAATACCTCAGAAAAGAAAACCTCACACCTGACACCTAATAAGGCAACGGACACCCCACTCCCTTCTTGCCACCTCTACTAGAACCGCCGGGCATTCGATACCATACCGAAATAGTCCCGCTCATATAATAGTCATTGTTGTTTGGATTTCCCCTAATGATCGTAGTATTAGTAGGATTATTACAGGGCCTGGCATCCAAAGGAACAGGCAAAGCACTACCAAATGCTGATGGGTCAGCAAGTCGCTCTCCTACAGGTCCAGATATTGAAGCAATTGTTGCGCAGGGAGCATATGTTGCACTAGAAGAATCATCTAGAAAATCTGTAACCGTAATTCGTCGTATAAATTCAATTCCAACTGATAGCTTATCTGTCAATGCATAATGCAATTGAATACCTAATGGCACAGCAAACTGAAATAAACTATAGACATCATCAAAACCTCCTCCATCAGTTCGTAAAGGTTGTAACTCAACTAAAATCGGATTTGCAGACGACCTTGTTATTGGGTCAATTGCTTTTGGATTGTGTCTATACAATGCAGGTCCTCCTGAAAGGATAACATCCAATTTTCCAATGCTTACTGGTTTGTATTCCAGCAATAAAGCAAATTCTGTAATCGTATTTTGAAAACTCAAGTTGCGCACAGCCCTATTGACTGTCGCTTCTTGCACAAGCGTTAAGGGAAAAGTAAATCCATCTACGGGTATTTGATTCAAAGAGTCTGCTGCCTCTATATTATTTCTCGAAAGCATCAATCTGAATCCAAATTTATTAGTCAATCCCTGTCTATAAGAGATGCCGAAAGCCGATCCAATGTTCTGTCTTCTATCGCCAACGTTAACAGGATTGAGATCACCAGAATAGAGCGATCCGCCTCCAGAAACACCTAAAAATCTACTCTGTGAGAATCCCAATGAAATGGACGTAATCAATAGTAAAGTTAAGAAGTACTTCATAGGTAATTTAGGATACATTTAATTAAAGCTTAAAACTACAATAACAATCAACTTTTCGCATATTTTTTGTTGTTTTGAGCACACATTGTTACTTATTAGATGGTAAACGTCTTTATATCGTAACAAGCCTACATTCAAATAAATAATGAACATGAAATTTTTCCAAATTTTTGCCTTACTCACTATTCCGTTTTTAGTATCAGCTCAAGCACCATCAAAAGATTGGTATCACAATAAGATTCAAGCTGAGGACGCTTATGCAAGTTTGTCATCGCGATCGTCTACTCCAGTGGTTGTTGCCATCATTGATTCAGGTGTTGATATCCAGCATGAAGATCTAGCTGACAACATTTGGATCAACAGCGATGAAATACCTGGTAATAATATTGATGATGACAAGAATGGCTATGTCGATGATGTTCATGGTTGGAATTTTATTGGGAATGCAGATGGAACCAACGTCAATGGTGAGACACTAGAGGTAACTCGTTTATATGTAAAATATAGAAGTAAATTTAAAGATGCAAATCCAGCATTGCTGACCAAAGATCAAAAAGCGAAATACAATAAATACTTAGAGTACAAAGAAGAAGTTGAGTCGAAAAGAGCTGAAGCACAAGCAAATTTGGATGGAATTGAATCACAACGAACAATTATCGGAGGATTGTTCGATTCTATGATCGATAAATTCGGGAATATCCAGTTGGACAATGAATTTTTTGATACAACTGACCTACAAATACCTCCGCAATTTAAGGATGCGCTTGTAGAGATGGTTGATGGCTATAGCGCAACAAATGGAGAAGCACCTGATTTTGAAAATCTCAAAGAAATTGTTGATGACGAAGTGAGCAACGGCTTAGATTACTTTAAGTCTCAAGCTAATTTTCACTACAACCCTGATTTTAAATCAAGACCAATTATTGGGGATAATTACCAAAATCAAGAAGAACGATATTACGGCAATAATGATGTTGAAGGACCAGATCCATTTCACGGTACCCATGTCGCTGGCATTGTTGGAGCTATAAGAGGCAATAAAATAGGTTCTGAAGGTGTCGCGTCTAATGTGCGTCTGATGTCTATTCGGACTGTACCTGACGGAGATGAGCATGACAAAGATGTTGCAAATGCGATTAGGTATGCTGTTGATAACGGTGCGAGTATCATCAATATGAGTTTCGGCAAAGGTCATGCATGGGAGAAAAGTGTTGTTGATGACGCAGTAAGATATGCAGCTAAAAATGATGTACTTCTAGTCCATGCTGCAGGTAATAGCCATCAAAACAATGATACCACTGACAATTTCCCTAACGACAAATATGAAAAGGCAAAAGGGTTTTTATTTTGGAAGAAAAAGAAAGCCAAAAACTGGCTAGAAGTTGGTGCTCTATCTTATAAGACGGGTGAGGATTTACCTGCTACTTTTTCTAACTATGGAGCTGAGAATGTTGATATTTTTGCTCCAGGTGTGTCCATATACTCTACTACACCCGATGATACATATCGTGCTATTCAAGGTACGAGTATGGCATCTCCAGTCGTAGCAGGTGTTGCAGCAGTGCTCCGTTCATATTTCCCTACCTTGAAAGCAGAACAAGTAAGATCCATTATTATGGAAAGTGCATCGCCACATAACACAAATGTAAAGCAACCTGGAACTGGTGAAATTGTGAACTTTAGCACATTATCTGTAACAGGAGGAGTTGTCAATATGAAGAATGCGATTGCTAAAGCAGCAACAACAAAAGGCAAAAAGAAAATAAAGAAAGTGCAGAATAGAGCTTAGTAAATTCTAATGTCCTGTATCTTTTCGTAGCCAAACTCCTGTTGTAACAACTTCAGGAGTTTGTCTTTATTATACTGTAGTTCACTTCGTAGAGGAATGGAATTGATCTTAATTGAGACAGTCTCGTTCCTTAACTTGATAGACTGCGTATACTTGTTTATTGTTGTCCCCATTTCGTCAGCCCAATATTTTTGAATATCAACTTGATTGTAGCCTTTCGCAATAGGCTTTCGTTTGACAAAGTCTTTCAATAAGGATTCAAGTGAGCGATCTCCAGACTTATTCTTGTTCATTCACTTCGTTATTTTGAATAGAAAACACAGTATGGTTCATATTTAGTTCTGATAGTATATCGGGTACCCTGGACAAATGCGTGTCAGAAATAAAAACCTGCGCATTGCATTCTTCGCGAACAAAGTAAAGTAAATTTTTGACTCTATGGCTGTCCAACTTTGCAAAGATATCATCTAGTAAAAGAAGAGGAGTCTCATTGGCTTTCTTATTTAGCTCTGCCCACATGGATAATTTCAAAGCTAGTAGATAGGTTTTTAATTGCCCTTCCGATCCATACTTCTTTAACGATTTCTCGTCGAGTAAAAAGACAAGGTCATCTTTATGGATACCAGTAGTGGTGCGTTGCAATACCAAATCTTTTTCAAACGAATCTTCTAGTAAATTTTGGAAGATGTCTTTATCAAGCTGACTTCTATATTGACAAGAGGCCTTTTCATTTCCACCAGAAAGTGTATGATAGGACGCCTCAAAAGTAGATGTAAATATCTCGATGAACTTAGCTCTTTCGGTATGTAACAATTGAGCCGGAGCTAGTAGTTGCTCATTAAAACTTTCAACAATTGCTTTATCATACGTGTGCGGTAGGCAAGATTTGAGATAAGTGTTTCTCCTAAGTAGAATTTTATTGTACAGGACCAACTGCTGCAGATATGTTCTATTGAGTTGACTGATTCCTGAATCCAGAAACTTTCGGCGCTCAGCACTACCGTCAAAAATAAGTTGAATATCTCGTGGACCTATAAAGACTAATGGGATCTGTCCAATATGATCAGATAACTTAACCAACTTTTTCTCTCCAACCTGAATGAGTTTCTTCTTTTGTTTATTAAATGAAATGGATACTTTGGTTTTGTCAACTTGACCATCAAAATTACCTGCAATTCGGAAATAATCATGCTTGTGATTCACCAATAATGAATCCAGATGTTGAAAATTGCTTTTGCAAAAACTTAGCATGTAGATTGCATCAAGTAGATTCGTTTTGCCGCTACCATTGTTTCCTACAATAATATTGACATCGGAATTGAAGCGCATATTGACTTCCGTATAATTTTTGAAATTATTTAATTTGAGTGTGGTAAGTTTCAATGCTTATTGTATCATATTTCCTCAAAGTTAGTTTTCAATATAAATAATTGCCTTAGATAGAATCTATAATTCTCTTTTTCCGTTTAATTAAGCAATAAAGAAAGTATCTTTGCATTATCAATTGAATATAATGGCAGTAAAAACTGAAAGTAAAAAGAAAGTAAAAAAATCAGCGCATTCCAAAGAAATGTACATGCAATGGTTTAAAATAATGCTTCGCATCCGTCGATTTGAAGAAAGAACACTCATGTCATACGGGCAACAAAAAATAAGAGGATTCTGTCACGTATATATAGGGCAGGAAGCCATTGCAGGTGGACTTGTCTCCGCATTGACGCAGGAAGATAAAATCGTTACAGCATATCGTCAGCATGGGATAGCACTTGCTCGTGGCTTGGATTCTAAGTCATGCATGGCTGAATTGTTTGGCAAGGAAACTGGTTGTGTAAAAGGGAAGGGCGGTTCAATGCACTTCTTTTCTAAGGATCACAATTATTTCGGAGGAAATGGAATTGTTGGAGCTCAAATACCTATAGGCACTGGAATTGCATTTGCAGAAAAATATCGTGGCACTAAAAATCTTTGTGTAACAATGTTTGGTGATGGTGCCGCTAGACAAGGTGCTCTTTACGAGTCGTTTAATATGGCCGAAACTTGGGATTTACCTGTATTATATATTTGCGAAAATAATGGCTATGCCATGGGCACATCTGTAGAGCGAACAAGTAGAGCTACAGAAATATACAAAATGGGAGAACCATTTGGTATGCCATCTGAGCAAGTTGATGGAATGTCACCTGAAAATGTACACGATGCATTAACAAGAGCAGCAGAGTACATCAGAAGCGGTCAAGGACCTTACTTTTTAGAAATAAAAACCTACAGGTATAAAGGTCATTCCGTATCAGATCCAGCTAATTATAGAACCAAGGAAGAACTCACGCATTATAAAAACTTAGATCCTGTTAAAACAGTTGAAGCAAGTATTTTGAACAATAAATTTGCTACTGAAGACGAATTGGCAGCCATTAAAAAAGAAGTGAAAGCAGAAATGGAAGCCGCTGTCAAATTCGCAGAAGAATCAAAATTTCCAGATGCAAGTGAATTATACACAGATAATTACCTGCAGACAGACTACCCATTTATCAAGTAATCTGAATTTTCTGTTTAGATAAAGTAGCTTTTTGTGTAAGAGTAATATCATGCATCATATATTTTGACTATTTTTGCGCAAATTTTAGCTAAAGAAACATGGGTAGACGTAAGCAAACAGATAAAGATGAAGTACTAATAGATCTGGTAGAAACCAGAGACAGCGCACAAAGCTTCTTCGAAAAAAATCAATTTAAAGTCTTAGGAGGAATAGGAATACTAGCTCTAGTAATTGGAGCCTTGGTTGCTTATTTCCTATTGTACAAGACGCCCCGTGAGGCTAAGGCTATGTCTGCAATGTATAAAGCAGAACAGCAGTTTGAAAGAGATTCATTCGCGCTTGCCTTAGAAAATCCAGGAGGAGGGTTTGATGGTTTTCTAGATATCATTGACAATTACAATGGTACGAAGGCTGCAAACTTAGCCAGATATTATGCTGGAGTTTCTTATTTAAACCTTGGATTGTATGATCCAGCAATAGACTATTTAAAGGATTTTAGTGCAAAAGGTGCATTATTACCAATCACCAAATTAGGTGCACTCGGTGACGCATATTCTGAAAAGGGCGAATTTGATCAGGCAATTTCATATTATCAAAAAGCTGTTAATGCTTCTGCTAATGATCTACTGACTCCCTATTATTTACAAAAGCTTGCACTGTTATCTGACAAACAAGGCAATTCATCAAGTGCCGCAGAGTACTTCAACAGAATTAAAGAAGAGTTTCCAGACTCGGAAGAAGGCAGTCAAATCGACAAATATATAGCGAGATACTAGATGTCATCAAAGGACAAGAATCTATCTTCTGGTTCAACAAGCAAGGATATTTCTGATAAATCCATTGGCATTGTATGGTCTCGATGGAATGAAGATATCACCTCTTCCCTACGCGACGCTTGCATTAAAACATTAAAAAAGAATGGACTGCATGATGATGGCTTAGTCGTTATTGAAGTTCCAGGTGCATTCGAACTACCCTATGGGGCCAAGCTTCTTTTGGGTCAACAAAAAGTAGACGCTGTAATCTGCATAGGCTGTGTGATCAAAGGCGAAACGAAACACGATGAATACATCAATAATACTGTAGCACAGACAATCAGTATGTTGGGAGTATCAGTAGGTAAACCCGTCATCTATGGAGTATTGACCCCAAATGATAAACAACAAGCGAAAGATAGATCTGGAGGTAAGTACGGAAATAAAGGTGATGAAGCCGCTAATACAGCAATCGAAATGATACATCTCTCTGAACAACTACCAAAAAGCAAACAATCTATCGGGTTTAATTAATCGTGCATTTTGATTGCACGATCAAGAGTTTCTTTGTTGTAAAATAATTACAATGAAAGGAAAGTCAGAAAATTGCCCATGTTGTCAAAGTAACAAGGAATCCATTGCTCTTTATTATGGACTACTGACTATTGATATTATTAGGGACATTAAACAAGGCAATATCGCTATTGGAGATGGTAGCCTTTGGCCAAATAGGCCATCCCATGTTTGTAAAAAGTGCAATATTCAGTACAACAACTCTAAGTCATACGGTGATTGGAAAAACAGTTTCAATCAAATCCATAAATCACTAGCTGAAGCGGCATAAGTACTGAATACTAACTTAATCTACAAGCACTATACAATACAATTACATTGGTTAGAGGCTATAAATACAATTAAGTGACACTGTATCTACAGTTTATATACGTTAAATAAAATATTTTAACAGTTGTTATCTGCAAACTATACATTCTTTTATTAATTTTGCAGTAACCGTACGTAGGATCGAGAAAGAAATGCATAAATCACACCTTGATTTCTATCTTTTCTAATTCTTTCCCACGCGCAATGTAATGCCGTGATTCTGGGAGCTTAAGTCAATACATGTTGGAAGTTTAGTATGTAGCATCTCTATTGATGCTTCTATACTTTATATATATTATTATTTCTATTAATTAAAACACCAGTAAAAATGGAAAAAGAAATACTTTTTCGAATAAGAGGTCTCTTATTCTTTTCTCTAATCTTTTTTGGATTCGGTGTTGAATCAGGATTAGCTCAAAGCTCTGAATACGCTACCTTCACAGGCGGTTTATCAGGAAGAGGTGAATTCACCTGCAGCGAGAGTCCCGATTTCAACTATAGCATCACTGGAGATGTCGCCCTTGGCGATACAAGTGTGCCTGGTCCTGCTCAAGTAATCGATAATGGTGGCGGCGGCATTGAAGCTATTTATGGCCCTGCCGACAATGCGGACAATATCGAAGTCGAGGTTGCCGGATTTGGTGGCGGAAATGGCGGAGGTATTGGAGCTACCATTGTGAATACCGTCATAACAACACTTGATTTTGATGCACCAACAACTCCTGGAGCATTGGCATTTATAATGGCTGATGTAGAACAGGATCAAGTAATGGTATGTGCATTAGATGCTAACGGCGATCCTGTTCCAGTATCTGTAATCGATGGTTGGTTTCAGATGGCTTTTAATGCTGATAATGGCGGCGGAGCTACTCCTCCATCATGGGATTCTACGACTGGTACTCTTGTCGGTCAATTTGCTGCTGGTCCAGTAAAACAGACAACTTATGTTGCCGATCTTCCTGACAATGAAGCAGGCGCAGCATGGTTTGAAGTTGATATCTCGATCACGCAACTACAATTCAAATCTCAAGCATTGGGTGTTAATCCAGATGATCCATCTCAACACTTTATTATTGCAACGAGATGTTTAGAACCTACATGTACAGATTTGATAACTGAACCAACGATTTGTGATTATATAATTGCTAATCCTGCATCTGCAATCGCACAAGACGATTGTGACAATGGAGGTATTTCAAATCTTATCG
This sequence comes from uncultured Saprospiraceae bacterium, assembly GCA_964398295.1. Classification (GTDB taxonomy): domain Bacteria; phylum Bacteroidota; class Bacteroidia; order Chitinophagales; family Saprospiraceae; genus CALFUK01. Next base: position 18,052 of record CAYNMW010000003.1, on the reverse strand, counting down.
AATGTGAAAATGGTGAAGATCCTAATGATCCAGCAGATGACTGTATGGCTTTGATGGATGCTGGAATAGATGTTTGCACTTTCTTAGCAGCAAACCCAGGTAGTCCTTTTGGAGCTCAAGATTGTGACAATGGTGGTGTAAATAACCTTACCGAATGTCTTGCTGGTCAAAATCCTAAGAATCCAGCTGACGATTTTCCATGCCCTAACCCCAATTGCGCTGATATAATTATCAGAAATTAACACCTAAACGTAAAGTCAAAATGAATATAACAAATACATATAACGACATACAAAATTGGGTGAAGAATTCTACCCTATTCTTGTTAATGATGATCATAAGTATAAGTACTTATGCTCAAACACCTGAATATGCGACCTTTAGTGGTGGTATTTCAGGAACAGGTAACTTTACCTGTGATGCAATGCCAGATTTTTCATATAGTATAACTGGAGATGTTGCTCCAGGTGATACTAATGTACCTGGTACAAACCAAGTCGTCGATAATGGCGGTGCTGGTTTAGAAGCTATCTATGGCCAAGCTGATGGTCAGCAAAATATCGAAGTTGAAGTTGCCGGTTTCGGTGGCGGAAACGGCGGTGGCATAGGAGCTCCAATTACAAATACTGTCACAACTACTTTAACCTTTGATGCGCCCACTCCTCCGGGAGGATTTGCATTTTTGATTGCAGATGTTGAACAAGATCAAGTACAAGTTTGCGCATTAGATGCAAATGGTGATTCGGTTCCTGTTTCTATAATTGATTCATGGTTTCAAGCTAGCTTTGACGCTGATAACTCAGATGGTTCGACTATAGCTCCATCGTGGGATTCAACTAGTGCTACTCTTGTAGGACAAGAAGGTCCTGGTGGAGTAAGACAAACAACTTACGTAGCGGATCTGCCTGATAATGAAGCAGGTGCTGCATGGTTTGAAGTGAATATTTCAATTACACAATTACAATTAAAGTCACAAGCATTAGGTGTTGCTCCTGATGATCCTTCACAGCATTTCTTATTTGCTACATTATGTGAAGAACCAACTTGTGTTGATCTTTTAAATGAGCCAGCTATTTGTGATTACATCATTGATAATCCTAATAGTGATTTAGCTCAAGATGATTGTGATGGTGGTGGAATTTCTAACTTAATAGAATGCCAAGTTGGTGAAAATCCTTCTGATCCAGCTGATGATTGCGATGCTGCTGCAGGCATTAATATTTGTGCACTTCTAGCAAGTGATCCGACAAATGCACTAGCAAATGAAGATTGTGATGGCGGATCTGTAAGTAATCTTATAGAATGTAATGCAAATCAAAATCCTCTTAATCCAAATGACGATATACCAGGACCAAATCCTGACTGTTCTCCAGAATATGCGACATATTCAGGCGGAAATACAGGAACTGGTAGTTTCGTTTGTAGTGAAATGCCAAATTTTACATATAGTATAACTGGAGATGTTGCTCCAGGTGATACAAGCGTACCAGGTACGCCACAAGTTGTTGATAATAATGGTGGAGGTTTAGAGACTTTATATGGTCAAGCAGATGGTGCACAAAACATACAGGTTGAAGTAGCTGGATTTTCAGGCAGTGTCGGTGACCCTATCGTAAATACTGTTGTAACTACGATAGATTTTGACTCACCAACTCCTCCTGGTTCTTTTGCATTTTTAATAGCAGATATTGAACAAGATCAAGTTATGATTTGCGCATTAGATGCAAATGATAATGCGGTTCCTGTATCAGTTATAGCTAACTGGTTTCAAGCAAGTTTTGATGCTGATATAGCAGATGGTCCAATAACAACCCCTTTATGGGATGCTTCTACTGGTACTCTTGTAGGACAAGAAAGCGGTGCAGGTGCTGAAAAGCAAACAAATTATGTCGCCGATCTTCCCGATAATGAAGCAGGTGCTGCTTGGTTTGAAGTTGATATTGCTATTTCGCAATTACAATTTAAATCACAGGCTTTAGGACTAGATCCAGACGATCCTTCACAGCATTTTCTTCTTGCAAGTTTATGTAAAGAGCCAGTTTGTTCTGATTTAATTAATGATATCGGAATTTGCGCATATATTATAGATAATCCAAATAGTTCCATAGCTCAAGCTGATTGCGATGGTGGAGGTATTTCGAACTTAGTAGAATGTCAAGCTGGTGCTAATCCTGCAGATCCTGCTGACGATATATTACCTACGCCGTGTGAAGCTCCTATGTGCTCTCCGGTTCCAAATCTAGAAGTTTGTTCAGATGGTACAACCAGAACTATAGCTTGTGCTGCTGGATTAGAGAATAGCAATGTAGTTTGGTTTAATGGTCTGGGAGATCAAGTTGGTGTAGGATGTGAATTAATCATTGACAATACATTAATCATGAATGGTGCTGTTGGTGATATGATGTGCTTCTTCTATGAAGCAATAGATGCTGACGGTTGCCCAATTACTTCATGCTGTCCAATTATTGCAGAAGTTATTGATTGTGGATTCTATGATTTAGCATTGATTAAAGAAACAACTTCAGCTGGTCCATTTGCACCAGGTGATGATGTAACCTTTACAATTACAGTTTGTAATCAAGGAACCATTGACGCAGCCAATGTTGAGGTCACAGATTTGATTCCTGCCGACTTATCCTTAAGTGGTTCAGATACAAACGGATGGACTGGTCCTCTAGTAGGTCCAGTGACGAATATTATACCAGCTCTTCCAGCAGGTACATGTACGCCTCTTGATATTATCTTGACAATTGATCCAACTTTCATGGGTAGCAGCATTGTCAATAATGCAGTTATCACTGCAGATGATGGAGATGATATTGATAGTGATCCAGCAGTTATTGCTATGTTGGATGATTTCGGTGATGACGACGATTTGACTGAGACTGACGGCGGTGATGATGAAGATCCAGAAGAAATATTAGTCGGTCAAATTTATGACCTTGCTTTGATAAAAGAAACAGTAACTCCTGGTCCATTTAGTCCTGGAGACAATGTAACATTTGCTATTACAGTTTGTAATCAAGGTACTTTGGATGCTGCAAATATTCAGGTCAGGGATAATATTCCACCAGAATTAATGCTTTCACCTGCTGATGCTAATGGTTGGGCTGGTCCTTTGAGTGGTCCAGTAGTAAATAGTACCATTACATCATTACCAGCTGGAGCATGTAGTACGTTGAATATCGTGATGGTAATTGATCCTGATTTTATGGGAACATCAATCGTTAATAATGCAGAAATTTTTGCTGATAATGGTGACGATATTGATAGTGCTCCTGGAGATAATTCACAGCCAGATGATTTTGTTGACGACAATGATTTTACGGAAACAGATGGCGGTGACGACGAAGATCCAGAAGAGATTGTTATTGAGCAAATATATGACCTTGCATTGATCAAGGAATCTGTAACGCCTGGTCCATTTAGTCCTGGCGATGATGTTCTTTACACAATTACGATTCAGAATCAAGGTACTTTAGATGCAGGTAACATAAGCATAACAGATTTCATCCCTGCTGGCATGATGCTCAGTACTGCTGATGGAAACGGTTGGGCTGGTCCTTTTGCAGGTCCTGTTACCAATTCTTTGGTTGGTCCTACAGTTGGAAATTCTACGACTGTTGACATTTTACTTACTATCGACCCATCATTCATGGGTACGACATTGATAAACTTTGCAGAAATTTCTGCAGATAGTGGCGATGATATTGATAGTGTTACGGATGCAGTAAATGGTAACGACCCAGGTGGTGCTGTTAATACTGCTTCTGACGATGTTTTAACAGGTAATGGAACTGGTGTTCCAGGTGATGCTATAGCTCCTACTGATGAAGATGATCATGATCCTGAAGACATTATTCTTGAGCAAATTTATGATCTTGCTCTTATCAAGGAAACTACTTCACCTGGTCCTTTTTCTCCTGGTGATGATGTAACCTATACAATTACGATTCAGAATCAAGGAACTTTAGATGCAGGTAACATTAGCATAACAGATTTCATCCCTGCTGGCATGATGCTCAGTACTGCAGATGCTAACGGTTGGGCTGGTCCTTTTGCAGGTCCTGTTACCAATTCTTTAGTTGGTCCTACAGTTGGCAATTCTACAACTGTTGACATCGTACTTACTATTGACCCATCATTCATGGGTACAACATTGATAAACTTTGCAGAAATCTCTGCAGATAGTGGCGATGATATTGATAGTGCTCCGGATGCAGTTAACGGAAACGACCCAGGTGGTGCTGTAAATACTGCTTCTGATGATGTATTAACAGGTAATGGAACAGGTGATCCAGGTGATGCTATTGGTCCTACTGATGAAGATGATCATGATCCTGAAGACATCATTCTTGAGCAAATTTATGATTTAGCTTTGATCAAGGAAACTGCAACGCCTGGTCCTTTTGCTCCTGGAGATGATGTTACGTATACTATAACGGTAGCAAATCAAGGAACCTTGGATGCTGGCGCTATTACACTTACAGATTTTATTCCTGCTGGCATGACTTTAAGTGCTGCAGATGCAAATGGTTGGACTGGTCCTTCTGCTGGACCTGTTACCAATGCTTTAGTTGGTCCTACAGTAGGCAATTCTACAACTGTTGATATTGTCCTTACAATTGACCCAACTTTCATGGGTACGACATTAATTAACTTTGCAGAAATTTCTTCAGATAGTGGTGATGATATTGATAGTGCTCCGGATGCAGTTAATGGTAACGACCCAGGTGGTGCTGTTAATACTGCTTCTGATGATGTATTAACAGGTGATGGAACAGGTGATCCAGGTGATGCTATCGGTCCTACTGATGAGGATGATCATGATCCTGAAGACATTGTTCTTGAGCAAGTCTATGATTTAGCTTTGATTAAAGAAGAATTGTCTGCTGGTCCTTACCAACCTGGAGATGATGTGACTTATACCATTACTGTTGAGAATCAAGGAACCTTAGATGCTGGTGCAATTACATTAACAGACTTCATTCCTGCTGGCATGACTTTAAGTGCTGCAGATGCAAATGGCTGGACCGGTCCTTCTGCTGGACCTGTGACAAACGCATTAGTTGGTCCGACTATTGGTAATTCTATAATGGTAGATATCGTATTAACGATTGATCCATCATTCCCAGGCGGAACTATTATTAATTTTGCGGAAATTTCTTCTGACAGTGGAGATGATATTGATAGTGCTCCTGATGCAGTTAATGGTAACGACCCAGGTGGTGCTGTTAATACTGCTTCTGATGATGTATTAACAGGTGATGGAACAGGTGATCCAGGTGATGCTGTCGGTCCTACCGATGAGGATGACCATGATCCTGAAGATATTGTAGTTGAAATTTTTGATTTAGCATTAACGAAAACATTAAGTGCAGCAACTCCTGGTCCTTTTTCTCCAGGTAGTCCAGTAACATTTGATATTAATGTATTCAATCAAGGAACGCTCAATGCATTCAACATTGGACTTTTAGATGACATTCCTGCAGGTCTTACACTTGCGGATGCAAATTGGACAGCAGCTGGCGGAGTAGCCACGTTGAATAATCCAATTCCTTTTATTCCAGTTGGAGGTTCAACAACACAGACAATTACGTTTATTGTTGATTCTGGTGTTTCAGGTACGCTTATCAACGATGCTGAAATTGCTTCAGCGGATGACGATACGAATCCTGCTAACACACCACCAACAGATATCGATAGTACACCGGGTGATGATGCCACTCCAGATGATTTACCTAATAATGATGATACTGCTGATACAGCAGGTGGAGATGATCAAGATCCAGAACCAATAGTAGTTGAAATTTTTGATTTAGCATTAACAAAAACATTAAATGCAGCAACACCTGGTCCTTTTATGCCAGGCAGTGTAGTAACATTTGATATTAATGTATTTAATCAAGGTGGTGTAAATGCATTTAACATTGGCTTGTTAGATGATATACCAACAGGTCTTACATTGGCTGATGCAAACTGGACAGCAGCAGGAGGTATTGCTACCTTAAATGCTCCGATTCCATTTTTAGCAGCTGGTGCGACGACTACACAAACAATTACATTCACTGTTGATCCTGGTGTTTCAGGTACACTTATTAATGATGCTGAAATTGCTTCAGCAGATGATGATACGAATCCTGGTAACACTCCACCAACAGATATTGATAGTGCACCAAGTGATGATGCTACACCAGATGATTTAGCAGACAATGATGATACTGCTGACACAGCAGGTGGAGATGATCAAGATCCAGAACCAATAGTAGTTGAGATTTTTGATTTAGCACTAGCTAAAACAGTTAATGCCAACACTCCTGGACCTTACGCACCAGGTGATATCATTACATATGATATTGTGGTAACTAATCAAGGTACACTCAATGCATTCAACATAGGTGTTGATGATTATGTACCTGCAGGATTAATTCTTGCAGATGCAAACTGGACATTAAGTGGCACTACGGCGTCATTGAATAATCCAATTTCATTCCTTGCTCCTGGAGCATCAAATACACTGACAATCACATTCCAAATAGATCCAGCATTTATGGGCACCATGCTTGTAAATGATGCTGAAATCTCTTCAGCGGATGATGATACGAATCCTGGCAATACGCCACCGACAGATGTGGATAGTACACCAGGTGATATGGCGACGCCAAATGATCTTGCTAATAACGATGACATCGCAGATACTGCTGGTGGAGATGATCATGATCCAGAACCAATCGTAATTGGTCAGATTTATGATTTAGCACTTATCAAAGTAGAAACTTCTTCTGGGCCTTATATGCCTGGAGACGATGTCGATTTTACAATTACAGTTTGTAATCAAGGTACCCTAGATGCAGCTAATGTTCAAATTGCAGATAACTTGCCTGCGGGCTTAACGTTAAGTGCAGCTGACATGAATGGCTGGGCTGGTCCAAGTGCTGGTCCTGTGACCAACACGATACCAACTTTAGTTGTTGGAGCATGCGTTGACGTACCAATTACACTTACAATTGATCCTGCATTCCAAGGCAACATCTTAGTAAACAATGCAGAAATTACTGCTGATGATGGTAATGATGTAGATAGTACACCTGGTGATAATTCACAACCTGATGATTTTCCAGATGACGATGATTTTACAGAGACCGATGGCGGTGATGATGAAGATCCTGAAGCAATTGTCGTTGAGCAATTATATGATCTTGCTTTGATTAAGGAAGAAAGTTCAGCAGGACCTTATATCCCTGGTGATGATGTCGCTTACACGATTACTGTTTGTAATCAAGGTTCTCTAAATGCAGCTAACGTAGTTGTGACTGATTATATACCTGCAGATATGACATTAAGTGTCAATGATGCGAATGGCTGGGCTCCAGCTGGTATAGGTATGGTTACGAATGTTATTCCTGCTGTTGCAATTGGTACATGTGAAATGGTTGATATTGTTCTTACCATTGATCCAGCCTTTGCAGGTGGTGACATTGTTAACTTTGCTGAGATCTCAGTGGATGATGGTGCTGATGTAGATAGTACACCAGATACTGTCAATGGCAATGATGCAGGTGGTAATCCTGATACCCCTTCAGATGATGTACTTACAGGTGATGGAACTGGTGATCCAAATGATATGGATCCTGTTACAGATGAAGATGATCATGATCCAGAATTGATCACTGTAGAGATATTTGATCTTGCATTAACGAAGATGATAAATGCTAACACGCCTGGACCAGTTTTTGAACCAGGAGATTTAGTAACTTTTGACATTGAAGTTATCAATCAAGGATCAGTCGATGCATTTAACGTTGGAGTTATTGATTACATTCCAGCAGGTCTTACTTTGGTTGATGCCAATTGGACATTGAGTGGTACAACTGCAACGTTGAATAATCCTATTGCTTTCTTAGCAGCAGGTGCATCAACAACTACTACAATTACATTTTTAATTGATGCCACATTTGCTGGTACCACAATTATCAATGATGCTGAAATATTAGCAGCTGATAATAATACGAACCCAGGTGATACACCTCCTACAGATGTAGATAGTACACCAGGTGATAATGCTACACCAACGGATCTTCCGAATGACGATGTAGTTACAGATACGATGGGTGGTGATGATCACGATCCAGCTATGATTACAGTTGAGCAAGATCCTGATGTATTTGATTTAGCCTTAATTAAGACTGTTAATGCAAATACACCTGGTCCTTATATGCCAGGCGATGTTGTAACATTTGATATTATGGTTGTTAACCAAGGTAATGTCAATGCATTTAATGTTGGCGTTATTGATTACATCCCAGCTGGTTTAGTCCTCGCTGATGCAAATTGGACTCAAGTAGGTGCTGATGCAGTATTGAATAATGCAATTCCGTTCTTGGCAGTTGGTGCATCTAGTACGGTGACAATTACATTCCAGATTGATCCAACAGTTGGTAATGGAATCGTTCTAAATGATTCCGAAATCTTATCAGCTGATAACGATACGAATCCGGGTAACACTCCACCTACTGATATTGACAGTACTCCTGGAGATAACGCTACACCAGATGATGTAACAAACAATGATGATTTAGCTGATATACTCGGTGGTGATGACCATGATCCTGAAGGAATTCAGGTTTGTTCTAACGCAAGTGCTGGTATAGTTATTGAAGGAAGTCAGGATGATTGTCTGATGCCTGGTGCCACAACGAGAAGAAATGCTATTCCAATGGGACAAGTCGTACCTGCGGGTGACAGTCTTGTATATCTATTGGTTGATGCTAGTGGTAACATATTGCAAGTTGACAGTATTCCAGAATTTGTGATTGGAATGACTGGTGACTTCACTATTCATCCTGTTGTATATGACCCAAGTCAGTGCGACGTTTCCGCTCTATCTGCGGTAGGCGAAATAATTGACGCATGTATTTGTTTTGATATTGATTTAGTTGGAGCACCTGTATCCGTTACGGAATGTTGCTTCGCTAATGCTGGTGGTTTAATTGAATCAGAAGTAGTTGGTTGTGCAGATCCTGATAATGGAATGGAAGCAATCTTCACAGCTGTTCCAGTAGGAACAAATGTTCCTCCAGGTTCTATCATATTATATGTTCTGACGACAGGCCCAGCAAATACAGTAATAGCTACAAGTACAACCCCATCGTTTAATATACAGATGGCTGGTGATTTCGCTATGCATACATTGATATTTGATCCGGCTACATTTAACCTTGACTTTTTAATGTTAGGTGTTGATCCAATTTCTACCATTAACCTAGAGCTAATTTCGCAAGGTGCTTGTGGAGCTATCAATCTCTTAGGAACAAGTGTAGTAGTTGAAGCTTGTAGTGATTGTCCGTTTGATTTATATGTACCTGGTCCAGGTATGTGTATTCCTGATGGAATTTATGAAGCACAAAATAATATCACATCAGATGGTATTGTTTGTCCAGGTTCTAATGTCACCTTTTCAGCTGGCAATAGTGTTGAACTATTGATTGGTTTCGAAATAGGCATTGGAGGTGAATTCCATGCAATCATTGAAGGCTGTACACCATAATAACGTGAGATAGATCTCAAATCTTTAAAATAACTGTGTAAAGGTCCAGGATAATAATCCTGGACCTTTTTTTTATGCAAGAATTTCTGTTGTATTTTGTGAAAGAATAGTACGTTCTGACAATGAATAATTTATATCTTTTTTTTGCTTTGCTTTTAACAAGCTTTCTTCTCTCTTGTGGAAATAACAGCCCAGCAGCATCAGGTGCGAGTCTTAATCTCCAAGGATTTACCGAAACGAAAATTCCAGGCTCTGAAGCTCGATTAGTAACAAAGAAAAGTGCTGACGGTAAAATGCTTGAACAGGGCATCATTAGAAACGCCAAAAAAGATGGATCATGGACAATTTTTCATGATAATGAAAGCATCAAATCGATAACCGGTTATATAAATGGTGTGTTGAATGGAGCACATCTAGAATTCAATAAAAGAGGTCAACTAGAGAAGAGAGTTGAATATTTAAACAACCAATATCATGGTTTGTATGGTGAATACAAATATGGAAGACCTTTGAAGGAAATTAACTATGTAGAAGGCGTGCAGGAAGGTGTATTTAGGATTTGGAATGACATGGGTAAAATGACCCAAAAAGGTAATAACACTAATGGTAAGCTAAATGGGACACTGCAATATTTTGATGAGGAAGAAAATCTCATTATGCAATATGAATACAAGAACGGAGAAGTACAAGAAGGTGGAGGCTTAACAAATTAAGAAAAAGCTCCTTTCTTACTCCTTTTGAATGACATATACATTACATTTCTCAATATATATAGAAATATTTAATACTTTAGTAGTCAAAATAAGCCACTACATTGATGAACGCAGTATTATCTCATCCATCTATGTTGACAATTACACGTCAACAAGAAGATTCCAAAGACATAAGGTTTTCCTATAAATCTACTCTTATAGAAGTCTTTCACAGTCTCATTCTAGAAGCAATTAAAACCAACAAACGTGTCATTGTGACGTCTTGTAACGCAAAGGATTTGAGACAACTCTTCGAGTTAGTTAGCTCTAATTACAAATTAGCAATGCACATCGATAATGAGTTTATCACTAAAGAATGCATCAATAAATGGAGACTAGCATACAAGAAACAAAGTAATGTCCACAAACGATTGGAATGGAGTAGCTCAGCTAAGTCTGTTGACAGGTACTTTTCAGAAGCAACCGATTACTTTGAGGAAATTTATCAAAACAATAGTTCATCACTATGGAAACTAACATCTGCTCAGCCTATACAAGAATTTCAGTTGTATATGCCTATTCTGGAGTACTGCATTCCAGCACATTTGTTTAATGGTACCGATATTGAATTTACAGAACTAAATGAATTGGTTCAAAAATTTGCAAAGCTGTTTAGATCCGAATTTAACTTACTGAAGCAAATCAATTATGTAGATGAATACACTTCAAATTCTAATGGACAAACAATTATCCCTTTAGAAGATTTATCAAGGAAGATAAATGAACTCACTATTTTATTCTTAAATAATATAAATGCTTACAAAGAAAATTGGAAATCACAACTCCAAAACGAGCATAAGAAGGCAACTCGTCAATTGAGAAGCTTACATACATTGGGTGAAAAACTTTCCACTCTTCAAGCTGAAATTGAAAAAACAGGTTCACTGTTTGACAAATTGACATCTGGCATTCAATCAAGAACTCAAAAAGAAAATTACAAGTATGCTATTGAAATAGAATTTGACAATTGGCTAAGTGAGTTTTCAACTGAATTTCCAAAATTATTTGCTGAATATTCAATCTCAGAGGAAAGTACAATCGAGCCAAATATTAAATCTTTAAGAACGATTTTACAGTCACACATTAGCGATCTGATAAAACAAAAACAGCTTGAAGGACAACAACAATTCAATCAACTAAATGCACAAAATTGTCCTGCCATATTCACAGAAATTTTAAGTGAATTGAGACGATTCTACAAAGAATTGAATGAGTACAACTTATTAGAAACAATCGGTTCAGACAAATCTTTTAACCTACAAAGTAGTTATCAATATTTACTTAAAGTAAAAGAAATGATTGAGTCTTTATTACTAATGAATCAGACTTATCCATCCTTCATTTCCTGGAAGAAAGAGCTAAACACCTTAAACAGCCTTGAAAAGTTGATCATCCTAAGCTTAGCGGAACAAATACCTGACAATTCGCATTGGCCAGAAATTTTCAAGGAATATTATATCAATATTTTAAAGGCAATTTCAAAACCTGCTGTTGATATAAAGGAGAGTATCGCTAAGTATATCGAAGAAGTTAAGAAGCAAGAGGCAATTGAAAAAGAAAGCCTCAACAATTTACAACATTACTTCATTAGAACTCACATTGAAAAATTGAAGGTTTCGAATCAAGATTTATACAAAAAATTATTCCAAAAGAAATTTAAGGAACATTCATTGTCTATCTATCCAATGCTAACAGAAGTGAACGAACTTCTACCATTGTGTTTTATTCGAAAAGAAATATTGAGTCAAAGTGATCGCATAAATGAGTCTTGGGATTTGCACATTCATGTCGACTTGGTGGGTCAACCAGCAATGGAATCGATGATAGCTTCAAATGGCAAAGAATTTATCAAGCTTCAGTACACAACGTCAGCAGATTCGCAAATACAAATTGATAGTAATTCTTACTTAAAACATCCAAAAATACAAACTGATGAAGATCACTTAAATTTTTGTAGAACGCTGTCTCAAAAACTAGTAAGCTACCAGCATAGGATCCAAATTTTTAATTGCGGAGATATATTTATAGTTAGTTTTCTACATAAACTACTCAACATTAAATTATTAGAAACCAATGAACACCTGGTATTTAAGGAATTTGTATTGGATAATGACTTGAATTATTCTCTCGAAGATATCTTATTAAATAATCCTTCTTCCATTCAAATTCTTGTGCAGGATGGAGTATTGGATCCCGCTAATTCTGCATCTCTAGATTGGCAGTTACACGTAATTGATTTAATGAAACGGTCGGGAATGAATGTGCAATCAATTAGCCTTTCAGAAATAATGAATGGGAATGACACCAGTTTACTACTCACAAAATCCAATGAACCATTACTGGTAGATATTCACACACAAACAAGCCCTATTCCAGAATTCGTACATGAATGATCCCCATTGAACTAGACCTTCAAAGTGCTAAGCATAATCTTCAAATCAGCCGAGTGGGCATTCATGATAAAGTATTTGACCCTATAAGGAAAAAATTGATCATTCTCACACCTGAAGAGTATGTGAGGCAATTGATATTGTGGTTTCTCATCGAACAAAAAGACTGTTCTAAGACAAGAATCCTAGTAGAGAAGCAAATCACTTTAGGCTCATTGAAAAAACGATTTGACATAGTTGTGTTGGATAAAAAGCAAGAGCCCTATATTCTGATTGAATGCAAAAGTTATAGGAACAAACTAAATCAGGCTACTTTTGAACAAGTAGCTAGATACAATTTACAATTGCAAGCACCCTACTTAATGATAAGCAATGGACAAAAAAATTATCTTGCATTCATTGACTTTGATACGCGAAAATTCAGTTTTGTGAACAAGTTTCCTGACCTTTAAATAAAACTAACTTATGGAAAAAGAGCTCAATTGGAATTCAAATGAGTTCATCACATTCTTACTTCTTCATGCATCACATGCAGATTTAGAATTTACAGACGATGAGAGAGAAATCATTATGGAACGCGTATCTCCAGATGTCTTTGAAGAGATCTATGCTCGATACGAAGAAATGGGTGAATTCGAAGTCTTACAAACAATATTGGACTATAAAGGATTGTATTACCCAACTATTGATCGAAAGAATGAATTAATGGATCTTCTCAAAAAGCAATTTGAGGCAGATGGCGAAGTAACGAGCCTTGAGAAGAATCTGACAATATTTTTGGAAAAACTACTATAATTTGGATTTAGGAATACAAGGTAAATTATTCGTTGTAACCGGATCTACTAGTGGATTCGGAAGAGCAATAGCACGATTACTTTTATCAGAAGGTGCAAAAGTAATCTTAAATGCCAGAGGTGAAGAAAAACTCCTCTCTATGCAAACAGAGTTTCCAGAACAAACAGAGATTCTAGTTGGAGACATTACCTCAGACGCCACTATTAGTAACCTGATCCGCATGTTAAACGACAGACAACTAAGTGGAGTACTCATCAATGCAGGAGGCCCACCAGCTTCATCTTTTATCGCTACAGAAATGCAAGAATGGGATCAAGCATATCAAACTGTGTTGCGTTGGAAAGTGAAACTCACTAAGGCTATTTTACCTTTAATGCAACGACATAAATTTGGGAGGATTGTTTATATAGAAAGTGCATCTGTCAAACAACCAATCGAAAACCTCGTGTTGAGTAATTCCTTGAGATTAGCAGTTGTGGGATTTGTGAAGACATTATCCCAAGAAGTAGCAAAAGAAGACATCACCCTAAATGTTGTAGCGCCCGGCTATCACAATACTCCGGCAATGCAGCGGCTATTTAAAAATAAAAGTAATCTCAGCGGTATTAGTGAAGAGGAAGCAAAAAGCATGTTTAAAAATCAAACTCAAACTGGAAGTCTTGGAGAAGCTGAAGATTTAGCTACTTTGGCAGTATGGCTACTCTCCCCTGCTTCTAAGTATGTCACTGGACAGACCATTGCGGTAGATGGTGGATTGGTAAGTAACATTCTATAATCGGACAACTAGAATTCGTTCTTTTCCTTGCATGTCCAAATGGATAGTCACGTCACTATACCCATTTTTTGTAAATATTTCGGCGATTTCTTCTGCCTTAAATTCATTTAATTCTAGAAATATAGTTCCTTCTTTTTTTAAATGAGATTTACCGAATAAAGAAATAAATCGATAAAATTTTAGTGCATCATCTCCTCCAGCGAACAATGCTTTTGATGGTTCATACTTAATTGTAGACTCGGACATATTGTTCAACTCCTTTTCACTAATGTATGGTGGATTGCTTACGATAATATCATACTTGCTTAAGGAAGACCAATATTCATCCTCAAGAAAGTCCAACTTTAAAAAATGTACAGAGGTATTTAATCTGCGAGCATTAATTCTACCAACATTCAACGCATCTAAATCTTCCTCTATAGCAAATAGTCGCCATTGTGGCCTTTTCAGTTTTAATGTAACTGCAATACATCCACTGCCAGATCCAATATCCAATACATCAAGTTGTTGTCTCTTTAACTGCTCATTTGTAAGTATATGATGTACAAGTTCTTCTGTCTCTGCACGAGGAATCAGAACGTGCTTATTTACTCTAAACTCATAGCCAAAAAAATTAGTTGCTCCTATAATGTACTGTATTGGTTCTTTTGCAATTAATCTTTCACCATAAGATGCACATAGTCTTGCATCATCGTCTCTCTCCCATTCTTTAGTTTGATAAGGCATATTTAGATTAAATAGATCAGTAAAAAATATTTCCAATATATTTTTCACCTCACGTTCTTCGTAATCAGCAGTTAATTCGAAGAATAAATAATTATATGCTTTATCGGGACTTGAAAAATTACTCATAACAAAATCGGATATGGCTTCAAACTTGGATATGCTCTTATTTTTCGTTTCAATTTATCTGTGATTATTGGAGTAGATAAGTCAATAAATTTCCCTTCTATTTGTGGGATCATATATCCATAATTTGTTGCGAGAGAAGATAAATTGAATTCATATTGTGTTTCCAGTTGCAAGCCATATGCTTCTAAATGCGCTTTGTTTATTTTTATCTTCTCAGAGGCATAGACCACATTTGCTTGTTGTTTAATAGACAATTCAGAAAACCTACCAATACTACTAGTGGAAATTATTCCATCTTCAGCATGCTTCCACCCTTCCATTCTTTTATTACCGTTCCGATTGGTTAACAATTGGTTTTCGAATGGTATACCAAGCTGTTGAAATAATTTTTGCAGATATACTTCTGGCTGTGTTACCAGTTTTTCATACTTTATGTGGATCGTTTCTGTTGCCTGAGATTGCGCAAAGCCAAAAGCAAAATTGACAAGTATTCGACAAACAGCATCCAATAGACTTGATTTTCGGAACAATAAAGAAGCAATGCTGTCATAGGGGTTTCTCATACAGAGAATAGGTATTGTATCAATCGGTGCAGACCGTAATTTATTGAAAAAATAAACATTTGCGGGTGTCTTTTCACACCATATCTGCTTGCCCTTTTGATTTGCTAAAGCTGAAAAATAGGAATTGGCAAACTCAACAACGGAATGACTTTCTTTTTTAAATTGTTCTGACATCCTTGTCTGTTGAATATGGTCGATACCTGATTGCAAATGCCAATCTGGGCTTTTCCATTTATGCGTGAATAACTCCTCTTTATTCTCTTTCCAATTTTGCCATAGCACAGGTTTTGCCAGCACATGCGTTTCAGGAAAAGACAGTATTGCTGAATGTCTCCCGATCAGATCAGTTAATAATGAGCTGCCAGAACTAGGTGGACCTCCTATGACTATTCCTGATACCATCAATATAATAAAGAAAGATAAAAACTAATCAATAGAATAATATTGTATATCATATAATAGTGAAGGTTTATATATCGACCAGGTTCTATTTTGAATTTCACATAATTAAAGAGAATCATAAATATTTTAGCGAACATGAATGCAATCACAGATGCAACTGCAATTCCTCGTATTCCCCAATATTGCATTAAAAACAAACTAAGTAAAACATTGATTATCAATTCGATTAATGTGATACCTAACAAGGTCTTATTAAGGTGTTTTCCAAATAAAACCAACTGAGGAAGTAAAATCCTGCTCGTAATGATTAAGGCGTATATATTAAATAGATAAGCCGATTCCTTAAACGATTCATCATAAACAAAAGGGAATATAAATGGACTTGTCAAAATAATAAGCACAGAAATCGGATACAATAGATGCATCAACTTGGTTGTTTCTGTTTTTGCTTTATCTAAGGAAGTAGACAATTGTTGTACAGACTGTGGCACCAATGCAGTCATTACAGATCCTACAAATAAAACAACAAATGGTAGCTCTTTAGCACCATATCTGTATACTGCAAAAGTCTCCACAGGAAAAAAATGCTGAACAAGGAATCCGTCTATGAACTCTACACCATTGCCTACCAAAGCATGTAGCACAAGGGGTATAGAAAAAACAATAAATGGTTTGATTAATCCCAGACGAATCACTCGTGAAGAGTAAATCCTCAAGGGAACAACCACAAAGTAGAGTAATTTGATTGTCGCTATTGCAAGCAGTGCATAACAAACAGATCGTACACTCATCTCCATGCTTAATGCAAGAAGAACGACACATACTGGCAGAATGAGTACCAAGAATGCATATTGAATCAACCGCTTTGCATCATTATAAATAATGTAACAATGTTCGATAAGAATCGTAGGCGTATTGATGATCAGGTACAGTGCTGCTAGATGAACAAATCCGCTTTCCTCTTGATCCCAGGTAAAAATCAAGCTCTTTGATCCAATAAAGTAAACACAAGCAGCTGCTATAAGCCCGACGATTATATACACCACAAAAAGTGTGGATAAGAAATCCTTTTTTGATCCTTCAGTTAAAGTAGGAAAGTAACTTAAGTATGAATTTTTAAATCCATAAGACCAAAAGAAGGCAAATAAATTGGACAGGTACAAAAAGAATTCAATGTAGGATATATCTGCTTGCGAAAGTCCACTCTTGACAAAAATAACACTCAATACAAGTACGCCTGCAAATCGTGCGATTTGAAAAAACTGTAGTGCACTTACATTGGATATCTGGCTAATTTTCAATGAAAATCTGAATCTAATGCGAAACTAACCTTTACTTTTTAATCTGATTACTGACAGAACAATATTATCTTGAGCTTGGACCTATTAACAAAACAGTGTAAACACAAGTGATGAATCAGTTAAAGGAAACATTCACAGCATTAGATGGTGCTACGGTAATTGAAGATGTGTCTGTACTAGACGAACAAAAACTTCAACTCATTGAAACCTGTAAAGCTCACTGCTCACATTCATATAGTCCTTACTCAAATTTTGCTGTTGGTGCATCTCTTCTTCTCGGTAATGGTGAAATCATTGGAGGAAGTAATCAGGAAAATGCTTCATTCTCCTTATGCATGTGTGCAGAAAAGACAGCTTTAGGCGCAGCATCTTCCTTCCATCCAAATACACCGATCATTACCCTTGGAGTGACAGCCTATAAAGGTGGTTCTTTTGTAAACGAACCTGTTAGTCCATGTGGCTCTTGTCGTCAAGTAATTGCTGAATATGCACAACGTTACAATCAGCCTATCGAAATCATCATGTACGCAACAGATTTTACAGTCATTATAGATTCAATCTACCGACTTTTACCAATCAGTTTTAAGGGTAAAGATTTTCTATTATAGCAATCAATAAATTGTTAAAAATCAACATATTACATTTAATTGTAATATATTTACTCTTCAAATTGAA
>CAYNMW010000002.1:43238-69528 GCA_964398295.1 uncultured Saprospiraceae bacterium | reverse complement strand
ACATGTGTCACATTCATTCTCGACAAAAGCGCTCTTGTTTTAAAGGAATCACCCGTCAGTTGTTGGTTACAATTCTCGTATATACTGACAGCGGAATCTTTATCTACAATATCCTCAATTGAAAAGTATCGTTGCAATTCCAAATGCGTCCAGTGATACAAGGGGTTGCCCATCGTGTATGGAACCGTCTCTGCCCATTTCTCAAATTTTTCCTGATCACTTGCCTTGCCGGTAATGTATTCTTCGCTAATGCCATTTGCCCTCATAGCACGCCATTTATAATGATCTTCTGCAAGCCACAATTCTGTAATGGTAGAAAATTGATGATTGTTAGCGATATGTTCTGGCGAGAGATGATTGTGGTAGTCTATAATTGGCATATCGGCAGCATAGTCATGGTAGAGCAATTCCGCAGATCGACTATTCAATAAAAAAGATTGGTCTAAAAACTTTTTCATTGTGCCGTCGATTTTAAAATACCCAATTCCAGCCCTCTCAATTCTGCAAGCCCTTTCAATCTTCCAATTGCTGAATATCCTGGATTGGTTTCTTTTGCCAAATCTCCAAGAATGACATGACCATGATCAGGACGTATCGGAATCGATGTTTTATATTCTTGTTGAATATTACTCAAAGCCTTTACAACTTCATACATATCTACATCGCCTGTCAAATGTGGTGCTTCATAAAAGCTGCCGTCTGCTTCTCTTGTTGTAGAACGCAAATGTGCAAAGTGAATTCTATTCCCAAAAAGCTCGATCAAATCAACCAAATTATTTTGTGGATTGACACCCAATGAACCTGTACAAAAGCATAAACCGTTTGTAATCGATTTATTGTGATTGAATATGGCTTCAAAATCTGCCCGGACTGATACGACTCTTGGTAATCCAAATAATGAAAATGGTGGATCATCAGGATGGATTGCCAATTTTACATTTGCCTTTTCTGCAACCGGAATAATCTCATCTAAAAATAAAAGTAAGTGTTGTCTTAATTTGGCATGATCAATATGCTCATAACTGTCAATTAATTCCTTGAAAGAATCTAAGGAATTGGTTTTTGCCGCCATCGATCCTGGCAAGCCTGCAGTTATCGTTTGGGTGAGTAATTCTTTTTGTTGTTCAGTTGCTAGAAAATAATATTGAGATGCGAGTAAAGTTTTAGATCTACTATAATCATTTGCTGCACCTTTCCTTTTCATTATAAAAAGATCAAAAGCATTCATTTGAGTGACATCAAACCGTAATGCCAGTGCTCCATCTTCTAGCTTATACTTCAAATCCGTTCTGGTCCAATCGACAACAGGCATAAAATTATAGGTCAACACGGGGATTCCACATTCTCCAAGATTCTGAATGGTTTCCTTATAAGTGTCGATATATTGTTGAAAGTTGCCGATACGTCTTTTAATGTCTTCATGAATTGGTACGCTTTCGACTACTGACCAAGTCAATCCAGCATCTGCAATTATGGATTGGTGAGCTTGTATTGCATTGACGGACCAAGATTCCCCTATGGGTATATGATGTAAAGCAGATACAATATCTGTTGCTCCAGACTGCCTGGCATCTGACAGACTTACTGGATCATCAGGACCAAACCATCTCCAGGATTGAATCAATTTCTTCATGTCCGTTTTTGCATCATTGAAGTTTGTAAAGTACAAAAGCCATAGGACTTGAGATAAGTAAATGCACGCTTCTTTGATTTTATCCTTTGATCTATTTCAGCTCATTACATCAATTAATTACTTTCGTCCTATGAAAATATTAATCATTGGAGGTGGGAATATGGGATTGACATTTGCAAAGAGTTTCATCAACTCTAAAATCGTCGATCATCGCAACATGCTCATTCTCGAAAAATCAATGAAAAAAGCTGCAGAGCTGGAAAAATTAGAACTAGGAACGGTCTTTGGCGAACCAGATGATTATGTTGAAGATGCAGACTTGATTATCCTGGCAGTGAAGCCGCAAGATATCCAACAATTGTTCTCGACTATCAAACCCTATATATCACAACAGCAAGTGGTATTGTCCATTATGGCAGGTGTCAAAATAGGCACAATCCAAGAAGGCCTTGGACTTCAAAAAGTTGTACGGGTAATGCCAAATCTACCATCACAAATTGGTACTGGCATGTCTGTATTCAGCTCCTCAGAAGAGGTGACTCGAATCGAATTGGCAATGGTTCAAAACTTGTTGAGTGCATCCGGAAAGACTGTGTATACAGATGATGAAACAATGATAGATGCTGCAACTGCAATCTCTGGTTCTGGTCCTGCCTATGTCTTTTACTTTATGAAAGGTATGATCGAATCCGCAAAGCAACTTGGCTTCTCTCAATCAGAAGCTGAACTGTTGTCCTACCAAACCTTTAAGGGCGCAATAGAGTTATTCAACAAACATGATTTTACATGTGAAGAATGGATAGCCAAGGTAACATCCAAAGGTGGTACAACAGCTGCAGCTTTTAATAGTTTTCAAAAACAACGCGTCATGGAAGGCTATCAGGAAGGCATCGAATCTGCTTTTAATCGTGCACAGGAATTGAGTGAATTGGAATAAAATCTGTCGTCTAATGAAATCTGTACAGTGAAAAAATTCTTACATATTCTTGTAGCCATTGTATTCATCGTCTTCGCTATTGTACAATGGAACGATCCTGATCCCTGGCTGTGGATATTGTTGTACATCTATGTTGCTGTCAGTATTTTGCTCTACGTATTTACCAATCATTCTAAATATCCACTTCTGATTGGCATCATTACCTGTCTGCTGATCTGCGCAAGTTATTTACCAGACGTTTTCAATTGGTTTAACGATGGAATGCCATCTATCGTAGGCACTATGAAGGCTGAAAACCTGTATATTGAATTGGTTAGAGAATTCTTTGGGGCTCTCTTGGCCCTAGTGACCTTCATTTTTTATTATTACGCTGAAAAAAAGCGACTATGAAATTATACATCACAGCTTTTATTTTTCTCTTTGGATTGCAATCTGCTATTTGCCAAACGGCAGCTGGCTTCTTCAACTATGAAGTCAAGTCAGATGGTAAGATCGAATTAACGGTAAATGAAGATCAGCTAGATGCTGAATTTCTATATGTCAATTCATTGTCTGCAGGTATTGGTTCGAATGACATCGGACTGGACAGAGGCCAGCTCGGGTCGACACGTGTGGTAAAAATCATAAAGGCAGGAAATAAATTATTATTGGTCGAGCCAAATCTGGACTACAGAGCAATCAGCGACAATGAAAAAGAAAGAGCAGCTGTAGCAGAAGCGTTTGCACAATCTGTTCTTTGGGGCTTTGATTTGAAAGATGCTAAATCGGCACCTTACATAGTGGACTTTACATCATTCTTAATGAGAGATGCACATGATGTATCTGGTAGACTCAAACGCGCCAAGGAAGGCAATTATAAATTAGATAAATCAAAGTCAGCAATCTGGGAAGAACGCACAAAGAATTTTCCAGACAACTCAGAATTTGATGTCCTCCTTACTTTTCAAGGACAACCGACTGGTAAACATTTGCGGACCGTTGTTCCCGATTCAAAAAACATTAGTGTACGACAACACCACTCCTTTATCAGGCTACCAGACGATGGATATACCAAACGCGAATTTCATCCATTCTCGGCATTCAATTCCATCTCATATTTTGATTACGCTACTCCCATTCATGAACCGATAGAGAAAAAATACATCAGGAGACATCGTCTGATCAAGCAAAATCCAGATGCTGCTGTAAGTGATGCAGTAGAACCCATTGTTTATTATATTGATGCTGGATGTCCCGAACCTGTGAAGTCCGCACTCATAGAAGGCGGCTTGTGGTGGGACCAGGCATTTCAGGCAGCTGGTTATTCCCCTGGCACTTTTCTGATCAAAGAATTACCAGAAGGAGCAGATCCAATGGACATTCGGTACAATATGATTCAGTGGGTGCATCGGAGTACAAGGGGTTGGTCCTATGGTGCGTCTGTTGCTGATCCCAGAACAGGAGAAATTATTAAGGGACATGTTAGTCTTGGTTCGCTAAGAGTCCGACAAGATTTTATGATCGCACAAGGTGTGTTGAGCCCATATGCAAATGATGATAATAATCATGGTAGAATGACGGCTTTGGCACTGGCTAGACTGAGACAATTATCTGCACATGAAATTGGTCATACCATTGGTTTGTCTCACAACTTTGCGGCATCCTACAATAATAAGGCTTCTGTCATGGATTACCCGCATCCATCCATCTATCAAGAAGACGGAGTAACAAATTTGAAAAAAGCCTATGATAACAAAATTGGGGAGTGGGATAAATTTACTATTCGTTATGGCTATGGCCATTATGCCAATGAAAAAGAAGGACTTGAACAATTAATAAGTGATGCACAGAATAAAGGTTTGCAATTTATATCCGACAGAGATGCTCGTCCAACTGGTGGTGCACATCCAAGAGGTCATTTATGGGACAATGGTGAAAATGTCGTTGCCGAGCTAGATCGCATGATGGAAGTAAGAAGTGACGCTTTAGATCGTTTCGGTTTGAATTCGATTACAAACGGAACGCCATTATCAGAATTGGAGAAAGTATTGGTCCCCCTATATTATGGTCAGCGATATCAAGCAGAAGCTGTATCTCGTTTGATCGGTGGTGTCGACTATTCCTATGCTGTTAAAGGTGATAACAACAATCAATCTGTAACACCTGTTGACTTTGAAACCCAGAGATCAGCATTGGAAAGTATTTTAGCGACTATGGAGCCAAAATCACTTGTGTTATCGGATGATATCTTATCGCTCATTCCACCTCCAGCTCACGGCTTTGGTAAATCAAGAGAATCCTTTAAAAGTAAAACCGGATTGACATTCGATCCAATTGCAGCTGCACAGACGTATAGCAATCATATGCTTGGATTCCTACTACATCAGGAACGATTGGAGCGCATCAATCAACAAGACAAGATCCACGGTATGGGCATCAGTTTGGAGAATTATCTGTCTCACATTTATAGTTCCATAGGAGAAGCTACTGGCGGTTACGAACAATTGATTGGTGAAAACAACCAATTGGCAATGATTCATCATTTGATTAAATTGGCTAATCATGAAAAAGTCAGTGGACATGTTGCTATTGCAACACATTCATTTTTGAGCAATCTACAAACTGGCGGAAGCGACTTTGGTATTTATGTAAAAATGCTTAGAGAAAAAGCGCTTGATGATGGAGATGAAATGGTCATCCCAGAGATTCCAGCCATGCCACCCGGATCTCCGATTGGTTGTTATCAGGAACCCTTGCGGTAATGGTCAATCATTACCATACCACCTTACCTGCATTTGGTCGAGGTTTCCATTTGATTACAAACGACGTCATTCGTAGCATTTCTGAATTTCCAGAAAATGGCATTCTACATGTGTTTGTCAAACATACCTCTGCTGGTTTAACTATCAATGAAAATGCAGATCCATCTGTACGAGTTGACTTTGAAAGTTACTTCAATGACATCGTGAAAGAAAATATGCCTTTCATTGTACATGATATGGAAGGACCGGATGATATGCCAGCACACATTAAGTCTAGTTTGGTTGGGAGTTCTATTTCCATTCCCATCGAGAATGGACGCTTATCACTTGGTACCTGGCAAGGTATTTACTTGTGTGAGTTTAGGAATGCACCTCATCGGCGGAAAATAATCATTAGTATCTATAGCTAGCATGACAAACTACAACAACAAAAAATTCAAATCAATCAGCAATAGTGGGACTGGTGAAGTAGATCAACACACAATCTTCCATTATTACCAAAAAGAAAATATCGTCTGGGGCACCTATAATGGTGGTAAGATTAAGTTCGGTACACTTACAGGTACAGTAAATCAGGACGGTACTTTACACTTCGCCTACCAACATGTAAACGACAAAAATGAACTCCTTACGGGCACCTGTGTTTCCACACCAGAAATCCTACCTGATGGCAAACTAAAGCTATATGAAGAGTGGCAGTGGACCTGCAATGACCACTCAAGTGGACAATCAATTATCGAAGAAATATGACAAAACGAGAATTATACGAGAATATGATGCTGAATAAGAATGGAGATTCTATTCTACCTCCTCCTGCATTACAAGGCATGGATATCGAATTTATAGAGTATGCAGAAGGAGAATATATAAAGTTAAAAGCACCGATTAAGGCTAGATATAATAATCCTGGACAAGTCATGTTTGGCGGATATTTTAGCATGTTATTTGATGCAGCATTTGGCCCTTTCTCCTTCATCGAAACCCAACTATATGCAACTAGCCTTGATCTCAATGTCTCCTTTTTAAAACCTTTATCCCCCAAAGATGACTATGTCATCACACAAGCCAATTTGGTGAATCAATCAAAAACCTTTCTCTTAATGGATGGCAAAATGTGGAAAGCTGATGGGACATTGGTTGCAACTGCTTCGACAAGGATGATGATACTGGATAGGGTGAAGATGTTTTAAAAAGTGCAAGTATCAAGCTGACACCCTTGAAAAGTGGCTCGCATAAAGCTTAGAAATTTATCAGCATTTTCTCGTATTTCACCCTCTTGCATCTCCCTCTAGGGAGACTGTACTTCGGGCTAATCCTGTAAATGCCTCCCTCGAGGGAGGTCAGGTGGGTGAACTCATCCGGGCGCTCACTTTCCAAATGCTCACTTCGTTACATGCAGGATCTTATGTTCGATACGGGATCTTCTCTATGCTCCGACACACTAACACTCAATCCCCTTCTGTTAAAAACTTCCTAAAAACCCAATTTCCATACTATTCACCCTTACCTATTCAGTTAATTCAACACACAAATCACAAATGCCTATACAAAGAAGAGTACACTAAAAATTTTCAAAGTAAGCCATACCCAATTGTGTACTCCATGACAGACATTAAAATTTTCTCTGTATTCTTTATCGCCTTACTCTTTTACACCATGCAATCTTGTGAGTCTGCCGAACCAGCGGTGGTGATTCCTGAACGGGCTACATTTGCCAATGTCGACGAACGATTGTGGGAATTTTTTGAAAATTTTGAAGAAGAAGCTGAAAAGAGAGGGCTAGCTTTTGACCTAAACACATTCAATTTGATTGGGACAATTGAAGACATACACGATGATGGTGTTGCAGGGACTTGCTCCTACGGATTTAGAGGGCCTAGAGATGTGACGGTTGATGAACCATTCTGGAATGCAGCAGGAAGCCTTAGTAGAGAAATGATCGTGTTTCATGAATTGGGACATTGTGTCCTGGATAGAGATCATTCTGAAGCCTTAACTGACAATGGATTTTGTGCCAGTATCATGAGAAGTGGTACAGGTAATTGTAGAACCTTATACAATTCTTTAAACAGAGATTATTATGTTGACGAATTGTTCGAAGTATTGAACCCCTGAGAAGATCAAATTCACTCTTTAACTGCATTTGAGCAGGTAACTTCGGTTATCTGCTCTTTTTGTTTACAGTCCTTGCTGGTTCTTTTGATAAATCCAAATCAAAAGGATGATAAAAAGAGCAAAGAAAAGTAAGAAACGCAAAAAGCATGCGCCCTTCTTTCCGTAATTCATATCCTCTTCGTGATGTGCCATTAGAAGCTTAAAATTTGTGCAAAGAAAAGGAAAACAAAGCAAAAGTCTAATGAATAAGAAAAAAAATTAATAGACTAGACAAACTTATCTCTCTATATCTATCCTGTGTCAATTCACCTAAATGCAAGACTTTGACTAAGATTCACCACATTGATGTAATTTCGGTTCTTTATTGTGCGTAAATTAATTGAATATATACGGATTGCATTAAGCGGGGAGGAGACTTCCTATACAACTGGTAGCATCCGGAAGGCTATGTTTATTCTAAGTGTTCCGATCGTTCTGGAAATGATGATGGAAGGTCTATTCTCCATTATCGACATGCTTTATATTTCACGACTTGGTAGTGGAGAGGCATTGGCTACGATTGGTATTGTAGAATCTTTCATGTTTATCGTGATGTCCATTGCTATGGGAATAGCGGCTGCAGCAACAGCGATGGTATCCAGAAGAATTGGAGAAAACAATACAGAAAGCGCAAATGTAGCAGCAACACAAGCCATTTTTATTGGGATTGTAGTTTCCATCTTATTGGGAATTATCGGATTCACGTTTGCAGAAGACTTCCTTCGACTTATGGGAGCATCTGAATCTCTTATTTCTGAAGGCTTGTGGTATTGTAAGATTTTGCTGGCGACAAATATTGTGCTCACATTACTCACCGTGATCAATGCCGTTTTCAGAGGAGCAGGAGACGCAGCAATTGCTATGAAAACTTTGTGGTTTGCCAATGGTCTGAATATCATTCTTGATCCACTCTTTATTTTTGGTATCGGTCCATTCCCAGAAATGGGTCTGACGGGAGCAGCAATTGCAACATCCATCGGTCGTGGTGCAGGAGTATGCTATCAAATCTATCGATTGACAAATGGCAAGGCATTATTGCACATTACCAAAAAGCACCTTCAACTACATTGGGGGATCATCAAAAAACAGATCAATGTTGCCATTGGCGGTGCAGGGCAACATCTATTGACAACAGGTAGCTGGATTCTCATGATTCGGATCATTTCCCATTTTGGGAGTGCAGCGTTAGCTGGTTATACAATAAGCATTCGGGTAATCATGTTTACCATTTTACCATCCTGGGGAATTGCGATGGCATCAGCCACGTTAGTTGGTCAAAATCTCGGTGCCAACCAACCAGAACGCGCCGAACAATCTGCATGGCTAGCAGCCAAATACAACTGTTTATTATTGGCACTTGTCTCTCTTGTCTTTTTCATTTTCGCAAAACCAATCGTTTCAGTATTTAGCAAGGATCCCGAGGTTATTCAAATTGGTAGCTATGCCCTGATCATCATTGCTTGCGGCTATGTGTTCTATGCATACGAAATGGTATTGGGACAATCGTTTAATGGAGCTGGTGATACCTATACGCCTACACTTTTAAATTTCATTGCTTTCTGGATCATTCAAATACCTCTTGCATATCTTCTGTCCATCACATTAGACTTCGGGACCAATGGTGTGTTTGCAGCTATTGCGATTAGCTCCAGTATACTCGCTATGATGGCTATTTATATTTTTAGAAAGGGGAAGTGGAAGACGATTGAGATTTGAATCCGGAAAGAGGAACGGAGACCTTTGCCTCAGTTTATATTCCAATATAAATGCTGAATTTGCAAACTTAAAGAACAAGAAATCTTAATCTGTTGTGCCCATTGACTTTTATCAAATACCAATAGTGTTGAAAAGAGGGATTTAAAAAATGAATACAACTCTAACACTATTGTCTTTTTAAAGTCTTAATTTTAAGTGTACTTTTTGAAATTTTTTTTTGTAGCAAAGGACATACTATGAAGAACGCAAAACTATTTATCCTCTTTCTTTATGTAATTATTAATTGGGGATGTGGAAAGGACCTTGAAGAACCATCTATAGACATAGTATCTGATATTGAAATTACAATATCTGGTCAAATTCTTACAAGTCATTTAAATTCAGTTGGCGGAGGATTATTTACAATGATTGATAACGTTATTGAAGATGCACAAGTAAACGTATATAAAAACTCTGTGCTAATTGAGCAAACTACATCAGACACGAATGGAAGTTTCAACGTACAGTTTATAATTGAAGAGGATACTGGAGATAATTTAATTCTAGAAGTCCTGAAAGAGGGTTATTGGCAACATATGGAATTTATCACTCCAGATAGTCAGCAAGAAAAGATAATTAAACTTTTAGAAAATAATGATGACATTGATGAGTTTATGATTGTAGAAGGAGATGAAATTGAAATTAAAGGTTCAGTTGCATTTGATAAACGATTCAGCCTTAGAATTAACTATGAAAATTGTTCTAGGAATCGCTTCTCTTCGTTTGGTGTTAGTGCTATAGATTCTTTTCAGGTAGTACTTCCTCGAAATGTGAAAAATGTAGAGGTTAGAATATTCAATGAACTTGGTTGTGAAGCTAGCATACAAGAAGGCACTTTTTTATCCACATATTCAACGGATGTAGATCTAGGAGAATTAACAGCAGAAGAAATTTTCATTGATGACATCTTTGCAATTCCATACAACAAGCCACAATATCCTGAATGTGTAGAAGAAGGACAAATCATCCTCAATGGGGCAATAATTGAGGTGGGGGACTCAGAAACATTTTACACCTGCGACGATGTTCAAGAACTTGAAATTTTGATGATAAACTATGATGATTTCACCAGAACTGAATTCATAAAACTTTCACCTGAGGAGCTGATCAATATTGATTTCGTCGATTGTATTCCTTATGAGTATGAATTTGAAATAACAACACCTTTTGGAATCTTTACACATGAAACGGAAAGTGTAAAAGTCTTCTCTAACTATTATACCACTTTTTCAAAGAATGATAATTTTGAATCTATGCATTTTGTGGTACAATTGAACAATCAGTGGGAAATTGGTTTCACATTGTTAGGTTTAGTTATTCCAGGGGACCCAATTTCCTATACTCGTTTACCTAATTCGTCCGCTAAACTAGGTCTAGCAGTCTTAAGAAGAATCGGAGAAGAAATCAATGAATCTTCAGCAACTTCTATGGCTGAGTCTGGAGACATTCCTTTTGAAGTACGAGATGGATATTTTTTAGGAAGAAAAGAAAATATAAGGCAATATGTAAATGGTACTGTTCGTGCATATGGGTACGAATTAAAAGTACCTGTCCCTGAATAATTGATTCTGTTTATCCTATCGAATTTGCTTGTTATATCTCCGAAATTAGAATGTTCGCACATGAAGTCTTGCAACTTCTAATACTTATCCATTTTAGAAAAGAACTGTGACCTCAGAGAGGTCAAATTATGTTAGAACATGCTTGTCTGTTTCTTTTTGACCTCAGAGAGGTCGCAGATTCCAGAAATTTAAATCATTCAGCAGTTTAGCTACTCCGATTTCTGGTCTTCTATGCCCAAATAATTTTCTATTGTTCGTTCTATATAGTTGGCTTTGGCACTGTTTAATAAAGTAGAAAATAGTTTGATGTGTTTTCGTTCGCCAAAGTTATTGATGATTACATACAAGCCATCTTCCTTCCTATATAACTGCTCAATATTTTCTCTGGCAAATGACTTATCCTTACTCATTCGTTTTGGTCGCCATTGAATAGTTAAAGCTTCACTATTTGCAGTGAGATATACTTTTTTTCTTTTTCTATTCATGATGTCCAAAAAATATAGCGTTGTAATTGTTCCCATACCTATTGGCCACAACGATGAGATTCCAGCTTCCAGCGAAATCATGGTTAAAACAAAAGTAATAAAAGGTAGAAATGCCATCAACAGGATATCAAAAATTCTTAGTGGTTGGTCTACTACAATTTCAAGTTCATTTCTATATTCAAAAATTTCAATGCCATCGGGTCTCAACACTTTCTGATCTGGCCCATTTGCATTATTGACTAGGGTCTGAATTGTTCGATTGATTGGAAAAACAACATGACAGCCACTGCACTTTGCTACACCTTTATTTAGCTCTAAATTATCTGCAGGAACTTTGGTTTGGCAAGAAGGACAATTAATTGCAGTAAAGTTTACATCGTCATCGTGAACTTCTTTTAATTCAATTTTTTCCTTGTAAATTTCTTTCTTCATTTCTTATCAAGGATTCACACCTGTAGCCTCACCCTCCTCAATCAATGCATCATAAATCACTGTTTGTATCCTTGGCCGAAAGTCATATTTACCAAACGTATTGTTGTTCATACTTGGAAAGGTACGGTTCGATAAAAAGATGAAAATAATGTCATTGTCTGGATCCATCCAAACACATGTACCCGTAAAACCCAAATGACCAAAGGTAGAATCTGGTGCCTTTTCTGACATATTCATTTTGCGATCTTCATCCAGTTCTTTCATATCAAAACCTATTCCTCGCCGAGTAGATCGGTAGTATCGTTGAGTAAATTGATTGATTGTTTTTGGAGATATGTATTGTACTCCTCCATAACTACCACCATTCAATAACATCTGCGCCAACACGGCGAGATCATCTGTATTTGAAAACAAGCCAGCGTGACCGCTAACACCGCCTAACATTGCGGCTCCCATATCGTGGACATATCCATCGATGACCTGACCTCTGAAATAAGTATCTTTTTCTGTTGGTGGAATGCGTTTTGTGTCGTGTCGATCCAGTGGATTATAACCAGTGTCTGTTAATTGTAATGGACCATAAAACACATCCTGTGTAAACTGATCAATTGTTTTCCCAGAAATATTATGAATGGCTTCATGCATCATGTAAAAACCTAAGTCACTATATCTATAGTTACGCTTCTCTCTCAATTGTGTGCCTAAAATTCTGGACCAAATACTATCTCTATAATCAGATCGCAAAAATAAATTTTCGGTTACACGAATATCGAAAGAATCGACTGCAGATCTCTTATAATACGCCTTTCCAGCTGTGGCTTTTTTCTTATTTGGTTCTAGGGTCTGTTTATAAAACGGAATCCAACCAGCCAAT
Organism: uncultured Saprospiraceae bacterium; assembly: GCA_964398295.1. Taxonomy (GTDB): domain Bacteria; phylum Bacteroidota; class Bacteroidia; order Chitinophagales; family Saprospiraceae; genus CALFUK01. Next base: position 56,955 of record CAYNMW010000002.1, on the reverse strand, counting down.
CCTGCATGATGTGCAAGGATGTCCTCCACAATCATATTCGCCTTATTGCTGGTATCTGCTTCAGGAATGAATTGTTTTAACGGTTTGTAAATATTGAATTTATTTTCATCAGTCAATCGCATTAAGGACAAGGTTGAGGCCATGATCTTGGTTACTGATGCAAGATCATATATATCATCTGTCTTCACTTTTATTTTACGATTATAGGTGTGATGGCCATATGCTTTTTGCAACACAATTTTACCATCTTTTGCGATCAGAATTTGGCAACCTGGAGCAGCACGTCTTCGCAACAACTCATCAACAATCGTATCGATCGCCATTAGCGAATCAGACGACAAGCCTACTTCTTCAGGAGTCGCGTATCCAAGTATTGACAAGGCAGGACTATACAGCCCATGTCCTTCAGCTAATGTTGGACTAACTGTAACAGGTAAAGCACCATTCACTTCAAACGCACCAAATAAGGCTTGAGCAGCTATTTTTTGTGTCTGATCATCGTCTTCATATGCCAGTAACACATTTGGTATAGCATCAAAATACTTCAGTGAATATGGACTTCCGAAAACAGCAAGCACGACAGGTACTTCGGCACTAGCCAGTTGATTAACGAACTTGATAGTAGCGTCATTCAAGCCAAAATTCTTGCTGGAGTATTTACTCATATCTTCAAGTGATACAAACACATGGTCATATGATTTACTTTTGGAAAGGATAGAAGATTGTTGGCCGACTACCGCATCATAAGACAATTGAATATGATCCGTCTGTAGATAATTACCGATAGCTTTTTGAAATGCATTTCTTTTTGACGTGCCGATACCGATCGAAAGAGCAGTACTTCGCTTAACGTTTGTAATCGGTATTAAAGATTCATCATTCTTGACAAGAGTCATTGATTTTTGAACCAGCTTAGAACGCAATAACTCTGCTTCTGCAGAATTGATGTCTTTTAATAAATTATTGACGTCACCAATGATCGGTGTGTGTAACAAACCAATATCAAATTTACTTCCAAGGACTCTTCTGCAGCTTTGCTCTATTCTTTCCAAACTTATTTCTCCTGACTCTACTGCTTTTTTTACCTCAGAAAACGCTTCATCTATGTTTGCTGGCAAAAGGACAACATCATTTCCTGCTTTGATCGCTTCTACTTCTGCACGACCGTTTCGAAAAAACTTGGTCAATCCCTTCATCTCCATAGCATCAGTAAATACCAATCCATCAAAGCCCATTTCATTTCGAAGTAAATCTGTAATGACTTTTTGCGATAAGGTTGTCGGTCTGTTACTTGTATCGTCTAATGCAGGTATACTGAGATGTGCAACCATTACGCCATCCACTCCTTGATTAATTAAGTGTTGGAATGGCATCAACTCTATGCTATCCAATCTCGATCTTGGATGTGCAATTACTGGGAGGTCGTGGTGAGAATCTACATCTGTGTCTCCATGTCCCGGAAAGTGTTTTGCGCAAGTCAACAATCCACCATCTTGCATACCCTTCATATAGGCATATGATTTTGCCGAAACCTTGAGTCCGTTTTCTCCAAAGGAGCGATTATTGATAACAGGATTATCCGGGTTATTGTTGACATCAACTACAGGAGCAAAATTCATATGGATACCAACACGTTTCATTTGGGCCGCCACTTCTTTGCCCATGTCATAAATGAGATTGTCATCCTGAATAGCACCCAGCATCAATTGTCTAGGAAAACTAACGGTATTTGCAGGGAAGCGCATTCCCAAACCCCACTCACCATCAATACTGATCATCAGTGGGATGGTCGATAAGCGTTGGTAGTCATTGGTTAATGTTGCCTGCTTATCAGGAGATCCTTGAAAGAAACAAAGGCCTCCGACATGATATTTTTTTATTTGTTCTTTTACTGATCTTACATGATCGGCACCTAAATTAGAATGTGCGCGAATTGAAAAAATTTGGCCTATCTTTTCATCGAGTGTCATCTCAGACATTTTCGAATCTATCCAAGATTCCTTAGATACCTGTGCCATTGCACTAAGGGTGAATAGACAAAAGAGGAATGTACTTACTATTTTATTGTAATGCATTTGGATCTAATTCTAACGCTTTCGTAATGTAATAATTGCCGTTTTCGGCATCACCTGAATTGCTATATGCTTTACCAAGGTTAACATATGCACCTGCCAGGTTGGGTTTCAATGCCAATGCTTTTGTGAAATAATTAATACTCTCCGTATGCTTGCTGACAAATCCATGGGCTGTCCCTAATAATCGCAGTACTTCATAGTCATCTGTCAGCACAGTTTCAGCTCTTTTCAAATACTCAATAGACTTTGTGATGTTGTTTTCCTTCTCTCCATATTGTCGTCCCAAAGAACGATAATTAATGGCTCCATTCTTAATCGCTTCTTCATAACCAGGATCAATTGTCAGTGCTCTATCGTAAGCAACTTCGGCTTCTTTAAACCGGTCAAGATAATGCAACGCATTTCCTTTAATAAGGTAAGCATTTTTGTAATTCGGATGAATTTGAATTGCCTTATCTGATCTGACAATTGCTTCTTGCAACATTTCATTTTTAGTTTCTACATGTTGTTCTTCAAATGCAGCAGTTGTCAAAGAACCAGCAGAAGCGTTGTTTATTTTCGCACTATTTTTGGAAATGTATTTATCCGTATTAAATAATGTAAAATCGTCTTTCCAAGCAAGATTTCTGGAAATGGTTTTGACCGAAAACAACAAAACGACAATGCCTGCTATTCCATATGCAATGTTTCTGTTTTCTAATTTCTGGAATAATAAATAACCGATTACAATCGCAAAGCCAATTGAAGGCATAAACAAAAATCGTTCAGACATATTGGTACCTATCGGGAAAACAATATTGGAAACAATAGAAAGTGTGATGAAATAAAAGAGTATGCCGTACGTCATCACACTCTTTTTTCTTATGCCTAATAATGCGATTAGAACAAGTACAAGATTCATAATAATCGCCAACCACACAGACAAGTCTTTGAAAGACATCATCTCTATATGTCGTGGATAATAATCATGGGTCAATGGATGTGGAATAAATAACAGTTGAATGTATTTACCTAAGGTAAACACAACAGTTGCGATAAATTCTCCGGTATCAAATGGGATATACTGACCATTCACAATTTTCAAAAACGGATTATTCATCAATTCATTAGGTGAACCTCCGAAATCTGCACCCAATACAATTGTACGGATAATTAAAAATCCAATTGCGCCTATAAATGCCGGAATACTAGCTTTCAACGCTTCGGTAATTGTCACTTTCCTAAAAAACCAAAGACTCAAAGGAATGATTGCCAGAAAGGTGATTGTATTCTCTTTGGACATACAACCCAGAAACATCGCAAGACCAGATATCGTTAACCACTTGAGTGTATGCTTGCTTTTTTTTCGGCTTTGAAAAACAGCATACAAACTTACAATCGCACCCAGAAGAGCCAAGATCTCGTCTCGACCCTTGATGTTGGCAACAACTTCTGTATGAACAGGATGTGCCAAAAATAAAACCGCTACAGCTAGAGAAAAAACAGGAATTCCTTTTTTGGGATCAAGTTTAAATTCTCTAAGTACATGAAACAAAAGGATTCCTATGATACCATAAAGAATGACATTCCATAGATGACCCACAAAAGGATTCTTACCAAAAATCTGCCAACCAACAGCAAACATAATGGGACTCAGTGGTCGATACCTTCCTCCAGATACCAATTTCGCTTTTCCTTCTTCTTTAAAGAATCCAAAAAAAGTATCCTTCGTGAGTAAGCCAGGAATGCCAGTAATTCCTTTTTGTGTAAACATGTTGTCCGTAATCACGATAGCGTCATCCTGAACATAGTCATGTGTTAAGGTATTGCCGTATAAGACAAAAACAAAAATAAGCAAGGCAAGATGATACCATCGTTTAGATGATGCAGCTAAAGGGCTTTTTGCTGTTTTTTGCTTTTTCTTGGACATACTACTGGCAATCAACGAAGTTATAAATTATAAATTTATTTAATATGATATTAACACATTTCTTTATATCTCTTTTACAAGAACACGACTACCTAAGAAGTATTTGAAAGAAGGAGTGTGAAAAAATGCATACAATACATATGATACAAACACGATGATGCTCGCGTTTGAAGTTCTTGAGTTATGCGATAATAATTTTGGTGCTTGTCCTCGAAATGATAGGACTAATGCCTTGACTGTTTTCGGATGCAATGGAGTTTATACCTATAAACCAAAGAATTAAAAATAAAAGTTTTGCTGTTGCCCCATTTTACTTCTAAATTGATGGGATTATCCAACTTCCACAGTATGAAGGCATTTCAAATTTTACTTTTGGTTCTCCTAATGAGCAATTTAAATGCACAGTCCAACCCAGTGGGGTTTACTGACATGACCTCTTTGCTTTCAGGACCAAACTTTAGTGGTGTTGCTGTTGGTGTTGCAGATATGAATGGTGATCTCAAAGATGATATTGTCAGATTTAATCAGGCGAAATCACTCAATATTCACTTTCAAAATTCAACAAATGCTGCTTTCACTGAACTGGATTATGGCGATGTCAGCAATTCCAATCAATGGGGAGTATGCATTGCTGATGTCAATCATGATGGTATCAATGATGTATTGTCCGGTGGAGCATATGATAATTTACGCCTGATTTCTTGTCTGACTGCTGGTAAAATTTCATGTTCAGAAGTCATATTATCAAACTCTAGTATTTTCCTACAGGGGGTGAATTTCGTCGATATAGATAATGATGGTTGGTCTGACGTTTTTGCCTGCCATGATGATGCAGAATCAAGAGGGTTTTTGAATGATCAACAAGGTAATTTTAGTTTTGATCCAAACCTTATTTCAACAGAGACTGTCCCAGTAAGCGACAATTCAGGCAACTATGCCAGCATTTGGACAGATTATGATAATGATGGTGATATCGATCTTTATATTTCCAAATGCAGACTTGGTGTTACCAATCCTCAGGATCCAAGGAGAATTAATATGCTTTGGCAAAATGATGGACAAAATAACTTTACTGAAGTCTCACAGCAAGCTGGAATGAGAATAACCGCTATATCATGGTTAACTGATTTTGCGGATATAGATAATGATGGAGATATGGATGCTATTGTCATTAATCACAATGAAAATTCCAACCTCATGCGAAACAATGGTGATGGTACATTTACTGAAATTACATCCGGAAGTGGCTTATTACCATTTATAAGTGCGGCTAACTATTTTGGCATACAGGCACTCTTTAGAGATTTCAACAACGATGGGTTTGTCGATTTAATACTTACTGGACAGCCACATTATATGTTTTACAATAATGGTGATGGCACATTTACAAATGCTGTAAATCCATTCAATAACAATGACATACTGTCCCTTGCTATAGGTGATTTAAATCATGATGGTTTTTTAGATATATACACTTCTTATGCAAATGCATTTAATTCGCCAAGTTCAATTCAGGATCGGTTGTGGATGAATAATGGCAATAGCAATAATTTCTTTTCTGTCAATCTTGAGGGCACAAGGAGCAATATAAATGGTATCGGTGCAAGAGTAGAATTACACGGAAACTGGGGCCAACAAATAAGAGAAGTCAGGTCTGGAGAAGGTTATGGAATTATGAATTCATTTACACAACACTTTGGAATAGGAACGAACAATAATGTGGACAAGCTCGTTGTGAAATGGCCATCAGGGTTAATTGATGAAATAGCAAATCCTGCTATCAATACTTGTATGGCTATTAGAGAAGGGGATCATTGCATCAACTGCGGCGATTGCGAAAATTATGTATCTACTACAAATAATTTAACCACTGATCAATCTGCGTATTTTGGTATCACATCAAATGGAATAGTCAATGCTGGTGCTCAAGTTTCTTACTATGCTGGTGAGAAAGTATTGCTAGAAAACAATTTTGAGGTTGGAGCAGACGCAACGTTTGATGCGTTTATTGAGTTTTGTGAAAATTAAAGATCATCATAATTCCACGTGATTTATCCCGAATGATTTATCGAATCCAAGCACATTCAAGGCATTCCGATAACTATCAGAATGCCTTGGACTAAACCACTCTTTATATATAGTTACAAGTTGTATTCAATAGCTTAAACGTTCATGTCTCCCTCCAATGAGTCAGATTCAACTATCGGAGCCTTCGTCTTAAGGGAATTTAGAGGGTGATCGAAATCAAATATTTGTTGTTATTTTACTTTATGATCAGAAATATCATCTTTGATTATGGAGGTGTACTGATGGATCTTGACTTCAGCCGGACCATCAAACAACTTACTGAAGTATTGCAGGTAGATTTTAAGGAGGAAGAATACCGTAATTGGTTTTTGGAGTTGTTCAAATCCTATGAGAAAAATGGTGTTTCTGATGAGCAGTTTTTGGATAGTTTGAAAAGCAATTCTGGTAACAATCCAACTTCAACAGAATTAATATCCGCTTGGAATGCAATGATGATTTCCATCAAACAAGAACGCTTTGACATGTTAGCAAAACTCAAAGAGGATTATGGCATTTATTTGTTGAGCAATACAAATGGAATTCACTATAGGAATATGTTGGTGATGGCTAAAGAATTATTGGGTTCTGTAGAGATTGACTTTTTTTTTCACAAAACCTATTTTTCCCATTTGATAAATATGCGTAAGCCAGATAAAGAAATTTTTGATTTAATATGTAATGAAAATAATTTAGAGAAAAAAGAAACTCTTTTTATTGATGATTTACCATTTAATGTGGAGGGTGCAATTCAAGCTGGATTATATTCAATACAACACAATCCTAAAACTGAAATTACGGAGAATATTCAGGAGTATATTTCTAGGATTAATAAACAGCTCGTTTAATGAATGACATTGCATTAGAAAAGCTTAGAAAATATTGCGCTTATCAGGATCGCTGTCATAATGAGGTTAGATCAAAATTATTGACACTAAAAGTATATGGCGATGACTTAGAAGAAATAATGAGTGCACTAATTTCTGAAGATTTTTTAAATGAAGAACGCTTTGCCAAATCTTTCGCTCGGGGGAAATTTAAAATGAAAAAATGGGGTCGAATTAAAATTAAGAATGAATTAAAAAAACGTCATGTCTCTTCGTATTGTATTCAGAAAGGGATGAATGAGATTGTGGAAGAAGACTACTTACAGACGATTGAAAAATTGATCAAGCGGCATCGATTATTTTCGGATATACATTCATATGGTGAACGCAATAAAATAATCCAACATCTTCAACGAAAAGGATTTGAGTATGAAACTATTCAACAAGTGTTGGGAGAGTTGAAGATGGAAATTGAAAACTGGACGTAAAAAAGATAATGTATACATGAAATATTTTTTGCTTATTCTTTCCTGTTTTATTTCTTCTTGTGTTGCACAGCAATCACCAAATACTCGTTATGCCGATGTTCAGAAAACGGTAGATGACTTAGTATTTAAAAACAGCATACCGGGATTAAATGTATCCTTCATAAAAGATAATCAGGTATATAATTACAGTGCAGGATATACCGATGTGCAAGAGAAAAAAAGGTTAACTGTTTCAGATCGTCTTCTATCAGGAAGTATTGGCAAGACTTACCTGGTGCCGTTGGTGTTTAAATTAATTGACAAAGGCCTGATTTCTTTAGATGATCGTTTGATTGATCATTTGTCTCCCTTTGATTGGCTCTCCAGAATACCAAACATTGAAGACATTAGCATTCGACATTTGCTGTCGCACACATCTGGATTGCCAAGATGGGTCATGAGCCAGGATGTTTGGACACAAGCTGCTAACCAACCAAATAAGGTTTGGACATACGAAGATAGAATGAGTTATATTTTTGATTTGGATCCTGTCCATGTTGCTGGAGAATCCTGGGCTTACTCTGATACAAATTATTTGTTTCTGGGAATGCTTGTGGAAGAATTATATGGAGAAGCTTATTACCGCATTTTACAACATGAAGTATTACTACCTAATGGTCTCCATAATACAGTCCCGTCTGACAAGCGTTTGATTGACAAGCTAGCAAACGGCTATTCTGATTTACCAGAATCTTTTCAAATTCCAAAAAAAGTAATTTCTTCAGCCGGATATGCTTTTAACCCACAACTAGAATGGACTGGAGGAGGATTGGCGAGCACAACTGAGGATCTTGTGAAATGGTGCCATGAATATTATACAGGAACGATGATCAATGAGGAGCTTACAAGATTGATGACAACAATAGAACCAACGGGCAAAGAGTGTTTTGGCGTTCACTCCTATGGCATGGGCAGTTTTGTCTACCAGACCAGTGATGGTGAAGCCTATGGGCACAGTGGTTTCATGCCAGGTTACAATTCCATTATGGTTTATTACCCCAATTCCAAAACTTCGATTGCTGTACAGGCAAATTGTGATTATGCTGCCAAAAAGATGTCTTTAGTGGAGTATACGGAAAGTATTCTGCGAGCGATACAGAATCTTTAGGTGGAATTTGATTGTTTCCTAATCTTGAGGTAGGAATTACCTATGCAAACGAACAAAATGGAACATCATTTACCTATGCAAACAAACAAATATTGTTATATTTGCCTATGCAAACGAACAATAATTGCCCTTATTTACCTATGCAAACGAACATGAAATAAATTAATCGCTTGATAAACAGAGACTTACACACTATTTTACTTGATTGGAAAAATGATACTGACAATCTTCCTTTAATTCTAAGAGGTGCACGACAAGTAGGAAAGACTACAGTGATAGAAGAGTTTGGCAAAAGCTATGATCACTATTTATACTTCAATTTAGAAAAGAAGGATGACGCAGGACTATTTGATAACATAAGCGACTTAGAAAGAACGGTTAATTTGTTGTTTGTATCGAGGCGTAAAGATCGTGCACAAGAAAAGAAGACCTTAGTATTTATTGATGAAGTACAGGAAAGACCAGAGGTGTTAGAGTCGCTACGTTATTTTAAAGAAGATTACGCTCATTTAGACATCATTGTATCTGGTTCTTTACTTGAATTTGCCTTTGGAAAAATATCTCGTATCCCAGTAGGAAGAGTTCAATTTCTCGAATTGCATCCACTTAATTTTAGAGAATACCTGCGGGGTATAGCTCATCAGATAGGTATAGAATCATTGAATAGTATTCCAATAGATAACGCAATGACTCCAATGTTCTATAAGTTGTTTCATCAATTTGCATTGGTTGGCGGAATGCCAGGAATAGTATCACCTTTCATTTCTAATAACGGAGATATCACATCAGTGACTCATCTGTATGCCGGAATCATAGAATCATATAAACAAGATGTAGAAAAGTATGCTTCAAATGATCAGCAAAAAAAGATTATCAGACACATCATGGATACAGCACCATACGAAATCGATAATCGAATTAACCTTAATCATTTTGGAAATTCAAGCTTTAAAACCAGAGAAATAAAAGAAGCGATGACCGCTTTGATGAATGCACGCATTTTAGAATTAATTTATCCAACGACTCAAACTGCGCCACCCATTGTATCTGATTTAAAGAAACGCCCTAGACTTCATTTTTTAGATGTCGGCCTAGTCAATTATCAATTGAATTTGCATCAGGAATTATTATCTATTGAAGATCTACACAGTAGTTCAAGAGGAAAATTAATTCAGCAAATTGTCAATCAAGAAATCAAGGCACAGCACAGCCTTCCTGGCAAAAAGAGAGCTTTCTGGGTAAGAGAATCTCGTGGATCTACTGCGGAGGTAGACATTGTATATACTTACCAGAATATGCTCATACCAATCGAAGTTAAATCTGGAGCAACAGGGACTTTACGCTCATTGCATGAATTCATGGACAGGTGTGACCATATATTTGCAGTCAGAATTTACGGAGGAACATTACGTATAGATGACATGAAAACGAGAAATAGTAAGTCGTATAAATTATTGAATCTACCATACTTTCTTAGTGGATGGGTAGAACCTTACTTGAAGTGGTTTATTAATTCGACAAATTAAATTCAATTAGAAGATTTGATTTTCAACCAATTAAAACCATCAAGCCTAATCCAGCAATGATTGCTCCTGCGACCCGCAGAATTGGAATTTTTGAATTTGCTTTTACGATATACCTACCTAAGGTAATACTGAGTAAAAAAATAAGCAACACACCGATAAGAAATCCTGTAATGTAAAGTAAAGGACTAGTCGATTCTGGTATCTCTACCCCATGTGCATAGCCATGAAAAAACGCAATGACAACTGATGCAACTAAGCCAATACCAACTGGCAAGGTCACCTGTAAAGCAAGAGCAAGACCTAGTAGCACAACTGATAAAGCAATTCCACTCTCCATATAGGGAAATCCATCTGTGCCTATTCCTAACCAACCACTTATCCCCATTGATGCACAAAATGTCAACGGAATTAACCAACTGGACTTCGCTCCCATCTTGGCAATCAATAGACCTAATGCCATAATTGCCAATAAATGGTCCAGACCAAAAATAGGATGAGTGATCCCTGCAGTTATTCCGGAGCCGTGACTCCCATGTGCAAACATTGTCATGGACATCGAACAAACGATAAATAGTGAAAGGTTGATTTTTTTCATAGCATTTAAAAGAGTACGATAAATTTAATCCTGTGTGGTTAAAATTAATGTCTTGGTCTTTTCAATTTTGGTTGTTTTTGGTTTGGTATCATTATACCTTAGGGAATCACCCTCTTGCATCTCCCTCAAAGGAGATACTCTCACACATTTCCGTCGCTCTTCCGAATACTATTTTTGTCTTCACTCTTTACTCAAAGTCTATTGTAATTTTTCTTACCAAAGTATCAGCAATTTTAAACAAAGACTCTTGCGTCCAACCTGCTATATGTGGCGATACAATGACATTGTCTAGTTGCAGCAGTTTTGTCATCACAACTTTTTGATCCAACTGAAGGGTGTCAAATTTTTCATTCTCAAATACATCAAGACAAGCACCTGCGACTTTCTTGATAGACAAGGCAAATAATAGATCTTCTAATTTGAGTACTTGGCCTCTTGATGTATTGATGATATACACCTTGTCCTTGCAATTCAGTAAATAATCCTGATCGACCAAAAATGTTGTTTCCTCCGTTAATGGCAGATGAAAGCTAATGATGTCAGCTTCTTTTTGTATTTGCTCGGGTGATGCTTCTGTTGCATGATCGAATCCTGCTGTATAATTTGTTTTGTATTTGTCATAAGCAAGTACATTAACGCCTAAGCCTGCAAGCACTCTGGCAAAGGCAGATCCAGTATGCCCAAACCCAACGATACCAACAGTTTTTCCGCTTAATTCAATTCCACGATTTTGCTCTCTGTGCCATGTAAACTCTTTGACTTGCTTATTTGCTTGGTGGAGATTATTGAACAAAGAAAGGATCATCCCCAGTGCATGCTCAGCAACTGCATTACAATTGCCTTCTGGTGAGTTGTATACCTTAATGCCATTCTCAGCTGCATATTTTACATCAATAATTTCCAATCCAGAACCCAGCCTACCGACAAAGTTGAGCTGTGTCCCTATATCAAGAAATTCTTTCGTTGCTTTGATTTTACTGTTGATGATGACACCAGTATACTGTGAGATGATTGCTTTTACATCTTCGTAATTGATTTCAGGTTGATACTCAACCTGCCAATTTCTCTTCCGAAAAGATTCGATAAGGTGTGCATGCACTTTATCTGTAACTAAGACACGTTGTGGTTGGTTTGACATAGTCAAAAATACACTTTGAAATCAAGATGAATGATTTCCTGTATTATGGTCGTCAAACTTCGGAAAGACATTTTCATTCATTGAACATCATGACTATATTTTAGTCTGACCAAAGACATTTGTCTATATGCATTTTTATAAATAAATGAAGAAGACTAATTTTGAAAACTATTTGGCATTTATCTTGCTTACTATGTGGTATAAATTGACTCTATGAAAAACATCAGACTATTATTCATTGCATTATGCATGGTTTCTTTACAGTTTGCTTTTGCAAATCATGACGAAGCTACAGACGGAGACTTATCTAATGACCCACAGGCTCCAACTGTAATACAAGTCGTTGATGGTTCGAATATCGTTTGTGCGAGCTCAGTAAATGCGAATGATCCTGTTAACGGAGATGTCGATTTTTTTACGATCACTGTTCCGCCGGGAGCAACTCTAGATGAAATTGTATTAGTCAGTATCAATTCTGGAAATGTTGGATTTTTGGGAATGCAAGCTGGTAATGTTTTTGATACTAGTACAGCACCTGCTGGATTGCTAGGATTCACGCACTTGGGAGAAGTTTCAGGAGGACAATTTGGTATAATTAATACAAATGCTGCTGCTACAGGAGGCATTGGATTTATGGCACCATTGGGTCCTGGAGATTATTCATTTTGGACACAAGAAACTTCACCCACAACGCCTACTGAATACTGCCTTGATTTTCAATTGACTATTCCACCACCACCTCCTTCCGCTATTCCTACAATGGGCGAATGGGGCTTAATCAATCTTGCTTTACTCATGTTAATTTTTGGTGTAATTCAAATTAAAAGTTTGGAACCGAAAAGAGCGTTGAATAAGGCTTAATATTGATCAGAATTATTACATTTAACATAACACAGAATTTCTTTTACAAAGAATATCATGAATTCGATCAAACAATGGGTAAAACCTACAATTTCTAAATTCCAAAATTCTGTTATTGAAGGTGGTTCTCTTACTGGGTTTCCAGAAGAAGTTAGGACGATGACTGCAGGGGGCTGCTCTACGATGACTGCCTTTGGAACTTCGCCAGGATGTGCACCCGGCACTGGATGTCCATGTTCCTAAAAAAGTATTTATTACGGATAATTTGAAACGTTTACGTGTTCAAATAAGCAGCCAATTGCCATTGAATTGTAAAAGATTTCTGACTTATTCTTTTCAACTTTAGTCAATCCTCAAGTCACTAAATATTGCTTCGGAACAACAATGAATTCTGGTTGTTGTGTTCTACTACATTGATGCGGAGTCTTGCTATTTACATCTTCAATGCTCAATACTCTTAGTGGTAAAGAATATGTATCCGCAGCATTCAAATTAACTTGATAGCCTAAGTCTTGCAGAGAAGCAATGGTCATTCGGCTCATTGCATTTCTACCTGGATCATCAAACCCAGTCATCAATTCAGTGTTAAATGTAGATTCGCGCCAATGTCCTTCTCTAGTACCAGGACCACCTGTATTTGCGACAGGTACAGCGATTGGATTGGTTGTCCCTAATAATCTACCATACTCTCTCATTGCAGCTGGTCCAATGAATAAAGGATCATCTGTACCTGATGATGCGATTAATCTCAGTTCTGACCACAGCGTACCGATACCAAGCACATGCCCCATTTCGTGAATGATGACATCCAGTAATTCTCCGCTTTGTTCCATTTGATCTAAGTCTGCTGAATCAAAACTCATGATGCCTTTTACGGGAATCCTGCTATCTGGACGAATGTGCGTTGGTCCTGCTTGACCTAACACATTATTGGGTCCGTCAATAGCAACTCCCTCTGCAATGATTAAAAGATCATCGATGAGTTCTCCATCTATACGAAACGATGGTAGATCTGCAATAATCGCTTCTGACCATCTTTGTGCAGCTTCTGTAAAAATTGACTGTTGACTTGGGCTAAGCCCTCCTG
>CAYNMW010000002.1:4218-43138 GCA_964398295.1 uncultured Saprospiraceae bacterium | reverse complement strand
TTCAAAATTATCGCCACTACCACCAGTAAACGAAACTAATGTAAGTTCGTCACCATCCGGAGCTTGCAATTTTACTTCCAGATCATTGGTATAGCTATGGCTGATGTCAATTGTAACAAACAGATCATTTACTCGTACGCCATTCTGATCATTGATGTTGATTTCTGACATAATGGTATTTGGAGATTCTGCAGAAATGATCGCTGGTGTCATGTTGTTGTACACCAACGGCAATTGAGTATCTCCTTCCACATCAAAACTCAACTGCCATTCCGTCAAGGTACCTCCATCTTGAAAAGCTTGATCTTGAATTTCTAAAATCCAATTGCCATTGGGTTCATCACCAATTAAAGAAGACAAGGATTCCTGAGGAATAAATTGTCCTGTAAATGGAGGACTTTGTTGTTGTATGGATTCTGCTGCATCGTCAGAAAATTCTGTCTCTACAAAATTATCTCCGCTGCCTCCAATATTTGACATTAATGTGATTGATGCTCCTGTTGGAGAAATTAATTTCAATACCAAATCAGAGGCATAGGTGTGAGACAGATTTAGTTTTAGTCTAATGGCATTTACAGTCTGTGTCAACCCGCTTACCATGATTGCGGACTGAATGGAATTAGGAGCTCCTTCGTCGATTGGAGTATCTGTTGTGTTCTTGAAATGGAAACTGTTCATAGTATTGATTGGATAGATGTATGAAATTTAATTATAATTATTTACTACGATTAAGTCCAAGTGGTTTTAACCAATTGAATTATATGTAACAAGGCGCTGAAGCACCTTGGACTTAATACAAGTTGAACAGTTATTATAACTGGCCTCCGCCACCATTGTCACAACCATCAATAAATGCCTCAAATACAGCACCTTGAATCGCCTCAAATCCTGGTAACAAATGAACTTCAATTGCAGAATCATAATCGACGATAGCAGAAAAATCAATTTGCTGTGTTGACTCAATCACTCCATCTGTTTCGTAATCTTTCATTCCTAACTCAACGCCAGTAAGTCCGCCACTCCCTGAAAATGCGTAATCAAGTGGCAATACATTAATAATGATCATGCCTGCAGTCTCGCAATTATTGCCGTCTGTAACAACTACGCTTAAATCATCACCATCAGTAAATGCATTGCTGCTAAATGTATTTGATGCTCCAGATTGAGCCAATTCTCCTGTATCAAACTGGCCATTTCCGTTAGCATCATTGAAGAACATGTAATTCGCCATTCCAGCTGGGCTGACACTGACGGTAGTTGTTGTACCTGGACATCTCGGTGCATCACTAGACAAGGCTATGATAGTTGGTGTAGGGTCTATGAGTGTCACATCGGGCAATTGTGTTGACGCACATGTATTGGATATAACGAGTAGGTCATCATATGTCCCGGCACTAAGACCATTAACAGTAGCTGTACCTGACACAACAGAAACAGAAGTAAAAGTACCACCATTGTAGAGGATATCATATGTACCATTTGGTACATTGGTCAATGTGAATTGGATACTCCCATCAGATCCAGAACAAGTTGTTGGATTAACTCCAGTTGCCGTTATTGTTGGAATTGGATGTACAGTGATAGTTTCACTTTGCGAAGAAGTCTGACTGCAACCATTTGCATCAGTAATGCTGAGCAAAGTATATGTGGTAGAACCTGTGGACGAGGTATTGTGATTAACACTAGCTGTATTGGGATTTAATGCCACAGATTGAGGCGAACCTCCATTAACTGAATAGGTTGCGGTGTAAGGACTTACGCCTCCTGTTGCAAAAAACGCAACATCAATAATTGAATTTTGACAAGTATCTTGAGGTACAGAAATTCCTGCTGCTGGCGGTATTGTTGAGGATGTACAACTTAGAGTATATGTGAAAACAAAATTTCCTTCACTGGTCCCAATGGTAAAACTATTTGCTCCAAAACTGATCGATGAATTGAATGATCCTTCATCATCATCTGATCCAAAAAGTCCACAATCACAATCGCAATCGTTAGTAGCACCATCATCTTCATGAATATCGATTGTAATCGGCAAACTACTCTGAGTACAAGAAGTCATTCCAAGATCAACCAATAATGGGACTGCTCCACATTCACCGATATTGATAAAGTCTATTGGTGGCCCTGAATCTCCATTGACGTCAACATTTTCAAAAAAGTATGGTGCGCCATTGAACGAAATGACCCATTCTGCATTAGAAGTGGCAGCATCAAATGTCGATGGAAATGAAATATTTGTGACTTCCATTGTAACATCATTTGCCGTCCCAGTAGCACATGCTACAAATGGATCAGAGGATACTGCAGCACAAAGATCCACAGCACCCCATCCAAAGTCATTTGATCTTGCTGGATAGTTGTCTGCCGTTTGTATTAATCTAGTTAACACCTGATTTCTTGTCCAACTTGGGTTATTGCCCCAAACCACAGCAGCCATCCCAGCCATCGAAGCTGTTGATGCAGATGATCCTCCTACGTAAGCGTTGCCATTGTTAGGTACTGCGGTAGAAACTGCTGTTCTACTATCATCTGATGCACGTTGCATCTCAACAACAAAATCAACTTGCGGACCATCGTGACATGAACTGCATCGTTGTCGATTAGAACCATCATGAATCCCAGTTACTGCAACTGTCTCTGTCATCCATGCAGGAAAAATAACCGGATAAAAATTTGTGATTGATGTTGATGTTCCAGCTGCTGCAAAGATTAATTTTCCTCTATTGTGTGCGTATATGATTGCATCTTCTACCTGTCCACTTGAGAATACATGTCCTATTGACATACTGATTACATTGATTCTTGGATCGTCTGCTGCATGATAAAGGGCTGCAGAAACACCGTCCTGCTCATCACCTGTATTAATAATTACGTCTTCTGTTACACGATAGGATACAAGATTTGCTCTATATGCAATACCTGCGGGAGTGTTTTCAAATCCTCTTGGAGCAACTGCTAAGCCTGCCATTACTGTACCATGACCACATTGATCCTGCCAACCTGAGGTTGTTACAACACCACCCGTTTGGAATGAATTGTATTTTTCAACGACTCTTCCTCCTGAATCTCCTTCTGCAAATTCGCTGTTTAATTTTTGCTGTGCTGATGATATTCCAGTATCCATCACTGCCACCCAAATACCAGCGCCTTGATTACTATTGCTCCATGCACAAGGAATGTTGTGTTCGTCATGGTGCCAGGATCTTCTGGAGGCAGGTGTTATAGATGTATAGTCATTTGAATTAATTGTTGAGGAATTAGAAGAACAGCCCGAATCACTTTTTTTAACAGGTGTATAATCGGGAGTTGTAGCGGGTTCAAAATACCTGACTTCGGGCATTTGCCTGACCTTCCGTATGAGTTCTTTATCAAATACTCTAATCTTGAAATTTGGTGCATTGATGTTTTCACCATTAGGCATTAGGACCTCTCGTGTATATGTATCACCATATTTTTGTTGCGTTTCACTCACAATGAAATTGATGATTCTATTCCTGGCTGCAGTCCATTGTTTTTCTAATGGATCTATCAAATGCATGGTCTCTTTCAAACCGGTAACTCCTATTGGTTTGTATCCGATACTGACCAGATCCCCTTCTGTTGCCAGCGTATTCCATAGCAAATCATCATCAACATTTTGCCACTCAATGATGCGTTGTTGATCATGAAACTGAACTTCAAATTGTCGTTGAACTTGATCCTTAGTTAGTGCTTTTTTGAAATTTTGCGCAAATAATTGATTCTGGTTTGTGAAGAGTGCAACCAAAATTAGAACAGTAGGTAGATATTTATTCAAGGCTTCAAATATTTAATGTTACCAAATGGGGAAGCCGCTAATACTTAAAAGTACGAAGAAATTTCAAGCTTAAAGTATAAATTGTGATTCTATAAACAAGCCGAGCCTTAATGGTCGGAACAAACACATTATTCTTCTTCGCCTTGAAGTTTTTTATCCTCAACATTTTCATTTAGAAAGCCATTGAGTTTATCAACGTTGATATTACTTTTGATTTCACCAAAGGTGTCAATTTTGATATCAAATCCTTTTAAGTCTTCATGGACCTCTGGATCACCTTCTCTCTTCATTTTTTTAGGCATCGTTCACTAATGTTTTGATAAATGTAAGTCCTTTTTCCATTCGTTGTACACTCTCTGCCTTACCTAATAGATAAATTGTTTTAAAAATATCTGGACCTTTCATGGTTCCTGTAACTGTAATTCTCAAAATTGGAAGGATAGCACCAAAACTCAATTCATTGTCATTGATGTATTGTTTGATGCTTTCTTCGATAGCTTTCGAATCCCAATTGTCGATCTGAGAGATAATATCCTTGATCGCTATAAAGTGAGATTCGTTTTCTGTTTTGAATTTTTTCTTTGCCGTCTTTTCATCATATGCTTCTGGTGCTTCGAAAAAGAACTTTCCACTTTCGTAAAAGTCTGGTAATAGTTCTACTCGCTCTTTCATCAATCCACAAAAGTCTGCTACAAATGCATCTGAAACGGAAATACCTTTATCTGCTAGGGTAGGCTTGATGATTTCAGCTAGTTCTTCATTCGATTTCGCGATGATGTATTGTTGGTTGTACCATTTGCCTTTTTCGACATCAAATCGAGCACCAGAATTATTTACCCGTTCTAAGGAAAATGCTTCTATCAATTCCGCTTCAGTAAATATCTCTTGCTCTGTACCTGGATTCCAACCTAAAAAGGCAAGAAAATTCATTGCGGCTTCGGGCAAGAGTCCAAATTCTTTAAATCCTTGATACGTTTCTTCTTCTGCTTGCCAATTAAGTGGAAAAACTGGGAATCCAAATTTGGCTCCATCTCTTTTTCCTAATTTCCCTTTCCCTACAGGTTTTAATAATAATGGAAGGTGAGCAAATTGAGGGACCGCATCTTCCCAGCCAAGCGCTCTGTACAATAAGATGTGGTGTGCCGTACTTGACAACCATTCCTCTCCTCTAATGACATGGGAGATTTCCATATGCTTATCATCAACAATATTTGCCATGTGATAGGTTGGCAAACCGTCAGCCTTCATCAAAACTTTATCATCTAGTTCTTCTGACTTAAATTCGACATGTCCTCTGACGATATCTTTAAATGAAATGATTTGTCCAGGATCTACTTTCAGTCTGACGGTTACATTTTTTGCCTTGTCTAAATAGTTCTGCGTTTCGTCCCTAGACAAAGACAAACTATTTTTCATTTCCAGTCGCACCGTTGCATCATATTTTTGGCTGATCGAACCTTCCTTCTCTTTTCTAATCCTCATTGCGTCAAGCTCTTCTGAAGAATCAAAGGCGTAGTAGGCATGTCCAGTATCCAAAAGTTGCTGTACAAATTTTGCATACAACTCTTTTCGTTCTGACTGTCTGTATGGACCATAGTCTCCTCCGATACCTGGGCCTTCATCAGGCATCATTCCCATCCATTTTAGAGAATTGATGATGTATTCTTCTGCGCCAGGGACAAACCGTTTTTGATCTGTGTCTTCTATTCTGAGAATGAAAGCTCCGCCGTGTTTCTTGGCCAGTAAATAATCATACAAGGCTGTGCGTACTCCTCCGATGTGGAGTGGGCCTGTGGGAGAAGGTGCGAATCTGACTCTAACCATAGGGTGCAAACATAGTGTTTTCGAGGGATTATTTTTGAGTATGGTTTGTGTGATTTATGCAATGAACCATTCTTTAAATTATCGGACTTGTGCGAGGAAATGTGCGAGGCTGTCTCCCTTGAGGTTGTGACAACTCTCCTAATAGCTATCGGGATCATGTCAGACACGCCGGAGGAGATGCAAGAGGTGTGTGTATCGCTTCATGCAGGATTTAAACATTTTATTTAAAACTCAATTTTGATTCTAAATCCATTCTTTCGTGAAATATTCTGATGACTATAATTTCTTCTTGATTTTGTCTGTAAAATATGATATGCCTATTGATATTCATTTTCCTATAGTTCCCTTCCTTGAAAAAATATAAAGAGCCTATTGAAGGGTTTTCCAATACCGTTTGCATAGCAGAGTAAAGTTCATCTTGATATTTTTCTGTTTGTGTTATTCCCCAGTTGAGTAAAGTATATTCATAAATCTCTTCAAGATCTTTAACCGCTTGTGGCGCAAGTTTAAGCTTTAGCATTGATTTTGAATTTCTTTCTCATTCTTGTTTTAAACTTTTCGTTATCAAATGCTACAGGCTCTCCGCTATTTTCACCTACAGTAAGCGCTTTATTGATCGCATTGATTTTATGCTTTTCAATTTCCAAAAGTCTCAGACCACTTCTGATAACTTCACTAGCCGATGAATATCTTCCTGATTTTAATTCTATCTGAATGAATTTGTCAAAGTGTTCTCCTAATATAATTGATGTGTTCTTAGCCATATTCCAATTTATTATGAATATACCATAATCTGGTATAATTAGCAAGTGGTGATCCCACGTTTGCTTAGACATAACTCTTCATTGGTCACCCTCTTGCATCTCCCTCGAGGGAGACTGTCCTCCGGGCTAAACCTGTAAATGCCTCCCTCGAGGGAGGTCAGGTGGGTGATTCTACTTATTAAACTGATTCATCGTATGCCCTATCCCTATAGTCGCATAACTCTTCACCGCCTCACCAGCATTTTTAATTATACCAGGTAAGCTCTCGTTCTCCTTTTCCGTCCATTTACCAAGCACAAAATCCACTTGTTGTCCTTTATGAAAATCATTACCAATACCGACTCTTAATCTGGAATATCCAGATGTGCCAAGTATCTGTGTGATGTCCTTTAATCCATTATGTCCACCATCGCTTCCTTTGCCTTTTAATTTTAGTTGTCCAAATTTTAAATTCATGTCATCAACTACAACCAATAAATTTGCAGGTAAAATCTTTTTCTTTTGTCCCCAGAAACGGACAGCTTTTCCGCTTCTATTCATAAATGTAGATGGTTTAAGGAGTACCAATGTTCTGCCTTTATGTTTTATCTCTGCAAGGTCGCCTAAGGTGTCATTCTTAAAGATAACACCTCCCCATTCTGCTAAGTGATCGACAACATCGAAACCAATATTATGTCGAGTGTTGTCGTACTCTCTACCCATATTACCTAAACCAACAATCAAGTACTTCATTGGATCTTCTTTCTCTTCTTCTTTTTTAAATAATGATGTTAACCATTTGAACATAGGATTGCAAAGGTAGAGTTCCTTGAGCAAATGTGGATCAATAAATTAAGTACATTTAATTAAAATTAAACACATGAGATTGTCACCTACTCTGGCAATGAACAACTTGATGAAAGAGAGGCAACAAAAAGGTCTTCCTGTTTATAAATTTGGGTTTGGTCAATCGCCGTTTCCAGTACCGGAAATTATGGTGGAAGAATTGAAACGATATGCGCATGTCAAAGACTATTTACATACTCAAGGATTATTGGCTTTGCGCGAATCTATAGCAAGTTATTATCATAAACAATTTGATATTCAATGTTCTGCGGATCAAATAATTGTAGGACCTGGAAGTAAGGAATTGTTGTTCTTGTCCCAGCTTGCGCTCAATAGAGACTTATTATTGCCAAGGCCAAGTTGGGTAAGTTATGAACCTCAAGCCAAGTTATTAGGCAAACAAACAGTATGGGTTGATTGCCATGCTGAGAACGCTTGGAAACTACAAGCCGAAGAATTAAAGGCTGTGCTAGAAGAACAAAAAAGTCGACTGTTTACGATGGTCTTTAACTTCCCAAGCAATCCATCTGGTGCTAGCTATTCTAAAGAAGAATTGGAGTCGTTAGCAAACGTTTGTCGAGAATATAATGTGGTTGTAATTTCTGATGAAATTTATGCAGAATTTAGTTTTGAAAGCAAACATACCAGCTTCGCAAAGGTCTATCCAGAAGGGACAATTGTGTGTAACGGTTTGAGTAAATGGTGTGGAGCAGGTGGGTGGCGATTAGGTTATCTGATTGTGCCAAAAGAACTCGAAAAAATTAAATCTAAGATTCTTGAGGCTGGTAGTGAAACCTATTCATGTGCGGCAGCGCCTGTTCAATTTGCAGCTATAAAAGCATTCGAAAATGGTAAGGAGATAAGGACCTATACGGAAACATGTAAGCAAAGATTAGTTGGTGCTAGAGACTGCATTCTTTCAACTTTAGACAATTCAATAGTAAAGATGCAACGACCCGTAGGTGGATTCTATAGCTTACTAGAATTTAATTCTGAGAATGAAAAAGAGTTGACAAGCGTAGAATTTTGCCAGCAACTGCTTAATGATACTGGGGTTGCTGTTCTACACGGAGGTTCTTTTGGATTTGATGAAAAGAAGTTGGTAGCGCGTTTGGCGTATGTTGATTTTGATGGTATAGGAGCACTTGGTGATATCTCTGATGAGGAGTTGTTTGCTAGAATGAGGCAAGGGATTGAGTTGATGAATGAGTGGAGTTCACGGTTAGCTACAAGTGGTTGAAACCTAATGTCGTTTAGTTAGGAGAATTGCAAAGCGCCGTTAGGTGCGAAATATTTGTAGCACGGTGCGTAAGCGCCGTGATACAAGGTGTAAATAAATGTCATTTGGCGGGATTTTTTTTAAAAATCGTGACAAATGTAATTTGGAAAAATAAATGTCTAATCAATTGAAAATCAGATATTTAAAGGCAGGCATTGTCATAAAATGGCTTCACATGGCGGCGAGAATGCAATCATGATTCATAAAAAGAAATTAAAAAAGCTTTAAAACTAAAAGATGAGTATTTCAAAGGCAAAAAAAAGTAAGAAACAGAAAATTATAGAAACCAAGAATATTGATGAATTATTAGATGTTCAGTATGGCAAAATTGGTTCGAAAACAAGAGATCAGTTTGAAGAGAAGGCTCAATACTTTGTAATCAGCGAAATGCTTAAAGTTGCGAGAATGATAACAACAGAATTTAATGTTTCTGCCAAAGAAGTGAGAGTAGAGAATTTTGAACTTGGTCTTATAAAGGAAAAAAGTATTGATGCTGTTCAATTCGATATGAATAAAATCAAGCAACTTGTGAATAGAGATATTGATGGCTTGATTGGTACACAAATCATTAGTGACTATAATCTAATGATAGACTATGATCATAATAAAGTGGTGTTCATTTCCGATCGTTCAGATTTGAAAGTATTTGATCCTTCAGTTTATATAATATCAAAAGCACCAATTGTCATTAATGACGGTAAATCATTTATACAAATGAATATTGCTGGACACAAGTTAAATATGTTAATGGATTCTGGAGCGAATATTTCAGTTTTGGATCAGAAATGGTCAAAGCGACTGCGAGTACAACAAAATTTGACTTCTCAAATGCAAGATGATTTTATCATACAACAATCTTCGGTCAATAATGTTAGCATTTCTAATCTAGGTATTACTTATAGAAACTTGGAAGGTTTTCAAAATGAATCTAATTATGATGGCATCTTAAGCTTATCTTCTTTAAATGCTGATAAGGTCATATTTGATTACAAACGGAATCAAGTCATTTTCTTTTGGAAAACGGAAGATTTCGCTTCATTAGATTGATTATAATTTATATCTCTACGAGCAACAGGTACTTTAAAAGATTTAAAAAGTCCTATTTCTAATAATTTTTATTTTAAAATATCTGATAATCTTTGAAAGCCGCTGGGAGCAGAGTGGGAAGATCCTGAATCAACAAACTGTGTCACAATACTTGGGGTCGCTCTAAGAATTGCGTATTTAGAAAAGGCTCAGATAGGTACCCGAATTTAAAATCGGTTAAAACCATTTGGACGGCGAATAAGGCAATTGTTAGGATGCGTAAGTTTATGACGTTCAATTTACTTAGTGAATTGTGTTGGAATGAATGTGGTGAGTGTTTAAACGACTTGAACGGAGAAAAAACACGCCTTGAATAAAAAAAGGCCGTTCTTTTCAGAACAGCCTTTCAACATAATAATTATCTCTTTTATTTGATCGTTTACACTAGCATTTAGATTTCACCAATTACCGCTTCAGTGACATTGATAATATGATCTCCGACTCTTTCTAAAGCATGGAAGATGTTGTTGTAAATCATTGCTGATTTTACATTGTAATCATCTTTACCAAGATTGGTGAGATGCTCATCTCTGAGTTCGTTTCTAAATGCGTTAATTGCTTTTTCCTTTTGCTTCGCGACGTCTTTTGTGACATTCGCATAATTAGGATTATTCAAATTTTCTACCATGGTATTGAAGGCGTCATCAACCAAGTCACTCATTGCATTAAGATTGTCTCTTTGCTTTTGAGTGAAATATGTGTTCTCCTCATTTTTCAATTCTATGGTTTTAGAAATTTGGAAATATACATCTCCAATTCTTTCTAGGTCATTGCATATATTGATTACAGATCGTAGACTTTGACTGGTACTTGGTGTCACTTCTCTATTGCCAATTTTGGTTACGTATTCAGTCATTTCCTCTTCCATTCTGTCAGTTATTTTCTCATACTTTTTAATCTTTTTTAGCATTTTCTTCTGGCCCTTGGGCTCTACTGTATTGATTAAATTTCTTGTAAATTCTGACATGCGAGCGGTAACTTCTCCAAAGTGACCAGATTCTTTTTGTAATTCTAGAATGGCTAACTCAGGAGTCTTACTAGCTGTACCGATAAACTTCAATGAGAAATCATCTTTATCTTCATCTGATCCCTTCACTGACCAGATTGCAGCCTTCACCAACCATGGCACAAAGCCAATTAAGAGTATTACGTTTGTGATATTAAATAATGTATGGAATGCCGCTAACTTATAGGTATTCATAATATTAGCTTCAGAAAGATCCTTTGTTTTGATCTTTGCATTGCTCTCAAAGATATGTGTGAAATTCTCTACGATCGTCGTAATGATATCCATCGCCCATGGTAATAAAAACACCATCCAGGTTACACCAATTATATTGAACATAGAATGTATTCTCGCCGATCGTTTTGCATTTGTATTACCAACAACAGATGCGAGTTCTGCAGTAATTGTTGTTCCAATATTTTCTCCAAGAACCATCGCCGCAGCAACCTCTAATGGCAACCATCCCGCATACACAAGCGTCAATGTAATTGCCATTGCAGCACTTGATGATTGTACAATTATAGTGACAAGTGCACCAACGAATACAAAGAATATTCTTGATAAGATGCCGTATTGAGAAAAACTTTTAATCCATTCTAGAGCACCACTTCCGCCTATATCTGGGACAGCATTCTTCAAATAAGATAAGCCTAAAAACAAGATTGCAAATCCGATGAGAAATTCTCCCCAATATTTTCTCTTTCCTTTACTTGAAAAATGTAGAGGTACGCCTAATGCAAGCAAAGGAATCGAGTATGCACTCAATTTAACTTTAAACCCTAAGAGTGCAATAATCCAACCTGTTACAGTTGTACCAATATTCGCTCCCATCATGACTCCTGCAGATTCTACCAAAGAAAGCAAACCAGCATTTACAAAAGATACAGTCATCACAGTTGTCGCAGAAGAAGATTGTACCAAAGCAGTAATGAGGAAGCCTGTAAATACACCCAAGAACCTGTTCTTTGTCATTGACCTTAGGATATTTCTAAGTTGCGAACCTGCAGCTCGTTGAATACCCTCACTCATTAATTTCATCCCGTAGATGAAAAAAGCAAGTGCGCCTAATATTTGTAGTATGTCCCAGAAACCGAATTCCATGATAAGTTGGTTTTGAAGTTAAATTAAAAATTCTTAAAAATGTATATCCATTTGTAATCGATAAATAAGATCGTCTTCACTTGTTTCTATTTCTCTATATAATATATCTGTTTGGACTTTCAATTTATGACCTACAACATATTTTGAAAATCCAAGTGTGTATTGATTTTCATTGCTTGCAACGCCTTCTTGAGGTTGCACATTTGTATACCGAAGAGCAACTTCAAAGCTGTCACTTAGAAACTTACCAACGGCAATGTTCGTAGCAGAACCAGTATAATACGTTGCAATGTCACCGCCATCATCATTTACTATAAATGGACTTCCATCGCTGGTTTGCCGATTTGCATATTCAATCATTACAGATAACCCATCATATTTAAACATAAGATCAGCAAAAAATGAATTTAAGGTTTTACCAAATGGGTTTTCATTCCCATCAGTGAAAAAGCTGCCAGTCCGTCCTCTTGTTCTTCCTGCATTTATGTTTGTATCGTAA
Organism: uncultured Saprospiraceae bacterium; assembly: GCA_964398295.1. Taxonomy (GTDB): domain Bacteria; phylum Bacteroidota; class Bacteroidia; order Chitinophagales; family Saprospiraceae; genus CALFUK01. The sequence continues at coordinate 30,955 of CAYNMW010000002.1, read as the reverse complement.
GCAACAGCAATGGCTAACTTAGGTCTTGGTTCAAACTTTGTATCTGATCCTGTGTAATCACCCTTAGATGCAAATTCTCCAAATGGAAGGGCTTCCAATTTGAATGTATAAGCATGACCTCCAATATTTCCGCTGGTGATATTCTTACCTTCTCCAGAGCCGATTGCGATAATTTGTTTCAAAATGAACTCATCTCCGAAATAGGATTTATTTTTCAACATCACACCGACATCACGATCCAAAGTCAGTCTTGAATTTAATCTTGATCGATCAACAAATTGAAGATTTCCAGATGAAATAATTCTTTCTCTATTACCTGGATATTTACCTTGCCCCGCCCAAATAGATAAATTTTTGTAGAAATTCCATTCTACAGCAGCATCCAAAATAATATTGGCTGCATTGCTGAATCGATCACTATTACCACCACCATTATCTCTATTCGATAATGACAACTCGGCTTTATACTTTAATTTAGGCGTAAGTGCATAACCATCAAATTTTAATCTAGATCTTCTAATAAAAATCGCTGATTCGTGATCGCTCAATCCAGATAACTGGTCATCTTCTAAATTCCATTCATTTGCGAATAGTGTTTGGAATCTAAAGCCAATCCTCATATAAAAGGAAGAATCTTGAGCAGTGATTTGCAAGCCTTTCCCAAACTTAGGATAAATTGTTTGTGAACTTGCGGAGATGGAAATTGCTAACACACACACAAACAGGCTAAAACGGGTAATTCTCATTGGTTTTACATTTGTGCTACAAAAATGCTCTTCCTATGTTTACTGAATGTTACCAAACAGTTATCTAATCATAATAATTATTAGTCAAATTAGGGCCTCATTTATGCTTAGTTGTTAGACCAAATTATCATATTAAAATAATGTTAATATATAACCTAGTAGCGCTCCGCCTAAAACGATATATGCACTGTTGAGTTTCTTAAAGCCAAAAACTACAATCAAGCTTGCTACAGCTATCGTCATCGTTCGCCAATCCGTCAAAGTCTCTTTTCCCATCTCGATACAGACTGCGACAATCAATGCGACGGCGGCCACATTGACGGCATCTAAAAATGCACTTATCCATTTAGATTTCCGCATCTTAGGAATCAGTGGATTTAACAATAAAACGAAAAAGAATGATGGTAAAAAAATACCTATTGTTGCTGCTAATGCTCCATAAATTCCATTCATTTGATATCCTATAAAGGTGGCAGTAGACAATACTGGACCAGGCGTGAACTGGCCAACAGCCACTGCATCTAAGAGCTCTTGACGCGTCAACCATCCATTCGATACCAACTCAGTATCTAAAAATGCAAACAGGACATAGCCACTTCCATAGAGGATCGCGCCGACTTTTAAAAAGGTCAATAAGATTTTTCCAGGTCCGACACTAACTTGGGCGAAGAACAAAGGCAACAGGAAGGGCGAAAAACTATTCGCAGATGCCATACTGCTTTTAGCAAAATGAATGGCAAGACCGATAAATCCACAAGCAAATAAAGCGGCTATCTCGTTGACACCAAATAGACAGGCGGCAAGCGTTAACAAGCCCAAGACAGCGAGCATGTTGTTTTTGATGGCCTTTTTACCAAGCCGATATGATGCACTGAGAATGATGGCAATGACCGCTGCTTTAATCCCATAAATAAATGGTTCTACTTCAGGTAGTTGGCCATACTTCACAAATGCCCAAGCAAAAATACAAGTGATGACAACTGCTGGGAAAATGAAACAAATACCTGCCACAAAAAGACCTTTCCAGCCACCTCGTTCATGACCACAGTGCATCGTCATTTCTGTTGAATTTGGGCCTGGAATTAAATTAGTCGCACCCATTAAATCCAAGAAATGTTCTTGCGTCATCCATTTCCTTTTCTTCACCACTTCATCTTCCATCATGGCTACATGAGATGCTGGTCCTCCGAAAGCGATGAGTCCTAATTTGAAAAAAAGTTGGGCAATTTCTTTGAGTGACCCTTTTTTGGATGAGGAATCTACTGGTTTCTTCATTTGTATACGATATCTCTTTGCTTATTATTTATGAACCGCAAAAAAAACCAAGTCACCTAACATGAATTGCTAAACCCAGTCCTTTGCTTGTAAAAATTGCAAATATAGATTAATTGTATGCACTTAAGCTTCAACTTTCCACTTCGTAATACGATGATAATGTAAGCTTAACACTAAAAGATTTTCTTTAGCCAAACAACATCAATTACTGTTGATCTGTTGGATAAAATCAACTATTAATATTAAAGAAATACGTCTAATGTGAAGATTTACTTTTTGCTGTTTTTGTATGATGGAATACCACTCGAATGGGCTACGCACATATAATTTATAGATTAATTGCAGCCAAGGATATATCCATGAAATTCTGCTCCTTCTTGGACTTCAAAACCAGCTTCCAATACAACTTGGTTGCCAGCAGAATACTCAACAACATTCGGACTAGGAATGAAACCATCTGAGATTACCGTATGACTCGCTTCATATAATGCAGAGGGTACAACATTATTAACGGGTAAAAGAAAAAGACAGTTACTTCCAAATTCAAAGCCTATTAGAGTAGGATCGTGATCGGAAGATCTGAATTCATCTCCATTGTATAATGGATTGGTACTTGGTTTCGCCTCAAATGCTGATTCTCCCGGATCCAATACCGTATCATTATAATCAAGCAATGAAGACTCATCTGCATTGATGTTCCAAATATCTACAGTTGTGACATTTGCTGACAAACTTGCACTTGTCAAGATATAATCTAGTGTACCCCATTCTCCACTAAAAACAAAGCTACTTGCATCTGTGATTCCTGCATTGACATGGTCGACATAACCTGCATTTGTAAAAGCCACAATTGGATCTTCCATTGCATAGGCATTGAGATCGCCTACGACTACAAAATCAGGATCTCCACTTCCAGTCGGGTCTGTGTTCAACCAATTAATCAAGGCATTTGATGCTCCCGTTCTTGTGCCATTACAGTTCCCTTGTCCAGTAGTGGTATCATCGTCTCCGGCACCACATGAACTACCTTTTGATTTAAAGTGGTTGACAACTACGGTAAGTCTTTCCGCAAAACCTGGGTTGTTAGCATCTACAATTTGAAAAGTTTGTGCAAGCGCTGGTCTATTTCTATCTGAACCTGTGTTATTAGGGTCTAAAAATGCTGGAGTATCCAATATTTGATGATTGCCGATTAAGCCTACAGTACTCGTTTTGTAAATAAATCCATTTGTAATTTGGTCAGATCCAATATTGCCTCCTGGGTTGACATATTGATATGTTGCACTTCCAAGAGTTGTATTTAAATCATTTACTAATGAAGCAATAGCACTATTTGCCCCTGAGTTATAATCATTCTCTAACTCTATCAATCCGACTACATCAGCATTCAATGAAATTAAAGCTTGTACAATTTTATCAGATTGTCTATTAAATTCAGCTACACTATGTGCTCCTCTTGCAGTAGGGAATCCACCTCCGCTTCCATTTCCATTAAAATAATTCAAGACATTGAAACTGACGATTCTAAGATCATCATTGTTTGCAGGATTTGGTGGCCTTGGATTACTATCAGTAAATGAAACAGGATTTGTCTTCATCGGTCGGACTCTCCAAGCATTTGTCCCTCCAATTCCAGCAAATGACCAATGCATCACTCCAACCAAATTGCCAACTGTTGCTCCTCCTCTGACTGTATTGTTGACAGAAAAGTTACCGGGCTCTGGATGAATGACAGGGTCAATATTCTCAAGGTTGTTGTAATCATCAAGGATGATTCGATGTCTTGCAATATCTGTTTGATGCAAGGCATAACCTGCTGCACTCGGAAGATTATCCTGGGTAAATTGTCTCTGTTTGCCGTTGACTGAAAGCGTCAATTGTCCAAACCTAGCTAATTGAAAGTGCTCTGTCACGGTTAAGGGATTGGCGAAACTTGCCATCATTCCCTCTATAGCTTCGAATGTGTTAAGTTGATCGGTGCCCGTTGCGACAGGCAAGTTGACCACTGCTGGTGTAACTAAACCAATATTGCCTGAAGAGACTTTAGTCACTGTACCTGCGGATGCATCGATTTGGCTCATGTCGAAAAATTCACCAGCGACTCCTTCTACTTGTACAAGATCTCCTTCCATCACATCAACAGGACAGGTATTGCAAAAAACAAAAATACCTTCTGAAGTGAGCGGATCTCCATCTTCATCAGTTGTTTCTTCCTGGATAAAAAATCCAAACAATTCGTTGGATAACTGATAGTCTCCTACCACGACACCTTCTACGATAACAGTTGCTCCAGAATTAGTCACAGTACTCCCACTGCCTTGGATCTCATGGATGAAAAGAGTGGTGGGATTGCCACCATTGCCGCCTCCGTTAAAGAAGTTAGTTGTACAAGGAGTGTACATGACGTTATCTCCCATCCAATTATTTTGGTTTGATACTGCACTTAAAACTGCCGTAGGCGTACCATCGGTAATTGAGCAATCGTACCAGATATTGTCAAATTCATCACCAGCTCCTGGGCCAGAACCATAAGCGATTGCATTTACTCCATTAGTAAGTCCACTAGGTAATCCTGAGGTGTTAGAATTTGTAGCAGAAGCCTGCCATTGCGTACTATTTGATTGCACTGCATAGATGAAATTAGGGGCACTTGGACTTCCTTGAAAGGCCAGCACTTGATCACCGCTAGTACTTAATAAAAAGCCATTGGTCCCAACATTTACATCATTTACTACTGTAAAGTTTGCAGCACCTGCAACATATTCGATATTTGTTCCTGCTAGAACCAAAGCAGGGGCTGTGTATTTTACTGCCCCTTCCGCAGCCCTGAATCCTGGACCTATCCACCCGGAGTCTGTAAAGTATATTTCTGTGCCAGCACTTAAATTCACCAAAGGAACGAACCTAAAGGACTTACTGTCACCACCGATTGAAATTACCACGATATCTCCGGGAGACAGGCTTGTTTGGGCATTAGTCGAAAGACAAAAAGAAATTAAGGTGAAGAATATCCAAATAAATCTAATCATACGATTTGAGTCATGTTTGGGTAGCATTCAAATATAAGACATTTGATTTCATGACATTACGGTGTTTGTTGGAATAATTAACACAATTGTTTTGCATTGACATGATATGACATTAAATAAGCATGTGCTATCAAGTATCGCGTCCTCTTCACTTGTGTCCGCTTGGACACGAATATTGGGAGGAACAGAAGGGCTGTCTCCCTGGTGAGAGATGCAAGAGAGTGATTCTTATAAGATTTCGTTTAACATCAATGAACCACAGCTTGTTTTATTGCAAAGCCTTAAACCTCTATTCGTTCTATATCAGCACCAATTGCTCTGAGTCTGGTATCGATCGATTGATAACCTCTGTCAATTTGTTGGATATTGAGAATGGTACTTGTGCCATTTGCAGATAGAGCAGCGATCAATAAAGCAACCCCAGCTCTGATATCTGGTGAGCTCATCGTAATGCCTCTGAGTTGAGATTCTCTATTGAGGCCAATTACAGTTGCACGATGTGGATCACATAAAATGATCTTGGCTCCCATATCGATCAGTTTGTCCACAAAGAAGAGTCGACTTTCAAACATTTTTTGATGTATTAAGACGCTTCCTTTTGCCTGGGTTGCCATTACCAAAAGAATACTCATCAAGTCTGGGGTAAAGCCTGGCCATGGTGAATCATACACGGTCAAAATTGACCCGTCAATAAATGAACTGATTTCATATTTTTCTTGCTTTGGAATAATGAGATCTGTCCCGTTCTTTTCAAGTTTGACTCCAATTTTTTCAAATGTTCTTGGGATGATACCTAGGTCTGCTTCGTAAGCTCCTTTGATAGTGATGTCTGACTGAGTCATTGCAGCCAAACCAATAAAGCTTCCTATTTCGATCATGTCTGGAGCGACTTTGTGTGTTGTTCCGCCAAGTTTTGTCACCCCATTAATGATCAATCTATTGGAGCCAATGCCGCTAATGTCGGCGCCCATTTTGTTTAGCATCTTACTCAATTGCTGCACATAAGGCTCACAAGCAGCATTGTAGATTTCTGTTTGACCTTCCGCTAGTACAGCAGCCATGACAAGGTTTGCCGTACCTGTAACAGATATTTCATCCATCAGTACAAACTGACCTTTGAGCTCTGAGCCCTCTAACAAATATTTATCTTCTGCTTCGTCATAGATAAACTTAGCGCCAAGCTTTGTAAATCCATGGAAGTGAGTATCTAAGTTTCTTCTGCCAATTTTGTCACCACCAGGTTTTGGCAAAAAGGCCTTCTTGTATCGAGCAAGTAAAGGTCCCATCAGCATCACGGAGCCCCTTATCTTTTTTGCATTGGTCTGATATTCTTCAGAGGCAAAGTAATCAAGATCTACAGCTTCAGCTTTAAATACATACTCATGGTCAGTTATCTTCTTCACCTCTACCCCAAGTCCATCAATCAATGTGATCAAGCGTTGGACATCCAAAATATTTGGGAGGTTGCTGATTGTGACTTCTTCATCCGTAAGTAGCACTGCACACAATACCTGTAAGGCTTCGTTTTTGGCCCCTTGTGGTATGATTTCACCAGATAGACTATTTCCACCCTGTACTCTAAAAGCATTTGACATGTCAAGATTTTTAATCGAAGGAACTAAGGTAATTGGATCGACAAACATATTACAATAATTAATAATGTTTTACAATGTTAATTCTCTTCGAAGATCTGATCCTAATGATTGTTGAATAGTGGCAAATGACTAAAAGGAGGTTCTAGTCGATTAGGTGTTATCGCTTATCTAGTATGTGAAATTGTTTTTGAGTATTAGTGTGGTGTGTAATGGTTTATTCCTCAACTACACTGCGTTTCGTTCGGAATGACAATGTATTTAGAAATAAGAAGTTTGGGCGAGTTGTCTGATTTGTCATCCCGAGTTAGTCGAGGGGACACCGCGTTTCGCTATCTATGACAAGTGAGTAATTCATTGATTAACAGTATATACACACTGTCATTCCGAGCGGAACAACGTGGAGTCGAGGAATTACTTTTTAACTAGTATTTGAAATTGTTATCGGGTTCTATGAAGTTTGCAACTTCAGAGCAGTTCATATTCAATCTTATTACTTTGAGGACACAGTCCTCAAATAACAGGTCCCTGACCGTAGTCGAAGGATTATTTTCTACGCTTTTTGTGGTTGCTCTTTTTCTTTTTACCTGATCGATGGTTTTTGTGATTGGATTGCTTTTTTGGTTTTACGTAAGAAGACGCTAGGTAACTGATCGCTTCTTCTGGATCCATTTCCAACTGTCCATCTGAGATCTTTTTTAAATCTGCTTTGATCACATTGTCATTAATGTTTGCTTCGTGGTTCCAGGTTCGGAAAGCAAGTTTCATATATGCAGCAATGACGTGTGTGAACTCCTTTTTCATCTCTAAATCTTCCATCTCAATCGCTTTTTTGATTAAGATTTGCACAATGTGTCCATAATGTCTGAATCTCGTTTCGTGAACTGGATATTCTAAAGGATCAGGTTTTATTTGGACTGTTTCCTTATTGATGATTACACCTTCTGGAAGTTCTACCTCCAAATCGTAGTTAGCAATATAGAGAAGGTGGTTCCACAACTTCTGTTTGTATTCTGCCACATTTTTGCTTTGCGGTGTTATCTGCATCATGAGTTGTACGATACCTTCCACAACACGTTGTCTCTTTTCTTTATCTTCTATGGTCTTCGCATAATTGATCATGTTCTGAATATTACGTCCGTATTCAGAGATCTTTAATTGATCATGCTGCGAATTATATTCCATTAAATGTGACTCACTCATCGTTATGATTTTATTCTACTGTAACTGATTTTGCTAAATTTCTTGGTTGATCTACATTGCAACCTCTAAAGACTGCGATATAATATGCCAATAATTGTAAAGGAATTACTGATAGCAGTGGGGATAATTCTTCCTCGCTATCTGGAATTTCGATACAAAAGTCAGCAATTTTTTTGAATTCTGCCTGTTCTTTAGTCACAATTACCACAACTTTTGCATTTCTGGCCTTAATTTCATGCAAATTACTAAGTAGTTTATCGTGTGCACTTTTGTTTGTTGCGATTAAAATCACAGGCATCATGGAGTCAATTAAGGCTATTGGTCCATGTTTCATCTCTGCTGCAGGATAACCTTCTGCATGGATGTATGAAATCTCTTTGAGTTTTAATGCTCCTTCTAATGCCACTGGAAAATTATACCCTCTACCCAGATAAAGTGCATTTGCTGCACTTTTTAGTTCTGATGCAATAGATCTAATTTTATCTTTCTGCTCTAGGATACTTGTAATGTTATCCGGTATCGCCAATAAGGCCTTAAGCAATTTGGATTTCTTATCCTTGTCCAAACGGCCATGCAATTCACCAAGATAAATAGCAAGGATCGTCAAAACAGTTATTTGACTTGTAAACGCTTTGGTTGATGCTACACCGATCTCAGGTCCCGCATGAATATAAGATCCAGTTTGTGCTAAGCGCGCAATAGAAGATCCAACTACGTTGACAATGCCATAGGTTTTGGCTCCTTGTTCAGAAGCTAATTCTAATGCCGCTAGTGTATCTGCGGTTTCTCCTGATTGAGAGATTGCGATAAATAAATCAGTTTCTCTGATAATGGGATTTCGATATCTAAACTCCGATGCATATTCTACTTCAACAGGTATTCTTGCAAGGTCTTCGATGAGGTATTCTCCAATTAAACCAGAATGCCAAGAAGTCCCACATGCGATGATTACAATTCGTTGAATGCTTTTTATATCAAATTCTGCGTTAATCAATCCTCCCAACCTGACTGACAGTTCACTTTCAGCGATGCGTCCCCGCATACTTTCTTTGACTGTCTTTGGTTGTTCAAAAATCTCTTTCAGCATGAAGTGATCATAGCCTGCTTTTTCCAATTGTTCAATGCTGTAGTCCAATTCCTTAATGACAGGTATAACTCGTTCATTTGTCAGGTCTGTGATTTCATATTCACCATTTTGAGAAAGTGAGACGATTTCGCCATCATTGAGATACACAACTTCTTTGGTATGTGACAATATAGGAGTTGCATCGGAAGCCAATAATAACTCATTGTCACCTATCCCTAGAACCAAAGGTGATGACTTTCTAGCTCCAATTAATCGTGTGTTGTCATCTCTGTCCATAACGACAATTGCATATGCCCCAACTACTTTTGCTAGTGCTTGTCTTATTGCTTCTGTCAAACTTAGTTTGCCTTGTTCTTGTATCTCTGAAATAAAATTGACCAGCACTTCAGTATCTGTGTCACTGGAAAAAGTGTAACCTCTTTCTATAAGTGCTTTTTTCAAAACAGAATAATTTTCAATAATCCCATTATGGATTAAAGAAAGTCTCCCATTGTTGCTTACATGTGGATGAGAATTGACGTCATTTGGAGCACCATGTGTTGCCCATCTGGTGTGTCCAATTCCAATTGTGCCATCAATCGGTTGATCACTGATGTGCTTGACTAAATCATTGACTTTACCCTTTTTCTTATAAGTGATAATTTTGCCAGATGTATTCTGAATAGATATACCTGCACTGTCATAGCCTCTATACTCTAATTTTCTTAGACCTTCGATAAGATGAGGAAATGCATTTTCCTTTCCTATAAATGCAAAAATTCCGCACATAGTATGTGTTTACGAATTACGTTTAGAGACTTGTTAAGGATAGATTTAATTTAATTGGAAATTGAGCATTGTCTGGGCCATATAGTATTGTCCTTCTGGGTTGTCCAGTTACGGATAATGGCGTAATAAACAGTGTTGTTGGCAATATTCCATTAAACATATCAATGACTGTTCTGGTAACATTCATAGAGTATCGCTGAACCATGACATTATCATCGACTACTTCTTGTACTGTCCCACCAAATCTGAGGTCAATTTCTTCAAACAATAAAGCTTCATTGACTTCTGAAATGAGTTGCAAATTTCCGGTCTCATCCATGAATGATAAGATCAGGTTTTCGATTGGTGGTTTTATACTCAGATCATCTCCAGGTAATTCAGCAATCGTCAATTCTAAAGTCGCCTGATTGATTAACACATCTCCTAATTCCAAAACTGATGACAGATCTAATTCGATATTTGTTCCTAGCATGGATTGAATGAACAATAGACTGTCGCCTAATTCTTTACTGTCAAGAAATGTGTTGATCGTAGCTCCAGAAAGATCTCTATCAAAATCGCTATACTTCCTTCCTAAAGGTACACCGGGGATAGCAAGATCGTTTAAGGCATATTCATATAATAACGCTGAATCTTGTCTGCTGTAGAAAGTCTGTATCCGACTATTGATTTCCAAGCTGGAAACATCAACACCTATCATTGAATTTTCTGAAGTAGGTGTTGCTTCAATACGAATACCAAAAAATTCATTGACAAAACTCGTGTCATTTTGGATGGTTCTCAGATCATTAAAAAGAATGTCACTAATGCCCGTTTCTAAAGGGAGTCTTAGCTGCGGAAACTCTCGTACGGATGTACCAAGAGATGGAAAAAAGACGACTGTAGAATCTGTTGGAATGCCGACATCATCAACTGTAGTTACCGGTGTAGAACCAAATGCAATTTCATCATTTGAAAATATAATAGACCGATCATTAATGGATTCTTCTACTAGGAAAATCTCGAAATCAAAGCGATCATTTTGTACACCATAAAATCCTGCTGGGTCAAGTTCGAGGACTAAAATCATAGAATCCAGAACATCGCCATCTTGATAATCAGGGGTCAATTCCTGCAAATTTCGTGGATCAACAGCAAAGTGAACTTCTGTAACAAATGATGATTTCATTGAACCGAAAAGTGGATCATCAAGAATTCCCATTAAAAAGCCAGAAGCGCTGGAAGCCTCAAACGTAAATAAACGAATGGAATCTACAAGATTTGTTCTCGCCTGGATATCAAGTGAATCAACATTAGTGAGATTTAGGCCTTCACCTTCAAACAATTCTGAACCAACAATAGTTGTATCACCGCATCGAGTACAAATAATGGAGGTGACAACTAAAAAATACAACCACTTTCTCATTAAATCAAGGAGGGATTTAAGGATTAAAAGAACTATTCTTCAATCATTGATTGATAAAACTCTATATACGCTTCTAGATACTCTTCTGTTGTTTGAAAAGGCAACTTTGGAATATCTCTCTCTTCAATCAAGTCTAGAACGTTTTTCTTTAATTTTTTGCTCCCTTGTATAACGGCATCTGCATAAGTTATTGCACCCGAATTAAGACTTATTTTTCCCTTTTGCTTGTAAACATCCAATTGGTCCGCTTCCAGATTATTAATGAGTGCTTTAGTGAAAAAAGCTTCACTAAATGTTTTTTCATATTCATTACTGTAAGCAGAATAAATCAACTTGGAATTTGCAAAGATTGGCTCGTTCTTATATACTGACTTAAGGTAAAGGGGAACCAAACTGGTCATCCAACCGTGACAGTGGATCAAATCAGGTGGCCAGCCAAATTTCTTTACTGTCTCCATGACTCCTTTGCAAAAGAAGACCATTCGATCAAGGTTATCCTCAAACGGTTTTTCATCTTCATCGTCAAAGATGTACTTGCGCTTGAAAAATTCCTCATTATCGAGGAAGTAAACCTGCAATCTTGATCCTGGCAATGATGCGACTTTAATGATTAATGGAAAATCATCATCATCAACTATAATATTCATTCCAGATAACCTGACAACTTCATGCAATCTGTGCCTTCTTTCGTTGATTACACCATATTTTGGCATCAGAACTCTGATTTCCATGCCTTTTTCTTGGGTAAATTGCGGAAGTTTAGCAACTAAGTCAGATATTTCCGATAATGTTGTGTACGGATTCATCTCCTGCGTAATAAACAATACTCTCTTCTTACTCATATACGAAGCAGTTTAGCTTTTTTCATTCAAAGGGCTGCAAAGATACGCTTTTTAAGACAAATAGTTAAAAATCTTGTGATAAACGCTTAGAAATGAATGAATTACATCATTTTAGTTAATCAAGTATTTGATTGTTGTTCTAAATTAAGTCACGACCAACTGCATCAATTGTGCACAAATTATTGCTCCATACGTACCCAAGGCATATCCAAGGACAGCCATCAAAACTCCAACTGGTGCAAGTGATGGGCTAAACGCAGAAGCTACAATTGGTGCAGAGGCTGCTCCTCCTATGTTCGCTTGGCTACCAACTGCAACAAAAAAGAAAGGTGCTCTAATTATTTTTGCAACCGTCAATAATAATCCGACGTGGACAAGCATCCAGATAATGCCAACGGCAAATAGTCCCAGGTTTTTGAACACTTCGCCTAGATTCATTTTCATGCCAATCGTCGCTACAAGGACATATATAAAAACAGATCCCCATCTCGATGCACCAACACCTTCTAATTTTCTAGCTTTTGTGAAGGACAAGCTCAATCCAATTGTGGTAGAAAATACGATTAACCAAAAGAAAGAGGACATCAGAGAATTCATTCTGTATTCGACTAAGGTATCCTTCATCGAACTCATCAGTGGAGTCATTATGTCCTTACCCCAATGAGATAAGGCAACCCCTCCAAATGCTACTGCCATCAATATGAATGTGCTTGTCAAGGTTGGCATCTTTTCTACACCAGCACGATAATCTTCTACACTTTTTTTGAGTTGTGTAATTGCACTATTATCTGCTTTTAATTTTTTGTCCAGCTTATCGCTAATGTTGGCTCCGTAAAGTAAAAACCCTAGCCAAATATTTGCAACAACAACATCAATGACGATCATTGTTCCAAACAAATTATCGCCGACTTCATAGATTTCTTTCATTGCCGTTTGGTTGGCACCGCCACCAATCCAACTTCCTGCAACTGTAGAAAACCCTCTCCAAACTTCTTCCGGATTTGCATCTATTAGTCCTGGAGCAAAAATGGATACAAGTAATAACGCAATCGGACCACCAAGGATAATCCCAACTGTTGCAGTAAAAAACATGACAATCGCTTTTGATCCAAGATTCAATATGCTTTTAAAGTCAATGCCCAAACAGAGAAGAATCAAACTTGCTGGCAGCAAATAGCGAGAAGCTACAAAGTACAATTGAGATTCATCCCCTGAAATAAGTCCCAAAGGCCAGTTGAGTAATGCAGGGATAAAATAACAAAGCAGAAGGGCAGGTACGAATCTGTAAAATTTCTTCCAGCCTGGTGATTTTAATTCTGAAGTATAAAAGACAAAAGCTAATACAGAAATTAAAATGCCTAGGACGATTGCGTCGTTTGTGAAGAATGGCTTCATGAGAATGAAAATATAGCTCTGAAGTTACAAACTTCAGAGAACGTAAGTTTTATTTACTTTTGACATCCTAAATTCGCCATAATGAAACGGTGCTTATATCTATGTACACTTTGCTTTTTATTTGCGTTAACCTTAGCAGCACAAAGACCAACTGATGTTTCTGTTCAGCTACAAGTATATCCGACTGGTTTCATACCTGGTATAAGTGCAGAGAAATCCATCAGTGATAAAGGGCGACTTGGGCTAAGAATTGGTGCCAACATTTTTGATCACAGAGATCTAGGTGAACAGGATGAAGAAATCGGTCAAGGGTTTGGTTTTAGTATAGACTATCAACACTACTTTAAGCAGGGTTTCAAAGGTTTACATCTGGAGTTTAAAAATGATTTTTGGTTCAATAATATTGATTGGAGAAATTTTTTAAACGATGACGTAATATCAGAAGGCGAAACGAACATTACTGTTATTCAACCAACCTTGAGTTTGGGTTATACCATATTAACGAACTCTAATCTTGTCATAAGACCAACTATTGGATTTGGTTTGGAATGGAATGTGAGGACTGAAGGAGAGCCTACGGGTGAAGGGCCGATTGGATTGATTGGGATAAGTGTGGGGAAGCGGTTTTGATTATAAAATGAATGTGCAATCGCTTGTTATTTATTCGGCAATTAAATTTTGTCTTTCAACCAAAAAATCAAAAGACATCTCTGATAAACTTTTTCCGTTCACAGTTGCATTCCATGCACCATGGCCTTGATCCACTAGAGGAATAAATTCGTGGTAGATTCCTAATGAGTTATAAATGCTATCTAATTCGGATGCTTCTGAAAACAAAACAGTTGGATCTAATGTGCCATGCGCAATAAATAATTCAGGGTCATTACTATCATATCTATCCATTCCATATACGGATTCAAAAATTTCCAATTTTATATTTCCTCCCCAGAATTCAATCATACTTCTTACTACATAAGTTTCATCTACATTTGAAGTAGAGAGAGTAGGGTCGTCAGCTATAGGAATTTCATTTGTAAAATCTTCTTGATTTGAAATGCCTAGTGCAACAGTTGTAATTGCACCTGCTGAAGCTCCTCCTACGGTAATAAATTCTGTATTTATATTATAAACATTTGAGTTAGCTACTAGCCAGCGAAGGGCTGCTTTGGAATCTCTTTGGGCCGCGTATAAAGCTATACTTGTCCGAGCATCATCCGGAGTTGTTGCGTTTTGCATAGTGAAATCGATCCATTCTTGTGGAGCAATTCCTGTAAAATTTGTTCCAACTAAATCACTTGTTGTTCTATAATCTATGGAAGCAAAAACCCATCCTCTGGAGGCAAAGTAGTTGGCCATATCTACAATTTCTGGTTTCGTTTTTGTTCCGCCTTGAAACCCTCCGCCATGAATAAACATAATGACAGGGCGAGTAGTAGAATTATTGTCAGGGTAGTATACATCTAAAGTTTGAGGCATCTCAACAGTAGTGTTCATTCCATCATGACTTAGTCCATTAGCATAGGTGATGTCTTCGTCTACAATAACTGTGTAAGAAGATTCAGCCTTCACTATTGGTGATTCATTTTGTAGGGTGATTGGTTCTTCCTCCGCACAAGCTATAAATAGTAGGCTTGCTAAAATCATTAAATAAATTTTATTCATGTTACACTTATAACTTTATTAATCTAATGACTCTATTTATTAGTTTTGGTTTAATTGCGGATAGCAGTCAATTTACAACTAACTTATTATTTTCAGGAGCTAGATCAGTAAGGACAAAATAAGAGACGACTGCCGCTGATAAAATAAAATATGCACCAAACAACATTGTACCAATAGGGAGGATGGAATCAATAGAAAACCAAGATCCTGTTTGGAAAATAATCAATAAGCCTATCCCCGATTTTACAATTTCCAACCACATGGCAGAAGCTTTTAAATCCATGAGTGTTGTGTAACTATACACACATAAAAACATGAACAAACCGTAAACATAAATCTGAGGAGTTCCAATTTCTACAATCATAAATAAGAGATGAAACAGCATAATCAATAACATAATAAACTGAATCCATGACCAGGATTTAATCGCTATTGATGCATCCGTATCGTATTTTACAAGCTGATAAGGATCCACTGATTTTACTGGATATTTTTCTTTGACATCTGCAGGTCTCCATCCTGTAGGCATAAACCAAATTCTACATTTATCGAATACGCTTTTTGCTCTCCAGGCATCTTTGATCAACAACCATAGATGACTCAAATTGATCTTGATGGGATTCCAGGTGTTGACTTGTCTTGTTATGCCATAGACACAAGGTTCTTCATCGAGTTCTTCCTGAAAGGTGCCAAACAATCGATCCCAAATACAAAAAACAGGGGATAAATTTTTGTCCATATAAATTTTATTTATGGCATGATGCACTCGATGTTGGGAAGGTGTTACAATGATATATTCTAACCATCCGAGTTTACCTACATGAATGGTATGATACCACACTTGCACAAATAGATGAAATGGTGTTACGATTGCAATTACTTTTGGAGGCACACCTAAAATGGCTGCAGGTAAAAGAAAGAACACACTGACATTGACAAATTTGGAAATGGATTGACGTAGCGCTGTGGCCATATTGAATTCTTCGCCGGAATGATGGATGACATGTCTGTTCCAAAATATGTTGACATGGTGAGCCATGCGATGGTACCAGTAAGTAGCAAAATCTAAACCGATCAATGCAAGCAAATAGGTAATCCAATTATTACTCCGTTCTACTAAAGCAAAATGTTGGAAGAAATAATCATAACCGAAAATAATGACTGTCAACCCTAAGACTGCCTTCAGTGCATTTGTCATGCCAGCACTCAAACTGGAAATCGTATCTAAACTTCGAAAATTAAAATTGCCTTTGAAATAAGCATATATAACCTCTCCAATAATCAAGACAAATATTGCTGGAATTAATATTAAAAAAACAGTAGCTGCAGCTTTCATGTGTCAAGAATTAGTGAGCTTAATATACTGGTATATCTTTTATAATTGGATTAACAGTAGCATAGTTTCTCTAAAAATAATGCCTTTCTCTAAATAAATTTTGTACGATTTTTCAAAAAAATCCCGCCAAATTTAGTGTTTCGAATAACAAATAGCCTAGTGATGTATCACTCGGCTATTTGCTGGCGTCCCTTCAGGACTTAGAAGCTAAGCCTACGAATTTTGATATGTCTTTTAATGTTTCATTTTACGACAGACAACAATGATTGATATATCTGATTTGCACTCTTGTCCCATGAATACCGCAATACGTTTTTGAGCAGTTTTTCTTTATCCACTTCTTTATTCAAACACTGACCTTCCATTGCTCTTGCTATGTCTTCCACACTTTCTGGGTTGATGTAAATAGCTGCATCACCACCGACTTCTTTCATCGCTCCCTTATCAGAAGTAATGACTGGTACACCACAAGCCATTGCTTCCAAAATTGGAATGCCAAATCCTTCGTACAAAGACGGGTAGACTAGGCAAGTAGCTGACGCGACAACTTTCTCTACAGTAATGTCGGCATCTCCATACATCAAAATATCCTTCTGGAAAGCTGACTGTCCAATCGCTTCCTTCAGTTGTTTGTTTTTGAATGCCCATCTACCGTAAAGGACAAGTTTGTGTTCATGATTCGTCTTTTCTTTAAATACATTAAATGCATTTACAAGACGTAGAACATTCTTGCGTGGATGAATGGATCCTAAATATAAGTGGTATGGTGAACCATTTGCGATGGTTTTTCTAACTGCCTTTTTTTCTGGACCACTTATTTGTTTAAAAATCGACCTGCAGGCATTTCCAGCAATGGTAATTTTTTCTTGTTTAATTTGATATGATTTGATTATGTCTTGCTTAGTAAATTCAGATACTGCGATTATATGATCCGCCTTATCAAGAAATAACGGCACTTGTTTGTTGAAATAATCCAAATGGCTTTGCTGGTAGGTTTCGGGAAAGTGTAGAAATCCTAAATCATGAGTTACGATCACTGATGGAATAGAGCTTGTCTTAGATAAATAAAATTCTGGCGAGAAAAAGACATCTATTTCGTGCTTTTTAAGTGCATTTGTCAATGCAGTATCAAACCAATATTTCCATAATAATGGATGTCTGGCCTGAGGTCTTAGAATTACTGAAGTTACATTATCTAGTTGTATGAATGCTGATGATGGTTTTCTATCAAAAAAGAAATAGAATTCATGCTCTGCATGCTGCTTTGCCATCCGCCTACAAATCTCCCAATTGAAGACAGCGATTCCTTCCATTCGATTTTCGAGTAGAAGTCTACAATTGACAGCAATACGCATTTATAATAATGTCGTTTCGACGTACGGATATTCCTCAGGAAAGTCCGTGTTGTAATGCAAGCCTCTACTTTCTTGTCTCATCTGTGCTCCTTTTGTAACCAGATAAGCTATGGTGATCAGATTTCTCAGTTCACATAATTGAGGGGAAAGTATGGTGGACATATACAATTGCTCCGTCTCATTGTACAGAAGTTCGAGTCTATCCATTGCTCTTTTGAGACGAACATTGGTACGTACAATTCCAACATAATAACTCATCAACTCTTTCAATTCGGACCAACTTCTTGTAATGAGGACCATTTCTTTTGGATGTAATGTCCCTTCAGTATCCCAATCTGGAATTCCTTCTTTTAGTTCAATTTGGTCTATCTCCTTTATGATATCTTCAGCCACTCGATAACCGTAGACGAGTCCTTCCAACAATGAATTAGATGCCAATCGATTTGCTCCATGTAAACCACTGCAAGTACATTCGCCTGCGGCATATAAATGTTTAATTGAACTTCTTCCAGCGGTATCAATTAAAATACCTCCGCACATGTAGTGACATGCTGGAACAACTGGTATTAACTCAGTGAATGGATCAGCTCCTACACTTTTGCACTTTTCATAAATATTGGGAAAATGCTCTAGAAATTCTTCATGATCCAAGTGTCGACAGTCAAGGCACATGTGTTCAGCACCGCTGATTTTCATTTCGTTGTCAATGGCTCGGGCAACAATATCTCTTGGCGCTAGTGATTTGCGTTCATCGTATTGATCCATAAATTCTGTGCCATCTGGTCTCTTCAGTATTGCTCCAAAACCACGAACAGCTTCAGATATCAGGAAATCTGGTTCGTCTCCGCCAGTACCGTATAAAGCTGTTGGATGAAATTGAACAAACTCCATATTAGCAAGTCTGCCTTTGGCTCGGTAAGCCATTGCAATACCATCGCCTGTTGCAATCACAGGATTGGTTGTATTTCGATATATCTGTCCAGTACCACCAGTACACATGACGACGCATTTGGCCAAAATGGCATCAATGTCGTTGTTTTCTTTGTTCAATACATAAGCACCGTAGCACTCAATGTTTGGAGACAACCTAGTTAATACTCGTCCAAGTTGGTGTTGAGTGATGACATCGATTGCAAAAAAGTGTTCCAGAATCTCGATGTTGTCAAACTTCTTGACTTGTTCATTTAAGGTTCGTTGGATTTCCCACCCAGTGATGTCTTTGTAGTGAAGGATTCTGTTTTCTGTATGTCCTCCTTCTCTACCCAAATTGTAATCGCCATCATCTTCTTTATCAAATCTTGCGCCCATTTCGATAATGTCCATGACTCGCTTGCGGCCTTCTTCAACCACAATTCTGACTACTTCTTCATCACAGATCCCATCACCTGCATCTAAGGTATCTGCAATATGTTTCTCAAAGTCATCTGTTTCCAAATCCCATACAGCAGCGATACCGCCTTGAGCCCAACTTGTGTTGCTCTCTTTTGTATTCGTTTTGGTAAGCATGGTAATCTTAAGATCAGGTCTTTTCTGAGCCAAACGAATTGCAGTTGATGCGCCTGCAACTCCTGCGCCAATAATTAGTATGTCTGTTTTTTGCATTTCTATCTCAAAATCAGTGTGTTAAAAAGCATTAATACCGCCAGTTAAACAATAGTTAAAGCAATATATAAATGCGATTATCAGTCAATTATAAATGTTTCTTTGATAACTGTAAAGTCCTAATTGAGTTTTAGGTATTTTTGCAGTCGTTTTTATAGACCTCAAATTACAAGATAATGTTTAGAAAATTAATCTATTCTTCTCTGTTTAGCTTACTAGCTTTAGTCACAATTTCTGCTCAATCAGTTGCAATTGTTGACGTTACCAATATTCTTGATAACATGGATGAGTTCCTCGATGCGCAGGACAATCTTGATAAACTTGCCGCTGACTGGAATCAGGAGATCGCAAAAGAATACGACAAGATTAAGAGTATGTATAACAAATATCAGGCTGAGCAGGTATTGCTTTCTGATGAAATGAAAAAAAGAAGAGAAGGTGACATCACACAGCGTGAAGCACAAGTAAGAGAATTACAGCGAGCAAAATTTGGACCTGAAGGGGAGTTGTTTTTGCGAAGACAACAACTGGTAAGTCCGATCCAGGAAAAAGTATTTAGAGAAATCTCGTCTTATGCTTCAGAGAAAGGCATCGATATCATGTTAGACAAAAGTTCTTCTGCAGGTATTTTATTTGCTAGTGAACAATATGACAAAACCGATATCATTAAAAAGAGATTAGGAATCAGATAAATAATTAATTAGTCAAATAAAGAAACTATGAAAATATCCATGACAAAGATTTTGACGCTAGCTTTTGTGATGATTGCAAGCTTTCAGCTGCAGGCTCAAAAGTTTGGCTACATTAATTCGCAGGAATTGATCCAAAACATGGCTGAAGTAAGAGAAGCCAATGCCAATATTGAAACCTACAAAACTCAACTTCAAAAGAAAGGAGAGGAAATGGTGAAAAAATTGCAAACAAAATATCAGTCACTTGAGCAGAAAAGAACACAGGGAGAATTATCTCCTAAACAGTTGGAAGTAGAGGCTCAGTCACTACAATCAGAAGAAGTACAGATTGCTCAATTTGAGCAAGAGAGTCAACAAAAGATCATTGATAAAAGTGAAACTTTGTTGAAACCAATCAGAGATAAAATACAGAATGCTATTAATGCTGTAGCTGCAGAAAATGGATACCAATACATTTTTGACGCAAGTCTAGGTGTCATCCTTTATGCTGACGATACAACTGATGTCAGCAGTTTAGTTAAGTCAAAACTTGGATTATAAATCCGTCCTTAGTTACAACCTATATCAATGAATAAGATTTACCAGCTCATTCTTTTTTTCTCTCTACTCGTTGTTGGTGTTGAGGCACAAAACATTTACACAGATGCTATTTTGTCTGATGCCAATAAGGTGACAAATGCACAAAAGCAGTTGGATGTAGATGCCTATATGAATGCGATGCATCCAAACATTATCGAGATGGGCGGAGGCAAAGAATTGATGAGAGACATTATCGGTTCACAAATCCAAACTTACTCTACAATGGGAGTAACAATTGAAGGTGTAGATTTTGAAGAACCTTCAGATGTCGTAAAGGCTGGTGATGAACTTCATTGTATACTGTCTGGGAACCTGAAATTAAAATTAGGAGAGGACTCCTTTGATAATCCTATCAATTTACTTGCTGCATCTCAAGATGACGGTGAGAATTGGAAGTTTATAGATCTGTCCTTTTACAATGAAAATAGTTTGAAATTGTATTTACCTGATTTTAATGACACATTGGAAATTCCCGAAAAGTAAATCACAAATTTTTTTGCCAGAAAATGGCCTTACCCATTTCTGGATTTAACTCATATCCTTCAAAGCCAAATGCCTGATACACGCGTTTGGCTTTGTCATTGTTTTCCAATACCTCGAGTGTGATTTTACAACAATCATTTTGTCTGGCTACATCTTCCACTTTTTCTAGCAGAACTTTAGATAAACCTCGTCCTCTAAATTGAGGTAGAATGGCAAAATCATGAATGTTAATCAGTGGCTTTGCTTTGAACGAGCTAAATCCATAGAAGCAATTAGAAATGCCTGCAATCTGTTCATCTACATAACATAAGACGACAAAGTGATTATCCAGATTGACCAATTTGCTAATCAAATTGTGTTTGACAAAATCAGTTAATGGAGCACCTCCTCCCATTGGATCCTCTGCGTAGTCATTAAGAACTGTCATGAAATCCTGGGCGTATCTTTCTTTTTTCAAATCTGCTATGATGGTCTCAATCATGTCTTTCTACTTTTTACCAATGATAAATATTGCTGGGCTTTTGGGAAATTGCATTCCACTTTTTATCCATTCTTTTACACTTTTCGATTCACAATATTCGCTCTCACCTGTCAAATCTAAAGAAATGTGGAGCAGTGTTTCTGCTTGCAAAAATTTGCAGAATGAGCTAAATAATTTTTGATTTCGATACGGTGTTTCAATCACCATTTGAGCATAATTATCCTTCAAGGCAACTGTTTCCATTTTGCGAATGAGTTGTTTTTTATTGTTCTCTTCAATTGGCAAATAACCATGGAAGGTAAATGCTTGTCCATTCAATCCCGATGCCATAAGAGCCAATAACAACGAAGAAGGACCAACTAATGGTACGATTCTATAGCCTCTCTCTCTAAATATTCGCACTACATGAAAACCTGGGTCTGCTACACATGGGCAACCAGCTTCAGAAAGCAGTCCGATGTTTTCTCCTGCACCTGCCCATGTCATTACCTCTTCTGGAATTCCATACTGATCATGTTTGTCCATTTCTGCCACATTGATTTCTGAAATGGCATAAGGTGGTTGGGTGAGTTTAATAAACCTCCTTGCAGTCTTGGCCCGTTCTACCACAAAGTGTTTCAACTGGTGAATGACTTCAATTGTAGAAACGGGAAGGGTACGGATTGGGTCCTCTTCTGCAATTGGGCAAGGGATGATGTATAATTTGCTCACGGGAGGTGAAATTACTAAAAGCCATCGATAGGTGAAACACCTTCGACTCAAGTCAAGCTAGAGTACTGAGCAAAAGGTCTTTGACTTCTTTGCAAATTTTTATGCGAAATTTTTACTGATAATCAACGAGTTATGAATGCAAGGCATGAAAATTGTCTATCAAAAACTTTGCATAAGTACGAAAGTAGCGTACATTTGCATTCCTTTTGAAAAATTGGATCATTAATTCAGTCTAAACGAAAGTACAGTGAAGACATTAAGTTATAAAACTCAAAGTGCTAAAAAGCACGAAATTGACCGCAAGTGGCACATCATAGATGGTGAAGGTCAGATCGTCGGACGTATGTGTACGACGATAGCCTCTATTCTTAGAGGAAAACACAAACCTCAATATACACCACATGTGGATACAGGTGATTATGTCATTGTCATCAATGCAGACAAAGTCAGATTCACTGGTACAAAAATGGATAACAAAAAGTATCTCCGATATTCTGGATATCCAGGTGGTCAGAAAAGCAGAACTGCAAGAGAAGCAATGGAAAAGAAACCATTCTTTGTTGTAGAGAATGCAGTAAGAGGCATGCTTCCTAAAAATAGATTAGGTAGAGCGATGTTTAAGAAGTTATTTGTTTATGCAGGCGGCGAGCATCCTCATGGTGCGCAAAAACCTGAAGAACTTAAATTATCCTAATTATGGACATGATTAATACAATCGGTCGCCGAAAAGCAGCTGTTGCCAGAATATATATGAAGGCAGGATCTGGTGAAATTACGGTGAACGGAAAAGATTATAAAGACTATTTCCCTACTCCAAATATGCAACTGACGATAACGGATCCGATGAAGACCGTTGAGACGGAAAATCAGTACGACATCAAAGTCAATGTATCAGGCGGTGGATTCAAAGGTCAAGCTGAAGCAATCAGAATGGCTATCTCCAGAGCACTCGTTCAGTTGAATGAAGATTTCAGAAAACCTTTAAAGGATAAGAAATACCTAATGAGGGATGCCAGAGTTGTTGAACGTAAGAAATATGGTAAGCCGAAAGCAAGAAAGAGCTTCCAGTTCTCTAAACGTTAATGCATTATTATCATATCTATTAATTAGAAAAAATGAATAAGCCAGAATATAAAGAATTGTTAGATGCAGGTGCTCACTTTGGCCACATGAGAAAAAAGTGGAATCCAAAGATGAAGCCTTACATTTTCATGGAAAGAAAGGGAATTCACATCATCGATTTGAATCGAACGATGGAATGCATGGAAAAAGCAGCATCAGTAATGAAGCAAATTGCAAAGTCAGGAAGAAAGATCATGTTTGTTGCAACCAAAAAACAAGCAAGAGACATCGTGAGAGAAGCTGCAGAAAGTGTAAACATGCCATACGTCACAGACAGATGGTTAGGAGGAATGATGACAAATTTTGCTACCATCCGTAGATCAGTCAAGAAGATGCAAAACATCGAAAAGATGTTAGGCGATGGAAGAGCTACGTCTTTAACAAAGAAAGAAAAACTAACTCTTTCAAGAGAAAAAGCAAAATTGGAAAAGGTACTTAGTGGGATTGCAAAGTTGAACAGATTACCTGCTGCAATTTTTATTGTAGATACGGTACATGAGCATATTGCGATCAAAGAAGCGACGAAGCTAAATATAAAGACATTCGCGATGGTGGATACCAATTCTGATCCGAATGAAGTTGATTTTCCAATTCCTGCAAATGACGATGCATCTAAGTCGATCAAAGTTGTGACACAATATGTGGTTGACGCAATCGGAGAAGGTCTTGCGGAAAGAAAGAAAATGAAAGAGGAAACGGCAGCAACTGCCTAAGAACTAAATTTTTTAAAAGCTAAAATTGTAACAAATGAGTATTTCAGCACAAGACGTCAAGAAGTTGAGGGACATGACTGGAGCAGGGATGATGGATTGCAAAAAAGCCCTTACAGAATCCGGTGGAGATTTGGATGGTGCGATAGATTATCTTAGAAAGAAAGGTCAGAAAGTAGCTGCTAAAAGAGCAGACAGAGAAGCCAATGAAGGTGTGGTAGTAGCCTTAACCAATGATGATAACACGAAAGGTATAGTAGTGAGTATAAGTTGCGAAACAGATTTCGTAGCGAAGAATGAAGACTTCCAACAATTCGTTAAAAGTATAGCGAATACAGCATTGGAAAATTTTCCTGCAGATAAAGAAGCTCTTCTTGCACTTCCACTAGATGGTGCTACAATTGGAGATAAACTGATAGACCATACGGGAAAAATAGGTGAAAAGATAGAAGCCGCTAAGTATGAACTTTTAGAAGGTGAAAACATAGCATCATATATACACGCAGGTTCGAAGATAGGTGTATTGGTATCATATAAAGATGGTGGAAAAGAAGGTGCAGATCAGTTCTTCAAAGGAATGGCTATGCACATAGCTGCGATGAGTCCGTCTATACTTCACTATACTCAGTTCGAAGCAGATTATATAGCTAAAGAAACGGAAGCATATCAGAATCAAATCAAAATAGAAAATGAAGAGCGCGAACGTTTAGGAAAGCATCTTCTAAACGTACCAAAGTTTGTTAGTCAGACTCAACTCACAGAGGATGTAATGGCTGCAGCTGCTGATGGAATCAGAGAAGAGTTGAAAGCAGAAGGTAAGCCTGAGCAGATCTGGGATAAGATCCTTCCAGGTAAGTTAGAGAGATTTGTAGCAGATAATACACTTCTGGATAAGGAGCACTGTTTATTGAATCAGAACTATGCATTAGACGACAGTAAAAGTGTCGAAGCAGCAATTGCGGATTTCAATGCAGATGCATCAGTAGTAGAATTTAAACGAGTAGCCGTAGGATAATTTTCAAGGCTATTCTTAAGAAAGAAGATATAGAGAAAGCGTCTCTGATTAATTTCGGAGACGCTTTTTGTGTTTTTGCCTCGACATAATAGCTCAAGCAGGACTATTTTTTTTGTTTCCTATTGAAGCGAAGCATTGATTTAGTTACATTTGGCATAGAATAAGAAATCTGCCAGATAAGAAAACACTAGATTGAAGTAATTATATGGCGCTTAAATACAAAAGAATCCTCCTAAAGTTGAGTGGAGAATCCTTGATGGGAAAGAACGACTTTGGTATTGATCCCGCAATGCTAGTTCATTATTCAAAACAGATAAAAGAGATTGTTGACCTTGGAGTAGAGGTGGCTATCGTCATCGGAGGTGGCAATATCTTTCGAGGACTGCAGGCAGAGGCAAGTGGCATCGAACGGGTCCAAGGTGATTACATGGGTATGATGGCAACCTGTATCAATGGCATGGCCTTACAAAGTGCTTTGGAAGCAAAAGGGGTATATACCAGATTGGTCTCGGCAATTGAGATTCTTCAAGTTGCAGAACCTTACATTCGAAGACGTGCGATCCGACACCTGGAAAAAGGCAGAGTTGTTATTTTTTCTGCTGGTACTGGTAGTCCATATTTTACAACAGACTCGGCTGCCGCACTTCGGGCAAATGAAATCAGTGCAGACGTCATCTTAAAAGGCACACGTGTCGACGGTATCTATTCTGCAGACCCGGAAAAATTCCCAGACGCAGAAAAATTCTCCAGAATCTCCTTTGCGAAAGTGATCAGTATGGGTCTCGGTGTGATGGATATGACTGCCTTTACGATTTGCCAGGAAAATGATTTGCCAATTGTTGTCTTTGACATTACTGATGATATCAATAATATGGCACTGATTGTAAAAGGAGAGCAGGTTGGGACTTTGGTGGAGACGTATTAACATATTTTGATTGCTTCTTCGGTCATTGCATTGGTCTTGACTTATTCTGATAGTTAAAGGGACCACCTGTAAACAACTTATACAACTCAAATATGAGCTCATTTCGAAAGGCCTAATGGTGTTCACCTCTTAAATACGAAGCGGTTGGAAATTCGAGTATCACATCTCCCAAAATCGCAAATAAGGTTACATTCAAGGTTGAGTGCGGTCATTTTTAACAATTATAATCTCTTTTTATTTTAGAATAATTAGCTTTTTGTAGCTAATTTGATAGCCTTGAAACTAAAATCATTAGTCCCATTTTCAATACATATTTTAACGCTACTTATTAGAACATTTCCAACTAAATGTATTTATTATGGGGTGTTGATACGACCCATATTAACCACAATAATATTTTATGAAAATTTTGAAACTAACTTTGTTTTTTGTTTTAATGACACTTCAATTGATAGGTCAAAACCCACTTCAAGTAGTAAAAGCTACGGTTACAAAGATGACACTTGAAAAAGTGACAGGACCAGTAAGAAGCATCGATACTCCATTTGATGGCGTAATTGTAAAATTTCCCAAAATAGGCTATCACCCAAAAGGAGATTGGCCATTACACGAGAGGGTAAATGATTTTGCATTGCCTATAGGAGATGACCCTGTGTGGCAAAAAAATTATGTTACGCCTAATAGAAGTGCAAATCTTCTCAATCAATGGGAAGGACTTTCGG
>CAYNMW010000002.1:0-4118 GCA_964398295.1 uncultured Saprospiraceae bacterium | reverse complement strand
ACAGGAGGCTACTTTATCTACTCATACAATACACCTAATTTTCCTGATTATCCTAAGTACGGAATTTGGAATAATTCGTATGTGGTTACAACTAATGAGTTAATAAACAATCAAACACCTAATCCTAGAATTTACGCATTAGATAGAACTGCAATGTTGGCTGGAAACCCAGCTCCAACGGCTCTGGACTTCGACTTAACTCCATTTAATACAATTGGATTCCAATCGGGTACACCAGTGAATTTGGATGGACCTACTCTTCCTCCGGCAGGATCTCCGGCAATGGTGATGAGAATGGCGGATGATGGCTGGGCAGGCGTAGCACAAGATCGTCTAGAGATATTCGAATTAACACTTGACTTTGCTGCACCGGCAAGTTCTTCAATCACTGGACCTATCAATTTACCTACACAACCCTTCGATACAGAATTGAATGGGTTCACAGCTTTTGCTGCTATTCCTCAACCAGGGACGGGACTAGAATTGGACCCTCTTAGAGAAGTAATCATGAATAAGATTATTTATCGAAATTTTGGAACCCATGAAGCTTTAGTATGTGCTCATGTCACGGATGTTACTGGTAATGATGATGCAGGAGTAAGGTGGTATGAACTTAGAAAAACAGGTGGTACAGCAGGTTCATGGACAATTCATCAACAAGGAACGTATTCACCTGACAATACAAGTCGATGGATGGCTTCAATAGGAATCAATGACGATGGATCCATAGGCTTAGCTTATAATGTATCAGATGCTACAAGTGTCTTTCCAGGGTTAAGATATAC
This sequence comes from uncultured Saprospiraceae bacterium, assembly GCA_964398295.1. Classification (GTDB taxonomy): domain Bacteria; phylum Bacteroidota; class Bacteroidia; order Chitinophagales; family Saprospiraceae; genus CALFUK01. The sequence goes on along the minus strand of CAYNMW010000002.1, from coordinate 3,333 downwards.
AGGAAGGAAAGAATGTGACCCACTAGGGGTGATGACTTTTCCTGAAACAACGATTATAGATGGCAGCGTAGCTAGTAATAGTAACAGATATGGTGATTATAATACATTGAGTGTTGACCCGATAGATGGTACGTTTTGGTTTACTGGACAGTACAACCCTACAGCCAATTGGGCAACAAGAGTGGCACAATTTGAAATTCCATTTAATTGTTTTGGAATTTCTCTATCTGAAATAGACTTGACTCAAACAGTTTGCATCCCTAGTGATGCTGTCTATGAATTTGAGTTGGAATTGTTAGGAGGATTTACAGGTAATGTCGATTTTTCAGCCACTGGTTTGCCTGCAGGTACAATTGCTACATTTGACACAAACCCTGCTTCAACAGACGGTACATATACAATGACTGTATCTGGGACAGCAGGAGCTGCAATAGGTACTTATTCGATTACAATTACGGGGACTGATGGAGTAGAATCAGATGATATTACGGTAGAATTAATTTTAGAAGATGCTGCCATTACTCAAGCTCCTGTCTTACTCACACCAATGGATGTCTCAACAGGTCAAATTGTGAATCCAATGTTTACTTGGAATGCTATTCCTGGTGCGACAAACTACATTATTGAAATTGCAACTGACCCTGCTTTCAATAATATCGTAGTCACTGGGATGACAGCAACGAATAGTTATTTGGGAATTCCTTTAAGTCAATCTACTCAATATTTTTGGAGAGTGAGGGCAGAAAACTCCTGCGGAATTGGGCCTGATAGTAGTGTTTTTAGTTTTGAGACTGCAAATATAAGCTGTCAAACCGATACTGCAACCGATACACCAATTGCAATACCAACTGTTATTAGTACAAGACGAAGTAACATTACAGTTGGTTCTAGTGGTGTCATAACTGGAGTGCGCATACTCAATATGAATATACAGCATACTTGGATTGCTGATTTAACGATTACGCTGACCCATATTGAAACAGGCACAACTGCAAGATTGTTAACCAACATATGTCTAAATGAAGATAATATAATTGGAAATTTTGAGGATGGTGGAAGTGCAATACCATGTCCACCAAATGGCGGCACGTATGATCCAGAAACACCTTTTTCTGCATTTATAGGAGAATCGTTGGCAGGAACATGGGAATTGGAAGTGGATGACAATGCAAACTTAGATGGAGGTTCTATTGTGGCATGGTCCTTAGAACTTTGCGGATCAATAGACCCAGTCTGTCCACCAAATTATGATCTATCAGGTGTTCAGTCTACTTCTGAAGACTTTGAAACTGATGGCACATTTGTATCAGATCAAACAATAGATAGTAATGCAACTGTTGATTACGATTCTGGAATTTCTGTATTGCTTGAAGATAATTTTCAAGTTGATTCAGGTGTAACTTTCCATGCATTTATTGATGGCTGTATGGGGGCACAATAAAATAAAGACGGTAGGTTATTTTATACCATAACTTACTGTATTCATATCTTTAAAATAACTGAGTAAATAGGCTTTCTACATATTGAAAGCCTATTTTTTTTGTCAATTTTAAATGTTACCCTTTAGTGTCTGTTTCCAAGTTGTTTCTTAGGTCTTCGAGTTTCATCTCTAATGATTTGCGACTTTGATTCTAAGGACTCCGTTCCTCTTGATGGCTAAAACAGGCTAATAAAATGTAAATGTTTACCAAGCCAAGTTTAGTCTTAATTAAAGAACACCAAAGGTGTGAGTTATTTGAAGCCTTTATACCGGAGGGAATGCGGGTTTAATTGGTCAAATTTAATTCGAAGTGATATCTAATTTTTGGCGGAAAACAACTCATACAACTCTTCCTGCATGTCGACACCCTTATTTTTATTATACCACAATTGGAGCTCTTTTAATATATCTTGTAATGGCACATTTTGCTTTTTACTTTCTAAGTATTGCTCCTGTAAAATTTTCGGTCTTGGACCCCAAGTGAATAGATCGTTTCCTGATGAATCCCGAACAACCAACATTGGAATTGACTTTGTTCCATTGGTCAAATAGTTACCAATCTCACTATCAAGTGCATCACGATTTTGCACTTCCAATGTAATCTTAGGATTCAGAGCTGCTAGCTTTGCTATGAATGGGTGACTGGTAGCTGCATCTCCGCACCATGGCTCTGTAATCAGTAACCAGTGCATGTCATCTGCAATACGAGTTACTACTTCTACAAGTTTGGGTAACAATTTGCCTTTTCGATTCCATCTACTGATCCGGACCTTATTCATCTTGACATAGTCAAGATACTCCTCCGAATCATATGGGCTAGTAGTCATTCTACCTTCTAAGATATCATCGAATTGCGATTCATAATCTTGCAAGTTCATCATTAGGCTATTAATTAATGGACTGGGGATAATGCAATTTCGAAAATACGAGAAAGTATTTACAGCAAACTATCTACCTTTTTTCTTAAGATATGCTCTGTTGTTAGTCCGTTTACCCGATCAACAATTTCATTATTTTTCATGAAGAAGATAGCTGGAATACTTCGCACCTTAAAGTGTTCTGCTAATGATCTTTGCACATCAATATTGACTTTAACGATTTCAACTTTGTCTTTATATTCGTCAGCGAGTTTTTTGACAGTAGGTAGTAATGTTTGGCAAGGTCCACACCAATCTGCATAAAAGTCAATGACGAATGGTTTGTCTCCTTTAGCTAGTGTATTGAAGTCTGAATTTGACATAATAGATTTCATAGTCCGTATAGTTTGATTTTTTTATGATACAAAGATCATCTCTATATTAGCGTATTGTATAGTCTAATCTTCCCGATTAATTGTCAATTGTTCCTAAAATGCTTTGAAGAATTATCATCGTGAGCGCAGTCGAGAAATGTCATTCCCAGCGCCAGAGCCTGTCCTGAGCTTGTCGAAGGAAAGCTTTGTGATCCTGAACGCCAGTCGAAGGATAAATATATGGGTTTGAATTTCATTTCGACCTTGTGGAGAAATCAAATAATTTTTGAAATAGATTCTTAATCATTCAAGAAAAGTCCTTCTTAATCTCTGGTTGTCCTTTCACAAAAAATTCAAAAATATCATCTCTACTATAGTGCCCAATCACATCAAAATCTAATTTACTTTTGACTACATCATCCAAGTCAAGCTCTGCCGTCAATATTCCATTTGTGTCATACAATGGCCCGGCTATTATTTCTCCGAGTGGCGAAACGATCAGACTGCCACCTCTACACATATCTTCTACTTCATCTTCTACCAAATGCTGGTGTGACGCGGGGTACATGGATTTTGTAAAGTATTGATTGCAGCCCAATACGAAGCATCTACCTTCGAGAGC
>CAYNMW010000001.1:7530-77890 GCA_964398295.1 uncultured Saprospiraceae bacterium | reverse complement strand
GGCTTTCTGCAGTGAAGTAAAACGCATCTTCGACATATCACAAGTGGTTGAAACCACTTGGACTTAATATATCATTGATAACAAAATCGCCCCTGTTGGCGCTGCCTTGGAACTACAATTGATCCTTTTCTAAAATTCCTATCCCAAATAATGCATAATCATATTTGACAGGATCAGTTGGGTCGAACTCTTTTAATCGATTGGTCAATTCTTCAACGCTCTTCCAATCTGTTTGTTTGCGACTCAGAAGGCCTAAATGTCTTGCTACTTTATCCACATGGACATCTAATGGCATCATCAGATTGGAACTTGGAATTTTATTCCACAAGCCAAAATCTACACCTTTGTTGTCCTTACGTACCATCCATCTTAAGAACATATTTAGGCGCTTTGCAGTTGATTTTTTTGCAGGACTCGCAACATGTTTTCTAGTACGAGATGGAGCAGATTCCAAGGAGAAAAAGTAATGATGAAAAGCTGTTATTGATTCTTTAGCTTCAAAATGCTTGTTTTTAAGTAGAAACGCATATTCTAAGCTTTTGTGTTGTGTATAGTGATGTTGTAGAAATTCTAAAAAATATAAGGTGTCTATGTCATTGAATGTACGATGTTTGAACGCCAGGAATGCTTTCCTATCTTTCTCTTTATGGTTCACGATAAAATCATATGGCGCGTGATCCATCAATTCCATCAATTGCGAGCCCTTATTGATAATTGTTTTACGCAATCCCCAGGATAGCATTGCAATCCAAAAACCGGAGATTTCTATGTCTTGTTTTTTAGTGAAACGGTGTGGTATGGAAATAGGGTCATTTTCTATAAAGGATATAGAATTGTATTTATCAACTCTTTCGTCCAAAAAAGACTTTAGACGTTCACCAGTTAAAGGCTGTTGTTTAGCCAAGGGTTTGGGCTACTTCTACGATTTCGTATCCTTCGATGATGTCACCTACTTTAATGTCGTTATAGCCTTTAATGTTCAGACCACATTCCAATCCGGACTTAACTTCTTTAGCGTCGTCTTTGAATCGTTTGAGTGAGGCTAACTCACCTTTTGCTCCTTCTTTATAAGGATACACGACGATCCCATCTCGTATTACTCTGATGAAACTGTTCCTTGAGATCAAGCCTTCTTGTACGTAACATCCTGCAATTGTGCCCACCTTACTAATCTTATATACCTCTCGAATTTCAACTTGAGCTGTGATTTTTTCTTCTTTTGTAGGTTCGAGCATCCCTTCCATTGCAAGCTTGATTTCTTCAATTGCTTGATAGATGATGGAATAAGATTTGATTTGTACTCCTTCTTTTTCAGCAAGAAGACGCGCGCCTCCTGATGGTCTCACCTGGAATCCGATAATAATGGCATCTGAAGCAGAGGCAAGTAATACATCTGATTCTGCAATTTGTCCTACCGCTTTATGGATGACATTTACCTGAATGGTTTCAACAGACAACTTAATGAGCGAATCAGAAAGTGCTTCTACAGATCCATCAACATCACCTTTGACAATCAGGTTAAGTTCTTTAAATGTACCTAACGCTAACCGTCTTCCGATTTCATCAAGACTGATACGTTTGCTTGCTCTATTGGATTGTTCTCTGGAAATTTGATGTCGTTTTCCAGCGATTGCTTTTGCTTCTTGTTCCGTTTCAACAACTTTAAACTTTTCACCTGCTTGGGGAGCACCATTTAAACCGAGCATCAGTACTGGCGATGAAGGTCCAGCAACTTTTATTTTCTTTCCAAGATCATTGAACATTGCTTTTACCTTACCATAATTATTACCAGTTACAACAACATCCCCAATCTTAAGGGAACCTGTTTGAACCAGTAATTTGGTAACATATCCACGACCTTTATCTAGTGATGCCTCGACTACTGTACCTGAGGCTTCTCTATTAGGATTGGCTTTGAGTTCAAGCAGTTCAGCTTCGAGAATAATTTTTTCAAGCAATTGGTCAATGTTTGTACCTTGTTTTGCTGATATATCCTGAGACTGGTACTTACCACCCCACTCTTCAACTAGAAAGTTCATAGCTGAAAGTGCTTCTTTAATTTTATCTGGATTTGCGCCTGGTTTATCTATCTTATTTATTGCGAAAACAATCGGCACACCAGCAGCAGTTGCGTGGCTGATCGCTTCTTTTGTCTGAGGCATAATGTCATCATCTGCTGCAACTATAATAACCACAACATCTGTTACTTTGGCACCTCTTGCCCGCATAGCAGTAAACGCTTCGTGACCAGGTGTATCAAGGAAAGTTAATTTCTTATCTCCGACACTAACTTCGTAAGCACCGATATGCTGGGTAATTCCACCTGCTTCACCACTCACTACGTTAGCGCTTCTGATATAATCCAACAAACTTGTTTTACCATGATCGACGTGTCCCATTACGGTAATAATTGGAGCACGAGGTTCCAAGTCTTTAGGATCATCTTCGATGATTTCTTCTTCTTCTTCTTGGTCTTCTGCGCTAATGAACTCCGTTTCAAAATCAAATTCACTGGCAACAAGTTCTATAATTTCTGCATCCAAGCGTTGATTGATAGACACGATGACACCCAAATTCATACAGGTCGTAATTACCTGAGTTGGGGACACGTTCATCAATGAGGCAAATTCTGAAACAGAAATAAATTCTGTCAGTTGTAACTTACCTGGTTCAGTAACTGTCTCTCTAGCAGCTTGCTTTTCTCTTTTTACTTCACGACTACCTCTTCTTACTTTCTGGCGCTTGTTTTTGTTACCACCAGTAATTCTGGCCATTGTAGCCTTGATCTTTTCTTCAATCTCTTTTTGGGAGACCTCTTTTACCTCATCTCCAGGCTTCTTACGTTTATCTTGACCTCCTTGACGATTTCGTTCGCCACGCATATACGTCTCAGCCGTTATCTTTTTCCTCTTACGTTTACGCTTAGGCTGGGCGTTTAAAGGTTTGCCTTTAGGGTCTGTCTTTTTAGGCTTTTTCTTTTCTACAAGTTTGGAAGCATCAATCTTTCCTTTTATCGTCAGTCCTTGCAGTGTAGGTGTTTTAGCCCTAATCATTTCTTCTTTTGGAGGCTGTGCTTTTTCCTTATCTGTTACTTTTTCTGCTTCAACTTTCTGCGTTGCTTCTTTTGGTTTTTCTTCATTTGGTTTTGGAGTTGCTTTTTCTGGTTTTGGCTTCTCCTTCTTAGCTTTTGGTGCTGGCTTTTTTTCTTCTAACTCAATCTTACCGACGACCTTCACTCCAGCTTTTGGAGTTTCAGCACGAACAACTTCTTCTGCTGGTTCTTCAACGACAGATTCGGTTGCTGGTTCTGGAGTTTTATCTTCTGCAGCTGGTTCAGGATCTGGTTCGGGTACTGTTTCTGGCTCTGGAGTAGGTACTTCCTCTTTTGGAGCAGTCACCTCTTCGACAGGTTTCAGATCTGCTAGTTTTTTGGCATTTGCGTTTTCATCCACAATACCTCTAGACGTACCAATTACGACAGCATCAGCCTTTTCCTTTTCTTCAATAAAGTCGCTAAACTCTCTCAGCAATTCGTTGTACATCTCGTCATTAAGCTTTGCAGTAGGTTTGTTTTCTACCTCAAAGCCTTTTTCGGCGAGATGTTCGACGATCGTTGATGTCGCAACATTTAATTCTTTAGCAATTTTTACTAGTCTTTTCGACATATATGAATGACAAATATCTTTCTAATAGTTTACTCCTCAAACTCTGCCTTCAAAATCTTCAGCACATCATCGATCGTCTCATCTTCAAGATCTGTTCGTCTGATTAATTCCTCTTTGCTCAACTCTAACACACTTCTAGCTGTATCACAACCTATATTTTTCAATGAATCAATAATCCAATCTTCTATTTCATCTGAGAATTCATCAAGATCGACATCATCAATTTCTTCATCCGTATCCCTGTACACGTCGATTTCATAGCCAGTCAATTTACTAGCTAGTTTAATATTTGATCCTCCCTTTCCAATAGCTAAAGATACTTGATCAGGCTTTAAAAATACAGATGCTGTCATTGATTCATCATCTAATTTTATGCTTGTCACCTTAGCTGGAGTCAAAGATCTCTGTATGAATAGAATATTGTTATTTGTGTAATTGACGATATCTATATTTTCATTTTTCAATTCACGGACAATTCCATGAATTCTGGATCCTTTCATTCCAACACATGCACCTACAGGATCAATCCGATCATCATAGGATTCTACAGCTACTTTAGCTCTCTCACCAGGTATACGAACAATCTTTTTAACCGTAATTAAACCATCTTCTATTTCAGGTACTTCTTGTTCCATCAATTTCTCCAGGAACTGTGGATCTGTACGTGAGACGATTACTACTGGGTTATTGTTTTTGAGTTCTACTTTTCGAATGACACCCCTAACCATATCGCCTTTTTTGAAAAAATCACCTTTGATCATTTCATTACGTGGCAATACAAGTTCATTCCCTGATATATCGTCAATAATAAGTATCTCTCTTTTAAGGATTTGGTGGACTTCTCCGAGAACTATATCACCGATTCTAGTGGTATAATTCTTATAAATCTCATCTTTTTCTAATTCACTAATTCTTGAGATCAATGTTTGTCTTGCAGCCATAACAGCCCGTCTACCAAATTCTGCTAATTCTAATTCTTCATAACACTCCTCCCCTACTTCATAATCTTCATCTATTGACAATGCTTCTGAGACTGATACCTGACTTCTATCATCAGTTACCTCACCATCAGGCACTATTTCTCTCACTCTCCAAATTTCAAGGTCACCATTCGCAGCATTGACAATGACATCAAAATTATCATCGGTACCATATTTTTTCCGGATGAGTGTACGAAACACATCTTCCAAGACACGGACCATTGTAGGTCTGTCTATGTTTTTACCTTGGTTAAATTCCGCAAACGTTTCGACTAAATTCATTTCTGATTAATTAAAAGCTTACTTTAATTTTTGCTGTTTTTATTTGATCAAATGCGATAGAAAATATTTTCTCTTCAACTTTTTTCTTTCCTTTTCCGGAAGCTGCTTTTACTACAGTTAACGTATCATTCTCAACTTCCGTTAATGTTCCTTTGATTGTATCTCCATCAAGTGTTTTTACTTCAACTTTACGTCCAATATTTTTGACGTATTGGCGTCTAAGTACAAGCGGATTTCCCACACCTGGAGAAGATACCTCTATCAAGTATTTTTCGGGCATCCAACCGTTTTCCTCAATTTGTTTTTCCAGAAACCTGGAAATTGTCTGGCACTTTTTAAGGGTCAATGTTGAATCCGAATCGACAAATACTTCAATTTTGGAATTTGTTGGAGATTCTTTAATCTCTACCAAAAAGCAATCATTCAGGTCTTCTTGTGTGAATCGCTCTTTCAACGACTCTGCTATTTTATGCTCGATCATTGTATAGTTTAGCGTAATAAAAAAAGGAACCTACGGGTTCCTTTCACACAAAATCTGTGCAAATATACGCATAAACAAATAATAATGGTTCATTCAGTAAATGAACTTATCTTCAAGTAAAGCTTAGATGTTGATAAATGATTAATATTTTTTTAAGGCGCTAATAATGAGGTAATTATGAATGATAAATTGGACTTATTTGAACGCGTAAAAGTAGCAGTTGATTTTATTTTCCAACAAATACAAGAGAAACCAGAGCTTGGCTTAGTCACTGGTACTGGTTTATCTGATTTCGTAGATCATCTTCGCGTAAAGCAAAGCATACCCTACGAAAGCATTCCACACTTCCCTATAAGTACAGTAAAAAGTCATGCTGGAGAACTTGTTTTTGCCGAATATGGAGGGAAAGAATTGGTGATTTTGAAAGGCAGATTTCATTATTATGAAGGCTATAGCATGCAGGAATTGACACTACCAATTCGTGTATTAGCAGCACTAGGAATCCACACTTTGCTCTTAACGAATATTTCTGGTGGTTTGAATCCAGCTTACAAACTTGCCGATCTGGTGGTTATCAAAGATCATATCAATCTAATGCCAGACAACCCACTTAGAGGGCTCAATGATGATACATATGGACCTAGATTCCCTGTATTACTTGATGTGTACAACAAAAAGCTAAGACATCAAGTCATAGAACTTGCCAATAAAAATACCATCACTTTACATGAAGGCGTATATGTAAGTTTACAAGGACCTAGTCTCGAAACAAGAGCTGAATATGCCTTTATGAAAATGATTGGCGGTGATCTGGTAGGCATGTCAACAGTTCCCGAAGTTATCGTTGCGGCACAAATTGGACTTGATATTTGCGTTATTTCTTGTGTGTCCAATCTTGCTTCTGATCCTGAGAATATAGAACATGAAGATTTGGACACTCTATTAGAAGTTGCTAGACGGGGTGGTGAAAAACTGACAGTTTTGTTGAAAGAATTGATTAGCGAAATGTAAGGGTTAATGACAAAGGTCCCGTTGGTTTATACCCCTTCATTAAATTTGGCTATTTCCGTAACCAATGAAATGAATTAGTGGTATGTAAATTTGATTGGTAATAGTCAATAACTTGACGCTTAAGTGTCTCTGCAAATGTTCTTCTTGACCTGCAATGAATTCGCAAAACAAAGTTGGATTGACTATTACCCGTCCCCTTTGTGTTCAAAGGAGATTTAGGGGATTTGATTAGCTATACTGCAGTACAGAAATTCTCGTAATTTTGGTTCCATCAAATAAAGAATGAAGATGAAAGGAAATTTTGATAAACTGATAAACGGAGACAAACCAATACTCATTGACTTCTTTGCTACATGGTGTGGTCCATGCAAAATGCAGATGCCTATTTTAAAAGAAGTAGCAAAAGAAATTGAAGGTAAAGCCAGGATTATCAAAATCGACATCGACAAGAATCAAGGAATTGCTAGTCGCTATAATGTCAAAAGTGTACCTACAATCATGTTGTTCAAAGACGGCAAAATCGAATGGAGAGCAGCAGGACTGCAAACTAAACATGCACTTGTAGAAGCTATAACCAACAACTAACCGTCGCAAGACAACTTCCTGTCCAGTAGTCTGTTCAGCGATTAGCGTTCTGTTGTTTATCTTGTTGAAATAAATCTAGCAGTGATATGAATCGCATAGGCATCATTTTTTTACTTTCTCTCTTTTTCTTTCCTGGTAAACAACATCAATTGTTGGGCCAACAAGTAGACACCGATTCCATATTGGCTCCGATGAAATGGAGGAATATTGGACCATTCAGAGGTGGACGATCAGTAGGCTCAAGCGGTGTTATCAATGACCCACTGACCTACTATATGGGTACGACAGGAGGTGGATTATGGAAAACCAGTGATGCAGGTCAGTATTGGCACAACATCTCAGATGGTTTTTTTAAAACAGGCTCCGTAGGCGCTATAGCTGTATCTGAAAGTGATCCAAATGTTGTGTATTGTGGAATGGGTGAGCATGCTCCAAGAGCTGTAATGACTTCTCATGGAGATGGCATGTATAAATCAACTGATGCTGGTAAAACCTGGTCACACATGGGTTTGGAAACGACACAGCACATTGCCGAAATAAAAATACATCCTACCAATCCTGACATTGTTTATGTAGCGGTCCAAGGAAACCTTTATGGACCAAATAAAGAACGTGGCGTATATAAAACGACAGATGGAGGAAGATCCTGGCAAAACATCCTTTTTGTCAATGAAGATACTGGCTGTGCTGATATTGACATGGACATGTCCAATCCGAGAATCCTTTATGCTGCCATGTGGGAACACGGTAGACGGCCTTGGCAAGTGATCAGTGGAGGTCCCGGAAGTGGCTTGTATAAATCTACTGATGGTGGCAACAACTGGAAAAAAATTGAATCGGGACTACCAGATGAGCTCGGTAAAATGGCAGTATCCATTTGCCGCTCAGAACCAGATCGAGTATATGCACTTGTTGAAAGTGATTCGAATGAAGAAAAAGGTGGACTATTTGTATCTGATAATGCAGGATCAAGTTGGAAACGTATAAGTAAAGATCATCGATTGGTACAACGCGCCTGGTATTATATTGAAGTATTTGCTGACCCAATCAATAAGGACATGGTTTATGTCCTAAGTGCACCAGCTTTGCGATCAAGTGACGGTGGTAAAACCTGGGAAAGATTGACTGGTACGCATGGAGATTTTCATGACTTATGGATTCATCCTACCAACCCAAAAAATATTTGCATCTCAAATGACGGTGGTGCAGCAATTAGTTTTAATCGAGGAAAGACATGGTCTCGTCAAGACAATATGCCAACCTCTCAATTCTATAGAATCAGTGTAGACAATCATTATCCCTATCGCATTTATGCTGGCCAACAAGACAATTCATCAGTAAGAATTGCAAGTAGAGAAGCTGGGAGAGGAATCACACAAAGAAGCTGGACATATTCAGCTGGTGGAGAAAGTGCCTTTTTGGCATTTGACCCGGATGATCCCAGATATGTATTGGGTGGTTCTTACTTAGGTACGATTGAGGTATTGGATACCAAAGCAGAAGCAAGCACAAACATCATGGCAGCACCTATCCAATATTTGGGGAAGGATGCATCGGAAATGAAATATCGGTATAATTGGAATGCACCAATAATATGGTCCAAACATGAACCCAATACCTATTATCATGGAGCCCAATATTTGTTGAGAACGCAAGACCTTGGACAGACTTGGACCGAGGTCTCACCTGACCTTACACGAAATGAAAAATCAAAACAAGGAAAGGGAGGAGTCCCATATACAAATGAAGCAGTAGGCGCTGAAAATTATGGGACAATAGCTTATGTCATTGAGTCACCTCATGAGGCAGGTGTCATTTGGGTGTCAAGCGATGATGGTCTTATTCATGTGACCAAAAACGGTGGAGATGACTGGACTAATGTTACACCTGCGGGATTGGAAGAATGCTTGATCAATGCTATAGATATTTCTCCTCATGATCCCGGCACGGTTTATATTGCTACCACTCGATACAAATTTAACGACCATACACCTGCATTATACAAGACTGAGAACTATGGCCAAAGTTGGACTAATATCTCAAATGGGATTCCAAAAGGTGCTTTCACAAGAGTTGTCCGAGAAGATGATGTAAGAGAGGGCTTATTGTACGCAGGGACTGAAACAGGTGTGTATATATCCTGGAATGATGGACAACGATGGTATCCGCTACAATTAAATTTGCCAATTACTCCAATTACAGATCTTGCTGTCAAAAACAATGATCTTGTTGCGGCTACTTCAGGCCGTTCATTTTGGATTCTGGATGACCTTGACCTTCTCAGACAGGTAGACAAAGAACCTGGAGAACTTCATGTGTTTACACCAGAGAAATCAGTTCTCCTAAATGGTAGTAGTGAATTAAACGGAACAAACCCTTCGTTTAAGGGGACAAATCCACTGAGGGGTGTAAATCCAGCTAATGGAGCAGTGATCTACTATCAGTTACCAAATAGTAACTCTAAAGAGCCTATTGAATTGACCATAACAAATGAATCTGGTCAACTCGTTAGACATTTTACTTCTGTGAAGGATACTACCTTCTCCAGATGGGCAGGTGGGCCACCTCCGACACCAACATTAGGCAAAAAACCTGGACTTAATCGATTTGTATGGGATCTTCGTTATCCAATTCTGGAGGGTGTACCGGATGTCTATATTGAAGGAAGCTATCGAGGACATAAAGTGGTTCCAGGAACCTATACTCTCACAGTTTCACAAGGAGAGCAATCAAGTACTTCTACGGTAGACGTTTCTTCTCATCCATTATACAACACGACAGCAGAACAGTTTGAAGAATATCATTTGATCATGAGCGAAATGGAAAGCACCATAAGTAATATGCATCGCTCGATAAATGAAATGGCAGACTTGCGAAAGGATTTGTACAATGCATCGAAAAAACTTTCAGGAAATGAAACGCTTAACGAAGAAACAAAAAACCTCATATTGAAAATGAAAAGTTGGGATGATGAAATGGTACAACGCAAAACAAAGGCTTATGACGATGTAGAAAATTTTCCAAATAAACTGTCAGCGAATTATTTGTTTTTACTCAACCAAACAGAAAGCGATATAGTCAAAGTGACAGAAGCCGCTAAAAAAAGAAAAGTAGAATTAGACGCTGAATGGGCACCCTTACGTGAACAGGCTGCTACTATTTTAAATACTGAAATTCCTTTGGTAAATAAAAAATTATGGGAAGCGGGAGTTGGAGCTATTAAGGTTAAGAAGGTTAAACCGTGAATGGATTGTTGATTGTTTGATTGTTTTGATTGTTTGATTGTTTTGATTGTTTGATTGTTTGATTGTTTGATTGTCAGAGTGCCATTGCTACTTGTGTGAAATTGGATATCATCAAATCCTCTAAAATCTCCTCAAGGGAGAAATTATAACACGAATTTATAAGCTATTCTTCACTACAATAACGATAAAAATCCTCGTAGCCCAATGCCATATTTTTGTTGATTTTTTTTAGGTCAAATGCCAATGGAGATCCAAGTAATTTTGATGCCTTTATGTAGTTTACTTCCATGTTCTCCTGATCTGCATCCTTCACATAGAAGTGTCTGGCTGTAGTCAGGTCAATACATATCGCTTGACCAATATCCTGTTCATTTTTCAAAAATGAAAATGGACGATTGTCTGAAATTCCTCCATCAATAAATCGTTTCCCTTCTACATAATGAGCTTTGAAAATAGGAAATGTAGCACTTGCTATAATATAATCGATGAGCTCACCTTTAGGAATATCTGCTTTTCGCAAATACCTCTTTTTGAAAGAATTTAATTCAAAAACCACTAATCCAAAATCAACAGGTGATTTTCTTATAAGATCTTCATTAAGAAATTCATACAACAGTTCTTTTAATGGATCTACATTTAATCCCTTTTCTTTAAATAATTTGACAATAGTTTGATAAATGGCTCTTGGCTTGTATTCAGCAGAAGACACAATTGAATCAAAATCGCTAAACACCTTGCTGTAATCCAATTGTCTCCAAAGCTCTTCGGCAATAACTAAATCACCCTGGACGATCGCAGCACCATTTATGGCACCAACAGATGTTCCAAAGACTTGCTTCACCCTAGGCATGATCCCTTTCTCTTCCATTGCTTTCCAGACTCCAATCTGGTATGCACCTCTGGCGCCACCACCAGACAAGACTAATGCTAGATGATCACTTGAAATAGAAAACTTCCTCTTTGCTCGTGTCGTTTGCAGAAGATGTTTAATAGGGGCCATATAGCTATTGTTAGGTAAAGCCATACCACAAAAGTAATAGAGTTTTTCCAGTCCATAAACAAGAACGTATCCAATTCGACGAAATAAGTTTATCTATCAATGCAGGAGAAGAATCTTCTTGCACTAATCGATGCTGCGGAACCTGCAAGAAAAATGTCGAAAGCCAAATCATAATTAACAAGATGAGCACAAAAAGAGTGATGTATGATTTGGCCATGAAATACAAATAAATACTTGCTCCCAATTCCATCAACATAATTGGCATAACGACAATACTGATTGTCTTTATGTGGAATTCATGATATTTCCGATCAGTGGCTAATTTAAATGATGGGTAAATTAGAATCTGTACAAGCCAGATTACTCCACACATAAATGAACTAAGAAAAAGGTTTAATAGATAAAGAGATTGTGCTTCCATCATTTACAATCAATATACTTCATTTATAAAATGTTATATATCTGAAACGCTTCATCTTTACATCAAGGTCACATTTTCACGATTGCTTTTAAAACAAGAACTCTCTCTAAAGAAATTTGACATGATCCGATTGACCTACGGATCATGTCAAATTTGGGTTTAGTTAGATCAATTCGCCCACGTATCGCCTTCGGCATACGAGGCTACAAATATATCGCACCTATGGTGCTTTCAATCATTCTATAATATACATTCAAGATCAATCTCCAACACACAAGCTCCTTTTGGGTTTTAATCTAAAATTGATTCTCCTGATAGAATTTAGATTAACCTATTCACCCCACAATTTCCATCGTCATACGGGCTATAAAGATGTCGCACACTGGTGCTTTGATCAATTACGACTAACTTTAAAGAATCCTGTTATTCTGATCATTTACTCTTCTCTATTGACATGCTTCTATATATGCATGAAATTGTGCGCTTGGTTTTACTTCAAAGCCCGAAGTCATGGAAATATACTGACCAGCATTAAGTGAAATATTGTTTCCACTTTGAACGATACCATTTGTTTCTATTCCAATGATTGCTTCTCCTGAGTTGTTTATATTACTATTATTTGTTTGTGTCAGGAAGTTATCACATCCATTTGGACATGATTTCAATTTAATATTATCGAGATATATTTCATTTGCATCGGTATTACCATTAGATCTAAATCTGAACACACTCGCATTGGACAACTGGCTATTGTCAATACTAATAGAATCTGAATACACAGCATGATTAATAAAATCTGATCCACTTACCCACTCATTGAGAACCGAATAAGTTGCCCCTCCATCTGTTGATGATTCCAAAAAGAATGTTTGTGCAGAGACAAAACCAATAGCCTGATAATCGAACACAATTTTTATGCTTTCGACCAGAGTCAAATTAAGTGTATTCGTGAATATCGAAGATGCTGATCCTGAATCATCACGTATTCTCATTGAATATGATCCACCTGGACTGAAACTAGAAGCTACTCTCGCTGCATCAACTCCTCCAATTTTCCAAAGGCCAATATTATTTTCAAAATTATCTGAGGTGATGTTTGAGCATGGGTCTTCAAGGGTGTCGCATATCCCATTATTATTCTGATCAATATCCGATATACCACAGCCACAAATTCCTTCTTGAGTTTTATTTGGATCATTTGGGCAGTTATCAAAACAGTCAAAAGTACCATCAAAATCTGTATCAAGATCTGGGGTGCCACAGCCACAAATCCCAGGTAATATTTTATTAGGATCTGTTGGACAATTGTCAGTACAATTCGGTACTCCATCTGAATCACTATCAGTGTCTGTTGTACCGCAGCCACACAAACCAGGTTGTGTTTTATTTGGATCTGATGGACAATTGTCATCACAATTCGGTACTCCATCTGAATCAGAATCAGTGTCAGCCAAACCACAGTCGCAAATTCCAGGTTCTGTTTTATTAGGATCTAATGGACAATTATCAGCACAATCAGCGACTCCATCTGAATCAGTATCTGTATCTGGCACGCCGCAACCACAATCTCCAGGTTCTGTTTTATTCGGGTCAAATGGACAAAGATCAAAGCAATCAACTGGATTATTCGGACATCCAGGTGTACCATTAGGAGAATTCACATCCCCTGAACTTTCCCAGGATGTGGCTAATGCATTATCAAGGTGAGGTGACATGAGAGACAGAGAAGGACCATCTCCATCAGGTTCCTCAGGCCAAGGAGATTTATCATCATAGATGACAACATCTGCAAGACATTTATTTTGATCAAACAGACTTATTCGTTCTCCTTTACCACTCAAATTGAAAGAAAAATTTCCTGCATAATTTGAAGTAGCCACATTTGGAAATAATAAGGTAAACAAGCTATCATTTTCTACCAATACGAAATAAGCACCTGGACCCATAATCGTACCATTCGGAATAATAAAATCACCTTTATTATCATGAAATGACCAACCAGACAAATCGACTGTGCTAGCTGTAGGATTGTGTAATTCTACCCAGTCACCTGGATCGAAATTTTCATTATCAGAATTATAATTGATTTCATTGAATACGATTGTTGGGGCAGCACCAGTACATATCCTAGAGTTTTCTGCTTGTGGTGTCCCACACGTTTCATCAGACCTAAACCAATTGAAGGGATCTGTATTATCTAATGAAGGATTCAAGAGTTCTAATGACATCCCATCTTCATCGGGAGCTTCATCCCAAGGGTCCTTGTTATTATAAGTAAGCGAATCGACAATTACCCTAAAGGGACCTTTAAGTTCAATAAATTCTCCATTATCATTTAAGTTGCCACTATAATCACCAAAAGGACTAAAACCAAATTTATGCACAAAGTCTATACTATCTTGTGCTAACACTAAATAGGCTCCAGATGCAATTGTAGCTCCATCAGGAAAATCGAAATCAATACCATTTGTAAATTTGTAGTTAGTTAAATTGATGGTGAAATTTTCATTATTATATATTTCTAAAAATTCACTTCCGCAATTATCATCTGGGTGATACATGATTTCATTAATCACTAAATCATGAGCATTCTGGTTTAAAGCTTCTTCGGAAATAAATTGTTCTGGATCGCTCCAATGGCTCCATCTATTTGTGCTGTCTTTATATCTGACACGCACTAAATAAGTCCTACCGACTTTCAATTGTGCATCTGCAGGAAAAGTATAATTATTTGAAAAATTAGTTAGTTCTCCACTTTCCCAAACTGTTTGTATTTCATATTTGGGTTCGCATCTCTCATCATAAAAAGGATTAGTGGTGTCTCCTGACCATTCACCAATTCTCCATTCCAATGCTTTGAATGGATTTCCATTGGGATCTGAGTAATTAGAATTACTAAAACTTAAATCATCAATAGCATGACTACCCGTAAGGTTAATGGATGGTGTATTCGGTATATTATTATCCTTAATTCCATGTACCGAATTATTTGCTAAATAGTTTCTTCGGGCTTGAAACCAGGTATTTTTATACCAGTTAAATTGGGCATCTACTGAGCCCAAAGCATAAGTCTGACCCCAACGTGCATGATCCAAAGTTGTCCAATCAAAAACTTTAGATGGGTCATATATTTTTTCTAATTCACTTTCTACTAAAAATTCAATTTGTTGATCATTTAGTAATAAATCAAATGCAGATCTCAATTCACCTTTATATTCTATTTCTAAACTTGGAGGAATATTCAATGGCTGCCTTATATTAAAATTTGGGTTTGCATTGTTTATTGAACTGATCCCTGGCACGTTATTTCCACTACCAAAAGCACCATCATAATCTCTACACCAGCCTATCCATCTGTTAGTTTCAGGATTGTGGTATTCTCGATAACTGTGTTTTTTGTAATAATTAGATTCCCCATTAGCCCAAAATTCATTTCCTATCCAATCCCCAAATAACATTTCTCTATTTACAGTGTTGACATCAGGCGTTTCTGGATTATTTCCCTCTAAATTAGTATCAGTAATCCATGGAGCTGGATTATTGTAGCCAGGATAGTCTCCAAAATAGTCAACATGCACAAATCTAGCAGCGCCATTAGGATCATAGGTTGTCCATATATTGCCGTCTGGTAAATCGTGTTCTTTTAATAATTCACCGTTGTTATCTTCCAAAATTAAAAACAAGCCCCAAAAATCACCATGCAATCCAGTTTCTGTTGATGCATCAACAATTCTTAGATTGACATAATCTGTATACACAAACCATCCCTTGGTCAATTCTAAAATTTTATAGATCAAACTTTCTACTAAGCCATGTGCAGCTGCATCATTAACCCACGTACCAGATAAAACCAAATTATCTCGTTCTTCTTTATAATCATCTCCACAATCATCCTCGACTATTAAACCTTTTTCTTTATTTAATTTAAATTTTATTCCAGGTTTAACTCTGTTATTTCTGGTTTTGCCACGTGGTCTAAAATTAATGTGATCAAATATTTTACCATTGTGAATTAAAGTACCTTCTCCCAAAAACTCATCACCATCGTATTGATCGTTATTGTCTTGTGTACCGATATACTCATTGGTAATACTAGATTTTGTCACAATGGTAATGTTTTGCATTGTATCAAGTTCATCAAAATTGTAATCTTGAAATTCTGCATCTCCATTATATACGTAATAACTGTAATTATCTTCCTTATGATTTGGATCAGGAAAATATCGGACATAACCACCCGTTGTTTCTACTTTAATTTTATATCGTATTAACGATCTGTTCTGATGCATTGAAGCAGGAATGATTGCTGTGTAACGTCCATTATTGGCTGTAGAATCTCCGCTTATAGCAAAATTTCCATCATCCAACATTTGTTTAGTCAAAAAACTAGAATTATAATTTCCATCAGACTTTACTTTATAATCTCCAGCATTATTTATTTGATACTCCAATTCAACATTTAGAATATTACTGTACAGTTGGTGATTATCAAAATCAACTTTAATGCGTACAGCATTATTGGAAGCCGGATGGTCAGGGCTTTTGGAAACCGATTGTACAACTGGCAATGAGGTATTATTACTAAAGTTTGCATTTTGTTGTTTTGGAGTAGGAAAAGCTGCTGACCAACTTCCTCCGTGTTTTCCATCCAATTCTGGATTAATTCTTTGAATAGATTTTGAAACTTTTATTGTTACATCCTCCATATAATTAGTACCTGGGGGATTTTGAGGGATAGGCTGAGGTTCTTTATAATCATCGAACCTAACATTAGGCCACTCTTTCCAACTTTCGTAATCTACTTCATCAATAACAATAAAGCTGTCATCTCGCAATATAACATCATCGCCAGATGCACTTAAATTACCAGAAATGTTACCGAGAACTCCAGTGATTGAGAAGAAACTTTGACAAGTTGCTTTATCCTGTGCAACGACCAAATATTTATCAGCACCTATTGTTGTTCCTCCAGGAAATGTGTAATTCACTCCCCCTGACAAATGCCAACCACTAATATTTACAGATGTTCCTCCATAATTGTACAGTTCGACAAATTTAATGTTCTCTTGCTTGTTGATATTGCGGTAATTGATTTCATTAATCACCACTGTTTCTTGAGCAATTAAAGTAGTGCCAAAGAATAAAAAATAGCAGGTAAGTACTGAAAATAAATTCCAGTGTTGTGTTCTTATGATGTTCGATTTCATAAAGTTAGTTGTTGTAAACCAGCTAACATTGCGAAGATTTCTAATAGACACTCACCTATTGACTTTCACAAGATTATGTTCTAAAAAAAATACAACTCAAAGCTGTCAAAATCTATTAATTCAAATAGATTTAAGATTTCCAGTTTAGTAGAATGAAGTGGGGTGATGTAATTGGTAGGCATTAAGTACGGGCCTTTCGGATTTGATCACGAAACCACCATTCTGGGTTAAAAAATATGCATTTCAAGATACCTTTCGGTATCTTTTGGTAATTCTAAACTAAATAGAATAATTGGTCTATTAGAATAAATCTAAAATTTTAACTATTGCGTTCGATAGATTAAAATGAACACGCTTATTTATGACAATAGAAAAAACCTTGCCTTAATTCTGGTTCACTCTGTCTTCTTTACTTAAGATGCGATAGAAAGAAAATGTGACATTAATCACAACCAATCCATGTATTTCAAATCATCTTCAACATCTACATCAGAAAGTTTTTGTAGTTGAGTAAGTGTTCGTTGGTGTTCAAAGATTCTTATTAATGAAGTAGAAAATACTTCATCTGTACTCCATTTCATATCGTTAAATAAAAAGGCTTGTAACTGTTTCATTCCCAATAAATAATAGCCACCATCAAAGGTTGGTCCAATAACAACATCTGTTTCATCAAGTGAATTGAATGCGGTATCGATATGGCTTTTAGTTAGCTGTGGACAATCACTTCCAACAATGACAACTTTATCATAATCGGCAAGGAGATTGCCAAATGCATGATTCATTCGTTCGCCTAGGTCATCTCCTTTTTGCAATTTCTTATGAAAAGATTGTCCAGACCAAATATCATTGTCAATTATTTCCGAAGCATAGAATACATGAACATCTGCATCAACAGATCCTACAACTCGTTTTGTGTAGTTACACAATTCCAAATAAACTTCTAGAGCGCGTTGGTCTCCTATGGTTTTAGCCAGACGAGTTTTGACCGTTCCTATAACAGGATTTTTAACAAATGTGATGATTGCTTTTGACAATGGAATCAGGACTTATCTTCTTTCTCTTTTTCTTCTTTGGACCGCCGCAATTGGTTGCCTTCTTCAATGGTCTTGGAGACTGCTGTGTATGGACCGGATACAATCTCTACCCCATCAAGCAGACCGTCCAGTACTTCTATAAAGTCATCATCCTGAATTCCCGTCTGAACTTTGACCATCCTTGCGGTGTCTGCTTCATATAGGAAAACAACTTCCTCAGCCACTTTGTCATCATTCTCTCGAACAGTAACAGCCTGAATAGGAATGCTCAGTACTTCGGTAACTTGATTGGTAAATATATCTACAGAAGCTGACATCCCTGGCCTAAATGGATAGCGAGACACTGAAGTGTATGACTTTGGATCAATGCGTATTTTGACTATAAAGTTGGTGACTTGATCTGTATTCAAACTCGAACTAGCCGTATTCGTATTCGTATTCGCAGCACTATTTGCAATTTCGGTTACTACTCCCTTAAATTTTTTCTCTATATAGGCATCTACCTCGACATCCACTTCATCTCCAACAGCAACTTTCAAGATATCATTTTCACTCACTTCTACCTGGACTTCCATCGCATTCAGATTCGCTATTCTCATCATTTCTGTTCCCGTCATCTGGATGGTACCAACAACTCGCTCTCCTTGCTCCACTGATAAACTACTGACAATTCCGCTCTGCGGAGCTTTAATCGTCGTCCGATTAAGATTTGTTCTTAACTCTTTCAATGTAGCCTCCGAACTTTTTACTTGAAACTCGGCAGCTTTGATGCTTTCTTCTGAAGATGTTATGCCCGCTTGCGCTGCTTTTAGATTGGCTTGTAAAGCCCTGAGATTAGACAAGGATTGTTCATATTCTACAGAGGAAATGACCCCATCATTTTTTAATTGTTCATTTCGTTGATGGACTTGTTGGGCATTTTCAAGATTTGCAGTGATCTGCTCTTTCTGCGCGATATTGTTTTGAAGTTGAGACCTCGAAATGGATACTTGAGCTTTCATATTATCCAATGAAGCATTTCCTCTTTCTACCGCTGAGACATAAGCTTCAGGATCGATCTTTGCTAAAATCTGACCTGTTACAACAGAATCTCCTTCCTCAATTCGAAGCTCTACTATTTCACCAGATACATCAGAACTAATTTTCACTTCTACTTCAGGGAAAATTCGTCCACTTGCAGATACTGTTTCGCGGATGGTTCTTTTAGATACATTCTCTGTAGTTACTTTTTGCCCTTGCGGTTTGGTCTTATTTTTATAAGCCATGTAACCCACTGCAGCTGCAAATAACAGCAACAAAATGAGTAGTAACCAGCGCCTTGACTTTTTCTTACGTTTCGTCATGTTTACGTTGAACTCCTACAAAGTTAATGGTCTGCCGATGTAGAAGTCTAATATTTTAGTCCTAAATATATAATCGTATTTGGCAATGATGGCATTTACAGTAGAATTATCGTATTGATTTTTGGCAAGAATATAGTCATAGGTGTTAATTGCACCCAATTCGAACCTCTTTTCAGCATTTTCAAATGCAGCTTTTTGCGCTTCTACACTTTTTTGAGAAGCTTCATATGCTTTCTTTGCTGTTTGGGCATCTGATAAGGCTTGTTGGACAGAAGTCTTTAAGCGCTGTTCTAGCAATTCATTCTGTGTCCTAGTTGCTTCCACATTTAACTTAGCACGTTCAATGGATGCTTTGGTTCTGTAATTATTGTATATAGGAACATTGAGACTAAATCCAAAACCATAGGCAATATTCTCGTCTAATTGGTTAAAGTAAGGGTTGTCCGAAGTGATTGGATTTACAGATGGAAAACCAACAACTGCATCCTGACCATTAAAAATGACGGAAGTTTCGTTTACTACTTCTTCAAATCCATCTATACGTAATCCTTGGTTAGAAAAATTGGTGAAAATGCTACCTCCAGCAGTTATTGATGGATACAAGCCTCCTTTGGCAATATCAATTCCTGTTTCTGCACTTAGCATTCTCAATTTGCCAGCTTCTATATTGGGTTGATTTTCTGTGGCCTTTTTGTATACATCGGCAAATGTTAATAATTCAGGATCACTAAATAATGTAACTGCATTTTCGTCTGGCACGACCAGCTCTATCTCGGTCTCTACATTATAATTCATCAACTGCTTAAGATTCAACAAGGCGATTGTGTAATCATTGTCATTATTGATCAACGCCTGTTCGTTTGTCGCAATCTGAGCCAATAAATCCAAACGTTCGTTGCGAGGTCTGGAACCTGCTGCAATAAGCTTGTCAATTTGACTTAGTTGTTCATTGCTAAGATCAAGAGCAAACTGAGCAGTATTCTGTCTTTCTTTAGCAAACAACGCTGTTAAATATGCACTGGCTACATTCAAAGCAATGTCACGCCTCAACTGGTCTGTATCCTTTTTAGCAGCATCCAAGTTGAAACCAGCTTGTTTTAAGGTATTTCTGATTTGAAAGCCTCTAAAAATTGGAACTCCAGCATTGATTCCAAAATTGTTCGAAAAAAATGTGCTCGTGGTAAAGGCATCAGTCACAGGGTCAAGAGATCGACCAAAATTCCATTGCAATGAACCTGAACCATTTATATTTGGATATTTGGCATGTTGTGCCTCCAATTGATTGATGGATTCAATTTGTTCTGATTGCTGTGTCTGGATTAAGTTTAGAGAATTGGTCCAGGCATATTTAATGCATTGCTCCAAATCCCAGGTTTCCTGCGCATTTGCAATGAGCGAGCCAAATATTAAAAGAACAGTTACTAATTTTCGCATGCGTGTCTGTTTTACCCTGCAATGTTAAATAAAGTCATTCAACCGCAAGTGTTTAATCTATGAATATAGTGTAGAACTCGATAAAGAGGTCACCATTATATGTTTATAGACGCAGATCTCATAAGATTAGTTGCAGGTATGGACGAGTTATTGTTGATTGATGCTTAAAAAATTTTAATTGAAGTCAGCCATTTTGGAATGATAGGACCTCGACAAACTTCTAGCTACTCAAAAGCTTATTGCTTTTAATTCCTCGCTGTATTCAAATTTGACACACCTATTATTCTATCATGACGAGACCCTAATTCTGAATAATATGCTAGAATTGTATACTCATTTTCTGTTTCAAACCAATCTCCTTCGAGTATGGAGTAGTCAACATCATCACCTCTTTTGACTGCATATACATAGTCATAAAAACCTTGCTTCAATGGTAAATTGACAGAATATAAATCTCTATAAGAATCGTATTCCAATTTGTTAAATTCTTTCAATTTCCAATCACAAAAAGCCCCGACAATGTAAATTTCTCCATCAAGCAATGGTCTTTCCAGCTGGATATTAAAAAACACATTCATATACTCAGATTGCATTGTTGCATTAGCTCGATCATTATTTTCCAATACAAACTGGCCATTAATATCATTGTAAAAATGATACCCACTCCAAGAGCGATTTCTATCTAATTGTACTAACACATCAATTCTGCTTCTGAGCCGTTCTAAAGCATGCACGCCTTCACCTCTTGAAAGGGAACTTCTCAGATCAACAATTCTAAATTCTTTGCCGGCTGCAAACTCATTCTCTCCAACATGATTGAATAGGATGTTGTCTCCACGGAAAAACCTTGGTTTAATACCTGTAATAGCAGTATCCCATCTGTGATTTTGCAATATAGTAAGCTGTAGCTCACTCATCACATTCGTAATTCGAAAGTTATCGTTATTTACCGTTATGTCTATTGCATGATGAGTTCTAAATCGCTGAGCATTTAAGGACTGTTCTACTTGTGTTTCAACTACAACCAACTGTTCTGCTACCATGAAACGCCTGGTTATTGCTGGAATTTTATCATATTCATCTTCATATACAACAAGAAGATAGTTGCCAGATATTGTCCATTCTATATCGTCATTAGGCAATGTTAATGTATAATTTGTGTAGTCGACAGTTGTCCCTATTGAATAGCTGACCTCTTGTATTTCTTCATTGTTGAATCCATTGATAAAATCATATTCATCAAGATCTGATCTTTTCCAATTTCGATCGCAATGGATAATTTCGTAGGTATAATCTTTGTCCACACCTGTTAGGTCATCAAAGGTCAATATCAATCTTCCATTGGAATTAAGATCAATCAAAGGTAGAGATGTAAACAATCCCGAATGGTGAAATTTGACACTTTTAATGTAGTCTAAGTACACATCATCTTCAAAACGAAAATCATCTTGGGCCAATAGTGGTGCTCCAAGACAACATAAGATGAAAAGAACTAGATTCCTCATACTACAAATAACTCCTTTTCTTACGATTGTGACTATAAAATAGCTGTTTTAAGCATTCATTAACTGAGTTTTCGTCATTTTGAGTGGTGTTGAAAACTGGTGGAATTCTATTTGGCTAAGGCTTGACAAGCTAGAGAACTATGTTTTACTTTTGAGACATGTCATTATTTGGAATGGGCAAACGACCAAAACACAGAAACTTCGATTATACGCCGAGGTACTATGATCCTGACAAGGAGGATTTGGAACGTAGAATGGCTCCATACCGCAAAGATGGCGAATCTACTCCCACTGATCCTGAAGCCATCAAAGCCAGAATCAGAGGCAGTTTTAAAAAACCCATTGGCAATAGTTATGATAGCGAACTGTACAAGAAATCACTAAGACGTTCAAATAGAATTGTGATGGTTGTGCTGATGGCATTACTTTTATTGACACTTTACTTTTTATTAGAATACCTTCCTTCATTTTTGGAAGCGTTTGAATAATTTATATGCCGGACATCATTCAGTTGTTACCAGATGCACTTGCCAATCAAATTGCCGCAGGAGAAGTTATCCAACGTCCGTCATCTGTAGTCAAAGAATTATTGGAAAATGCTGTAGACGCAGGTGCTCGTTTCATAAAACTCATCATAAAAGATTCTGGAAAAACATTGATCCAGGTTATCGACGATGGTTCTGGTATGACAGAGACGGATGCTCGCATGGCTTTTGAACGGCATGCAACAAGCAAAATTCGGAAGACAGAGGATCTGTTTAAGATTCAAACAAAAGGGTTTAGAGGTGAGGCACTTGCATCTATTGCTGCCGTTGCAAAAGTTGAGTTGAAAACAAGGACTGCTGAATCAAGTTTGGGAGTTTTGATGAAAATAGAGAATTCTGAAGTGGTCAAACTAGAACCATGTTCGATGTCTACTGGATCAAATTTCAGCGTCAAACAATTGTTTTTTAATGTACCTGCCCGTAGAAAGTTTTTAAAATCAGATCCAGTAGAATTAAGACATATCCTTGATGAATTTGTAAAAGTAGCTCTGGCCCATCCAGATATTGGGTTCTCCTGTTTTCACAATGAAAATAATCTTTACCAACTCGAAACTGGTTCTCTGCGTCAACGAATATTGGGTTTATTTAATAAATCCATTAATGATAAATTGATTCCAGTCGAAGAAACCACTGACATCATTCAAGTGAATGGGTTTATTGGTAAACCAGAATTTTCAAAAAAATCAAAAGGCAATCAGTTCTTTTTTGTGAACAACAGATTCATAAAAAGCCCTTACTTATCACATGCGGTTCGATTTGCATTCGAACAGTTATTACCAGATAAGGCTTATCCATTCTTTGTTTTATTTATTGAGATAAATCCTGAAGATGTAGACATCAATGTACATCCAACAAAACAAGAAGTGAAATTTGAAAATGAACGTTTGATTTACAACTACATTAAAGTGTCTGTAAGACATGCATTAGGCAAATACAGCATTACACCAGTTCTGGATTTTGACCATAATGTCAACTTTAATCTTGCCCAGCAACCGCTGCAGTCAGGTGGGTCCATAAAGCAATTTGTTGGTGGGCATTCAGAATATGAAAAAGCTCAACGTGCCAACAAGTCAGAAATCAATGCATGGAATTCTGAATTTGAAGAATTGATGAGCCCTGTAGGTGCCAAGCAAAAAGACGCAGTTATACTAGCCAGTAAGATCAACAGTACTGAAGGGCAAGAAAGTTTGGAGCATGAAATTCAACAAAAAGCCCCCTTACAAGTAGACAAACGATTCATCGTTTCCCAAATAAAAAGTGGTCTGATCATTATAGATCAACAATCAGCGCATGAACGTGTCATCTATGAGAGACTACTGGCAACAATCCAAACTTCTCAATCAGCAACCCAACAGTTGTTGTTCCCCATCTCTATAGAGTTGGATATTCGACAAGGAGAATTGCTAAAATCAATATTGCCAAAATTACAAAATATAGGATTTGATGTCAGCGAGTTTGGCCAACAGACCTATGTCATCAGAGGCATCCCAGCACACCTTGATCCACAGCTGAATCCCGAACAATTGATTATGCAATTCTTGGATCATTTTGTAAGCGACACCTCCGATTCGCAAACAATAGAACATAAGCTATGTCAGGCTATGGCTCGAAGTGAAGCTGTGAAAAGAGGGACCAATTTATTAGCTGATGAGATGCAAGGACTTATTGATCAACTTTTTGCCTGCGAAATGCCTTATAAAGCTCCAGGAGGAAGAAAATGTTTTATAACCATTTCGCATAATGAACTAGATCAAAAATTTGATCATTAATGTCTAATGTCATACTGTTGATCGATTAATACACTTCATTCAGTTAGACTTCCTTAACTTGTTGCCAATACTGTTGCATGCAATTTATCATTGAAGGCTTACTTTTTGGACTCTTCCTTTCTGTTTCGCTTGGACCGATCTTCATCGCACTCACTCAAACTGCTGTTGAGAAAGGAGGTAAGGCTGGTATGACAGTGGGGTTAGGTGTATGGATCAGCGATTTTCTGATTGTATTTCTTACGTTTTTATTCATCAAAAAATTGAGTACAACCATAGAAAGTGAATCTTTTCAGTTTTGGATGGGTATGGCCGGAGGTATTGTAATGATATTTTTTGGATTGGGTTCGATCATTAAACGAGTAGAACTCGATTTACATCAGAAAAAACATGAATACAAGGATTACCTAGGTTTTTGGTTGAAAGGATTTCTTGTCAATACCATCAATCCATTCACATTTCTGTTTTGGCTGAGTACTATTTCTACTTATATCATCGGTCGAAAAATCAATAATACAGAAGCTATTATCTTTCTGAGCTCCATACTGTTCATGATCATCGCTTCAGATATTTTGAAAGTGGTTTTGGCAAAATCCATTCGCACTAAATTGAAAGCGATTCACATACAACGGTTTAGTCAAGTAGCTGGAATTGGTCTTCTCTCGTTTGGATTTTATCTCATCTATCAAGCCATTTGAGCAATTTCTCAAATAAATTTTCCATTTTAAATTTCTACTAAACAAAACAATCATACTTTTGTAGTCTTTTTGGTTAAATAGATTCAAGATGAGTACGGATTTTCATACACTAAAGATTAAGGAATTGGTCAAAGAAACAGAGGAGAGTATATCTGTTATCTTTGATGTTCCACAAGACCTTGAAGCGAACTATACATTTAAAGCAGGTCAATATCTAACCCTGAAGTTTGACAAAAACGGAGAGGAGTATAGAAGAGCCTATTCCATATACACGAGTCCATTAGAGGGCAAACTTGGTGTGACGTCAAAGCGAGTCAAAAATGGCGTGATTTCTAATCACATGAATGATAACTTAAGTGTAGGTCAAGAGATTGAGGTGATGGTTCCGCAAGGCACTTTCACTTTAGATAATGATCATGCTTTTATGAATGATTATTATCTGTTTGCAGGTGGTAGTGGCATAACTCCAATGATGTCCTTGATCAAAACCATACTGGAAGAAGAGCCAAAAAGTAGTGTTCATCTATTTTATGGCAACCAAGATGAGCAAAACATAATTTTCCACAAAGAATTGGAAAGGCTTGAAAGCAAATATGCTGGACAACTTACCGTGAGACATTTGCTCAGTGATCCCATAAAAACTAAATCTGGCTTTTTCTCAAAGTCAAAAATGAGCTGGCTGGGGTGGAAAGGTCTACCTAACCAGCAAAACATTGGCGAGTTCCTAACAGAAAATCCTTCCAAAGGGAATCAACAAGTCTACATGATTTGCGGACCCACGATTATGATGGATGTTGTCCAGGCAGCGTTACTTGGTCATGGTGTGCAAAAAGATCAGATTAAAGTAGAATACTTTGGATCGCCTACAGATGAAACAGAGAAAGCAGCTACAGTAACTGCAACAGCAGGGGCTGGTACTGGGACAGTTGCTATCGTATTAAAAGGAGAAGAATTTACCATTGATGTTCCTCCGTCAAAAACAGTCTTGGACGTCTTACTTGAGAATAAAAAGGATGCACCATTCTCCTGTACAAGTGGAGCATGCTCGACTTGTATGGCCAAGGTCGTTT
Source organism: uncultured Saprospiraceae bacterium (assembly GCA_964398295.1). GTDB lineage: Bacteria > Bacteroidota > Bacteroidia > Chitinophagales > Saprospiraceae > CALFUK01. The sequence goes on along the minus strand of CAYNMW010000001.1, from coordinate 51,618 downwards.
CAGGGAAAGTAGAAATGGATGCATGCTATGCATTGGATGACGATGAAGTAGAGGCTGGTTATATACTTGCCTGTCAAGCGCATCCTGTTACAGAGAATGTGAAGATCATCTTTGAGGATTAACAAAAGCGGCTCCCTTTGGTCGCCAACCTGTCATCCGTTAGGCAAATTTACTCAACCAAGAAATAACTCCATATTGAGTTATTTCATTGACTTCAATAATTCTTGACTTTTGGTATAATTCCACTCATTTATGTCAATGTCATTTAGCAGTAATTTGGCCGCACTCAGATCATCAAGTTTAACTTCAGTAATGGCAAGAAACCATCTAACTTCTTGATAAAATGGAGATTCTACATTCAATAAAGTTTGTAATTCTTGGTTGGCTTTTTGAAAATCTTCCAGATAAAAAGAACTCATTGCTTTATAGTACACATCTTCATTGGTAGCGTTTTCTATTTCACTAAATGCTTGAATTGCGTCTTCGTATTTCTGGCTATTAAAAGCCGTGATTGCTGAAATACGTAAGTCATTTGAAGTTTGAGCACCTTTAGTCAATCCTGGATGGGTGATCTTTTGATTGAATGTATCCATGATGATACTGTGGTTTTGAATGGAAGTATCTTGATTAATTCCTGTGTATAAAAATAAAGAAAAAGAAACTTACTATCGAGAGAAAGTATTTTAATAACCTAGGTGGAATATCTGCTAAGCAGGATGACCCATGGTTTGCGAACTTCACTGTTGAAGGCCAGCTCGTTAAGACGGCCAGTTGTTTTGAACAGTAATAGATTTATATAGGAATAAGGCACTTCAAAGGAAGTGTCTTATTTTTTTAATACTCTTGTTGAATAAACAACCGAATCATATTCAAACCATAATTAGCAGAATAGCGAATATTAATGTCACGGTCTCTCCCAATTAATATTTTCTCAGTATGTTGTTTTTCCTTATTGCCCACAGCGATCCAAACCGTACCAACGGGTTTCGTCTCAGTCCCACCTCCAGGTCCTGCAATTCCAGAAACAGCAATGCCAATATCCGCATTTGTTGATTTCAATAAACCGGACAACATCTCAATGACTACTTCCTCACTTACTGCACCTTTCGTATTTAGCAAGTCATCAGATACACCGAGAAGCGAATTCTTTAGTTCATAACTATATGCTATGATGGAACCAGTATAGTAGGCTGATGATCCGGGAATAGATACAAGTTGATGCGCAATCAATCCACCTGTACAGCTTTCCGCTGATGCCAGAAGTAATTGTTTGTCTATACACATTTGTCCCAACACTTTTTCAAATGAAATATCATCATATCCATAAACAAGCTCACCCAGTCGTTCCGTAATTTGATCTGCAATTTTATTTAGTTCAATTTGCGCATCAGTATTATCTGCACTCACACTTGACAACCGCACGCGGACACGAGATAAATTAGGTAAATAAGCTAATTTGATATGGGCTGGAATGGATTGGCTAATGTCTTCTATCTGTTTACTAATCACTGATTCTCCTTTGCCCGCTGTCATGATCGTCTTGTGAAAGATCTGAATCGATGACTCATTTTGAAGTAGAGGCAAAACGTGCGTTTCCATAATGTACTTCATTTCATATGGAACACCAGGCATAGAAATATATCGCTTACCCTCTTTCTCAAACAACATACCAGGTGCAGTGCCCATATTGTTACGAAGTGTCTTTGCATTCGATGGTAAATAACATTGCTGTTTATGTAGATCTGTCGGTTGTCTTCCTCTTTCTACAAACAAGCGTTGGATTCTTTCCCACAAGGTATTGTCAAATGTTAACTCAACTTCAAAATACGCAGCTAATGCCTCGCAGGTCAAATCGTCATGTGTGGGTCCAAGACCTCCTGTGAGTAGCACAATGTCAGCTGAGCGAGCAGCATTGGTAAGGCCTTCAAGAATAGAAGGCAATGTATCCTGTACAGAGTAACTAGCAAACAGCTCAACCCCAATGGCATTTAATTGCTGTCCAATCCAAGCCGAATTGGTATCTATAATTTGACCAATCAGTATCTCATCCCCTATTGTCAAAATGCTTGCTTTCATTGGTGGTTAAATTTGATATTAAAGAAAACGAATCTCTTTTAAAGAAAATGCTCTGATAGTAGAATCTTCAAGTTCTATGTGAAGTAAACCAGATTCATCAACATCTCTGATGATCCCTCCAAATTGCTTTCCATCATGAGATTCATAGGTGCTGACAACATCCTTTTGATATAAAGAAGTAAGGTAATCGCTCATAAGCGACTCAAGATTACCATTTTGCAAATCCAAATAATAAGATTCGAAACAATCAAATAATTGCTGACGTATATCTAATATTGAATGGTCTTTGCTTGATTCCAATAGAAATGATGTGGCATTTGGAACAGAAGAGTGAAATTTCTTCTGATTAACATTCAAACCAATTCCTACGATACTTGATCGAATGCTATGGCCAATAATAGAGTTTTGAATCAGAATGCCGGCTATCTTCTTTCTCCCTACATAACAATCATTTGGCCACTTTATTGAAGCTTTAATACCATACAATTTCAACAGAAACAGAATAGATAATGAGCTAATTATGGTTAAATAGAACTGTTTCTTAATGTGTAAGTTGCTTGGTTTCAGAATGATGGACATAGTCAAATTCTCCGCTTTGTTTGTCAACCATTTAGCATCAAATTGTCCACGCCCATTGGTTTGGTGATTAGCCCAAATGACTGTTCCGTCACGAACGGGGTCTTTATCTTCTAACATTCTAGAGGCAAAATCATTTGTTGAATCGACTTCATCCAACTCTATGGTCGGGATGCCGATGATTACAGCACTTAGCAATATCACTCGTATATTTTACTTAACTTTGAAAAAATAAAAATACGGTCTAATTTGAGTATAGCAAAGGCGGGTCTTAATTTAAAGTCAATACAAACTTCCGAGTTAAACGATGTAATAGTAGATTGTATCCAAGACATAAAAGGAAAAAAAATAGTCAAGCTAGATTTGACCGAAATTGAAGAAGCCTCATCAGATTACTTTATCGTTTGTGAAGGGGAGTCAACAACTCAAGTTAAAGCAATTTCTAACAACATCTGCAAGCGTCTTAAAGAGGAATATGGGTTGTTTCCAAATCATGTTGAGGGAATCGAAGGTGCTCAATGGATATTGGTAGATTTCTTTGATGTCGTCGTTCACATTTTCCACCCTGAAAAACGTTCTTATTATAATATAGAGGATTTGTGGAGTGATGCTAAATATACTGCGTTTGAAGATTTATAGTCTTCTTAACAAACTGATTCGTATTCAAAATTGTTAATGGACAAAAGACGATACTATGTCTGATAAGAAAACAAAGAATGAAGGTGGAAATGATCCACGCAAAATAAATTTTAACTCATACTGGATATATGGTGCCATCATCCTATTTATTTTGGCACTTAATCTGTATTTACATCTTGAAAGTCAAACGGAAATAATCGATGTTCAAAAGTTTGAAGCGATTGTCCAAGAAGGCGATTTAGAAAAATTGGTGATCATCAATGAAAAAACTGCTCAGGTTTTTTTGACTGAAGATGCTCTCAATAGCAGTCGGTACGAAGATTTAAAAAAGCACAAATACAGTACCCTGCACCCACAATATACATTTGAAGTTCCTCCTGCTGATTATTTCAATGATAGATTAAAAGAACTAAAGGATAGCGGTCACCCAGTCATACCTAAATGGGAAACACAAACAAATTGGCTAGGACCAATTTTGAATTGGGTAATACCATTTTTACTAATCATTGGTCTTTGGTTGTTTATAATGCGTAGAGTGGCTACTGGGTCAGGAGGTCCAGGTGCTCAGATTTTCAATATTGGTAAATCAAAAGCAACACTATTTGACAACAACGCCAAAGTAAATGTCACCTTCAAAGATGTCGCAGGATTAGATGAGGCGAAAGAAGAAGTCATGGAAGTTGTTGACTTTCTAAAGAATCCTAAAAAATATACTTCTCTGGGAGGCAAAATTCCGAAAGGAGTTCTGCTCGTAGGCCCTCCAGGTACAGGTAAAACATTATTAGCCAAGGCTGTTGCTGGAGAAGCAGGTGTCCCCTTCTTCTCTATATCTGGATCTGATTTTGTGGAAATGTTTGTTGGTGTAGGTGCATCCAGAGTAAGAGACTTATTTAAGCAGGCAAGAGAAAAAGCACCTTGTATTGTATTCATTGATGAAATTGACGCCATTGGTAGAGCAAGAGGAAGAGGTGCTATGCAAGGCGGTAATGACGAAAGGGAGAATACACTAAACCAACTATTGGTAGAGATGGATGGATTTAGTACGGATAAAGGGGTCATTTTGATGGCTGCTACTAACCGCCCTGATGTATTGGATACAGCCTTACTAAGACCTGGAAGATTTGATCGACAGATTGGAATTGATCGCCCAGATCTAAAAGGAAGAGAAGCAATCTTTAAGGTTCATCTCAAGAATATAAAAATCAGCAAATCAATCAATCCTGCAACATTGGCAGAAATGACACCCGGATTTGCTGGAGCAGAAATTGCAAACGTTTGTAATGAAGCAGCACTAGTAGCTGCAAGACATGGTAAGAAAGCCATCGACATGGAAGACTTCAACTATGCACTTGATCGTGTTATTGGGGGTCTAGAAAAGAAAAACAAACTGATCTCTCCAAAAGAAAAAGAAATCATTGCTTACCATGAAGCTGGTCATGCAATTTGTGGTTGGTATCTCGAACATGCATCACCACTTGTCAAAGTGACAATCGTACCCAGAGGAATAGGTACTCTTGGTTATGCTCAATATCTGCCAAAAGAAGAATACATCACAAGAACAGAAGCATTATTGGATCGGATATGTATGACACTAGGTGGTCGTGCTGCAGAAAAAATCATCTTCGATAAAATATCGACTGGTGCACAAAACGACCTTGATCAAGTAACAAAGATGGCATATGGAATGGTGTCTGTGTATGGTATGAACGACAAGGTAGGTAACGTATCTTTTTATGGCATGCAACAGGAAGCTTATCAACGTCCGTATTCTGATGAGACTGCAACATTAATTGATGGTGAAGTCAGAAAACTACTTGATAAAGAATATGACAGAGCTCAGGCTTTGTTGAAGAAGTACAATAACGAACTCCACATTCTTGCACAAGAATTGTTAGAGAAAGAAGTGTTGCTCAAATCACAAGTCGAAAAACTGATTGGACCAAGACCATATGCAGATTCACAAGACCTTCGAGTTGACGGGCACGAAAATGCAATTGCTGAATCTAAATCAGATGACTCAGATCCATCATCCAGAATTGATGCGACGAATTCTTCTAATACCACAGATAGTTCTGATAAAACTAATGTAGAAGAAGAGCCAACCGACTTAGTCTAATTTTTAACACAATTAGTGTAATCTAATGCTTGAGATTCTCCGGTATTTTCCGGATATGTCAGATACCCAGGTTGAACAATTCAGTCAACTTCAGGATTTATATAAAGACTGGAATGACAAGATAAATGTCATTTCCCGCAAGGATATCGATAATCTCTATGTACGGCATGTGCTTCACTCTCTCGCAGTCGCAAAATATACCTCCTTTGTAAACGGTACTCAAGTATTAGACTTAGGATGTGGTGGTGGTTTTCCAAGCATACCACTCGCTATTTATTTTCCAGAAGTCAAGTTTCATCTAGTCGATAGCATTCGGAAAAAATTAACTGTAGCAGATGCAATAGCAGAGCAGATCGGCTTGACAAACATCAAAACTAGCCATAGTAGAGTTGAAGAAGTTAAAGAAAAAGCAGATTTCATTGTGGTTAGGGCTGTAGCACAATTGCCTAAATTGATATCATGGTCAAAAAACTTAATTGTAGAAAAACATAAAAACGGTTTGCCAAATGGCATGATTTGTTTGAAGGGCGGGAATCTAAAAGCAGAACTCAAGGCTGTGCCAAGACAATATTATATTGAACAGGTATCAATCTCAAACTACTTTACAGAAACATTCTTTGAAGAAAAGTCAATTGTATACGTTCAGATGTAAACCTTACATGCTTCTAATGTATCTTTGAATCATGATCAGAGAATTTTTTCAACAAATTCTATTCACCATCGGAGAACATTCAGTTTCATTGGGTTCTGTTGTTTCTGTGATACTGATCGCTGTAGCAATACTATTGATCTATAGCTTGACCAAACGAAAAATTTTCAGACAATTTCTGGAAGACAGTGAAATTGAGAAACACGAAGTACGAACTTTCTATAAATACCTTCGGTTATTTCTTTTCCTCGTCATATTACTAATTGCCGTATATCTATTCGGCTTAAATTTCAGTTTCTTTACAACGGAGAACATCAATTTCAATGTTGCACTTATTATTGGTGGTTTGCTTATCCTACAGTCTGCTCGCATCATCGATTGGGTGATTTCCAATTTGTTTGTACACAGCTATTATTCCAAGCAAGACAGCTCCAATGAAACAATAGAAAACCGTCCGAGCGAGCTCAAAATGACCAGGCGGGTACAGTGGATTATTTACTTGTTTACTCTATTTCTTCTGTTGCGAAATTTCAATCTTGATCCCACTCTTTTTAACACACAATATGGTGGCAATAGTTTTGAATTTAAGTTAACCAATATTATATCTGCAATCCTGATCATTTTGCTCGCAAGAGTCATTATTGGATTGCTTACTCAACTCATTCTCGTTGGGATTTACCAAAGTAATAATATTGATAGAGGTGCTCAATTTGCATTGAATCAACTCATTAGTTATGTCATTTATGTGATCGCTGGTATCATCGCATTGAATTATTTAGGGTTTAATATGACCTTAATCTGGGGTGGAGCAGCAGCGCTTCTTGTTGGCTTAGGTCTCGGACTGCAACAAACATTCAATGACTTGTTTTCTGGTATTCTTCTACTATTCGAACGATCAGTTTCAGTAGGTGACGTTCTCCAATTACAGAATGGAACATTTGGAACCGTAAAGAAAATTGGACTGAGAACAACCCTATTGGAAACATTAGGAAATGTCAGTTTGATCGTACCAAATTCTCAGATTGCAACAAACAAAGTCGACAATCTCACCCATAGCAACAATAGAGTAAGATTTAATATAAACATAGGCGTTGCTTATGGAACGGATACTAGTGAAGTGAAAAAGATCCTTCTAAAATCCGTCAAAACCAATCCTTACATTCTTGATTATCCAGCACCATTTGTACGGTTTGCAGGTTTTGGTGACTCTTCTCTAGATTTTGAATTATATTTTTTTAGTAAAAATTTGTTGGTGATAAATGATATCAAAAGCGATATTCGTTTTGAAATAGATAGATTATTCAGAGAAAACAATATTGAAATACCATTCCCTCAACGAGTGGTTTGGACAAAGAAACAAAGTGAATGAAAACAATACATGTATATATATTTTTCATCGTTGCCAGTTTATTTTCCTGTAAATCAGAACCAGATATTTGTGATAGATATGATGAGACACTAAATGGTTATTTTGAATCTAACATAATGGAAGGAAAATGGAGATTTACTGGTGGTAGATCCGGGTCAATTATCATACGAGGATTAGACTATAATGACATGGACTGCGGGTATCAGATAATGAATTGTGAAACTGGTGAAGCCCATATGAACTGCGAAGGTGCCGGCCTGGACAAGGTCATTACAATAATATCAAAGGATGAAATTAAAGTTGGTCAAATCCCATATAAGCGAGTCACAAACTTATAATCAAGTTTTATTTTTAATATCTTAACTGTGTTATTTGAAATCTAATTCTCAAACTATAAAAAAGATAACATGACAACTCAAGAAGTAGCAAACAAATTAGTCGAGTATTGCCGAGCTGGCGATTGGGAAAAAGCAATGGGTGAATTATACTCTCCAAATGCGGTGAGCATTGAAATGCCAGGCGCAGAAGGATTCCCAGAAAGAGTGGAGGGAATGGAAGCCATTCAAAAGAAAGGTGAGCTATGGAATTCAATGGTAGAAGAAGTACATGGCATGGAAGTTAGCGATCCTATTGTGGCAGGAAATCACTTTTCTTGCTCTATGGTTATGGATATCACCATGAAAGGAGCACCAAGAATGAAAAATCCTGAAATGTGTATGTACCGTGTTGAAGATGGGAAGATTGTTTCGGAGCAGTTTTTTTATCCGGTGTAATGTGTTGCTGCCAAGAGGTCGGAGACCTTTGACTCATAATATAACCTTAACAAGTAATTCGATTCTAAACTCAGGAGATCAGAGACCTTAAACTCAAGTATTCTCCTGAGAAAAGGTGTTTCAGCTCTTTGCAGCATCAACCCTTCAACTCACTCTTCAAATAGTACCCTGTGTAGCTTTTCTTTTTCTTAGCTATTGTTTCAGGCGTTCCTGTAGCGATAATCTTACCTCCTCTTGTGCCGCCTTCTGGTCCAATATCAATGATATGGTCAGCAACTTTAATGATGTCCAGGTTGTGCTCAATCACAATAATGGTATTGCCTTTATCGGTTAATCGATTGAGCACATGTATCAAGTGATTGACGTCTTCAAAATGCAAACCCGTTGTCGGTTCGTCAAGAATATACAAGGTATTCCCTGTGTCTTTTTTGGATAGTTCTTCGGCTAATTTTACGCGTTGTGCTTCGCCGCCAGATAAGGTTGTCGCCTGTTGTCCTAAGGTAATATAGCCAAGTCCGACATCATTAAGCGTCTTTAATTTTCGATAAATGGATGGAATTGCTTTAAAGAATTCTACGCCTTCTTCAACGGTTAATTCTAGGACATCAGAAATAGATTTTCCTTTGAATAAAATTTCTAAGGTTTCGCGATTGTATCTCTTTCCCAAACATGTTTCGCATTCCACATATACGTCTGGCAGAAAATTCATTTCAATGACTCTTTGTCCACCACCTTGACAAGTCTCGCATCGTCCACCTTTGACATTAAAGGAAAAACGCCCCATCTTATATCCTCTGATTTTTGATTCTGGAATGTCTGTAAATAATTTGCGTATAGGAGTAAACATTCCTGTATATGTTGCAGGATTAGATCGAGGTGTACGTCCTATTGGAGATTGGTCAATTTCAATAACCTTGTCAACGTGTTCCAATCCTTTAATTTCCTTATAAGGAAGTGGTTTTTGGACACTCTTATAAAAGTGTTGTCGAAGGATGGGATATAAGGTTTGATTGATCAATGAAGATTTGCCACTACCTGATACACCCGTTACACAAGTAAAGGTGCCAAGCGGTATTTCTAGGTCTACATTTTTCAAATTATGCCCTGTCGCCCCTTTCAAGACTAGCTTTTTCTTATTGCCTTTTCGTCGTTTTTTGGGAATCTCTATCCTTATTTTATTGCCGAGATAAGAGGCAGTTAAACCCTTTGTTTTTTTAAATGATGAGGGTTTTCCTTCATTAACCAATTCTCCTCCATGTTTACCTGCGCCTGGACCAAGATCAATCAAATGATCAGAGGCAAGCATTATATCTTTATCGTGCTCAACAACAATGACTGTATTCCCGATCTTTGATAGATTCTTTAGTGACTCAATCAATTTGTGGTTGTCACGCTGATGGAGTCCAATACTAGGTTCGTCCATGATATAGGTGATCCCAGTCAATTGAGAACCTATTTGTGTTGCTAACCTCGTTCGTTGCGCTTCTCCTCCTGACAAGGTTCTGGAAGGACGATTAAGACTTAAATAATCTAATCCAACTTCCAATAAAAAATCAAGACGCAATCTGATTTCCTTCAATACTTCAGCTGCAATGATGGCTTGTTTTTTGGACATCCTTTTTTCTAATCCTTTCAACCAATCTTGCAAAACATCTAAATCCATTTGTGCCAACTGACCGATGTGCTTGTCATCAATTTTAAAATGCAACGATTCTGTGCGCAATCGATAACCTTCACAATCGGGACAGGTGATCACTGTCATAAACTCCTCTGCCCACCGTCTGATTCTGTCTGATGAAGAATTGCGGTACCAGTGAGACAACATGTTGAGTATTCCTGCATCTGCAAGATCATAGACGTAATCATGAACGGCATATTTACTTGTACTGGATACACTGTCACCGCCGCCATACAAGATCAATTCCAATGCTTCTTTTGGAATTTTCTTAATGGGCGTAGAGAAAGTGAATTTATATTTTTTGGCAATTGCGCGTAATTGTTTGAAGGTAGAATTATCTCTTACTTCTCCAAAAGGGGCGATACCTACATCGTTGATGCTTTTTGATTTATCTGGCATCACCTTATTCATATCCACATCATGAGATTTGCCAAGACCTTTACAAGATTGACAGGTCCCATAAGGTGAATTGAATGAGAAGCTATTTGGTGATGGGATTTCATAAGAGATACCAGTATCCGGACACATGAGCTTTTTGCTAAATGGATACAACACGTCTTCATCCACATCGATCAGCATCATCAGATCATTGCCTAGTCGCATTGCTGTATCAATTGATGCTGCAAGTCGTTCACGTTTATCTGCAATCACTTTTATCCTATCAACGACAACTTCAATATCATGGACTTTATATCGATCTACTTTAAGTCCTGGTCTAAGATCCATGATCTCACCATCAACTCTGACCTTAGTATATCCTTTCTTTCTTGTCTGCTCAAACAACTCTCGATAATGCCCTTTTCTAGATCTCACAAGTGGAGCCAGGATAATTACCTTTCTCTTTTTGAATGTCTTCAGAATGTGCTGGATAAGTTGCTCTTCGGTAAACTTTACCATCTTCTTCCCAGTAGCCAAACTATAGGCATCACTCGCTCGTGCAAAGAGCAGTCGAAGGAAATCATACAATTCAGTGGTTGTGCCTACCGTTGATCGCGGATTCCATCCTGTAGTTTTTTGTTCGATAGAAATGACGGGGCTCAAGCCAGTGATTTGCTCGACTTCAGGACGATCCATTTTACCAAGAAATTGGCGCGCATAGGCTGAGAATGTTTCCACATAACGGCGCTGCCCTTCTGCATAAATGGTATCAAATGCCAGTGATGATTTACCACTACCGCTGATACCAGTGATGACAACCAGCTGGTTCCTAGGAATTCTTAGAGAGACGTCTTTGAGATTGTTCTCTTTTGCACCGATAATCTCAATATACTCTTGGGCGGTTTTTGGCATGTGCAAATATGTGGAAAATATATCATCTATGGATGAATGTTTATTAACAAATAGGATGGAAGTTTACCTTTCTGTATATGGGATCATCCCCTGTCTTATGAGAGACTTACGCACAAAACGTTGTTCGAAAATCTACCCTCAATTTTTAACCAATTATTTAAATGTTTATATTATGAACACAAAATTTATTTTAATCACTCTACTCTGTTAATGACTTTATTTGCATGTCAAGAAGAAGATTTATCACAACTTAATTCAAATCAATTTGATAGAGTTCAATTTGAGAATTCTGACACAGAAAAATTTGTTCAATGAAGACTATCTAGAATATCAAGAATTTGCCAAAAAAAACGGCGAAGTAAAAAGGGAAGTTGTCAGTTTAGATGAATTATTGCGATATTTTGAAGAGAATAATTTACCTGAATTATCACCGGAATTTATAGATGAGATAAGAAGTCGAATTAATTCTAGAGTTGAAACCAGAACTACAGGTGCTTGCAATTCAGGCTGGATAAACTATTGTGGTGACTTAAATGGAAATGGAGTTTTTTCCGCTGCGGATATTGCATATTTTGGTTCAACTTGCAGTACCTATTGCAATAGTCCTAGTGCTTGCAACGACAATCATGGAACTTCAAATCAATGTGAAACTTGGAACCTTTCTTCTAAGATTAGAAGATTTGGTTATCTTTCTTTATACAGAGGATTGGGTGAAACAACATTTATAGATCGAGACGATCGTAATGCAGCGATTGATTTTGTAGTTGGGCTATTTCCTTGCTAATTATAAATTAAGGAGGTCAATTTATTGGCCTTCTAATATTAAGCGAAATTGATAAAATATATATTTCTAATAATTTGTTGTTTAAGTTTAACAGAATTTTCCGCACAAGGAGAAAATAATAATTGGATATTTGGAGGTGGAGGCGGCTTAAACTTCAATTCTACTCCACCAGAATATTTAGTAGGTTCTGCTATGCAAAACAGCTCGTTTGGTGTTTGTACTGTATCAAGCAGTTGTGGAGATCTTCTATTTTATTCGGATGGAAAAACAATTTGGAATAGCGAACACACCATTATAGAAAATGGACAAAATTTAAAAGGTAGTACAATAGGCATTCAAACAGTTGTAGCAACTCGAATACCAAAATCAACACTATACATTCTTTTTACCTTAGAAGATGGAGGCAACCCAGGCAGATTGCATTACTCACTAATTGATATTGCAGAAGAAAATGGAAGAGGCCTTGTTATTGAAAAAAATATTTTTGTTGCTGATGAGTTAACTGAGGGAATGATTTTAGCAAAACGAGATGAATCACATTTATGGTTAATTGTTCATGACAGATGCAGTGATAACTTTTTATCATATGAAATTACAGAAAATGGCTTTAATCAAAATCCCGTAATTTCCTCAGCTGACCAAATGATTAATTTTGACACAAACTCTTGTGGCACTAGCACCCTATTAGCAGAAATGAATATTAATGCACAACATGATATAGTCACGAATCTTTTTGGTGGAATTAATATGTTTGAGTTTGACAAGCTAAGCGGAAAATTGAAGTACAAGAATTCTATTGCAACAGGTAAAAGATTTCACGCAGTTTGTTTTTCACCAAGTGGAAGATTTTTATATGCTTATGAACCAAACAGAAGCAATTCGCGGTTTGAAGATCTAGTTCAATTTGATTTGCTAGATACTGATATTAACTCTTCAAAAGTAGTACTAAATGAAGAAGGATTCCCTGGAGGAATACCTGGAATTCAACGAGGACCAAATGGTAAAATTTATTTAAATCATGAACTCGGACCTTACATATCAGTTATTCACACACCTAATAAAAAGGGAGTTGAGGCAAATTTCGAATTAAAAGCCATTTCTGCTCCTTCAAATAACATTTTAGCTGGAACTCTGCAAAATCTTGTAGTTGTTGCAGACCAACAACCAGATTTACAAGCACCTTTTCCAAAAGATAGCGTGATCTGCACAGCTAGTCAAATTATACTAGACTCGACCTCAGATGGTGTTAGTTATCTATGGAATGATGGCTCAACTTCACCTATCAAAGAAATAAGTCTAAGTGGAATTTATTGGTTAGAAAGAACATTTAGTAATTGTTTAATTAGAACAGATTCAATAGACATAATATTTAGAAATGATTTGCATTTAAATCTTGGCGAAGATCAAGTTATATGTGATAATCCCTCCTACCAATTGGATAGTCCCTTTATAAGCAAATCTTATAATTGGAGTACAGGTGATACAATCCCTTCAATTGAAGTGAATACCTCAGGAGATTTTTGGTTAGAAGTAGAAACCAAAGAAGGCTGTATTCTGAGAGATACAATTAATGTATCATTTGCAAATAGTAATGAATTCAGTTTTGGTGACGATATTGTTGCTTGCGATCAATCATCTGTCTTGCTAGAGAGCCCAATACAAGGGCAATCTTATCTTTGGTCTACAAACCAAATAACGCAATCTATTGAGGTTGTCCGATCTGGTCAATACTGGTTAGAAGTGACAGATGGTCAATGCTCATCAAAAGATACCATTCTTGTTGCTCTTGAAGAACTACAAGTAAACCTCGGCTCTGATGAAGAGCTGTGTCCAGAAGATAGTATCATCTTAACTGCCAATGTTTCTGGTAATTATTTTTGGTCGGATGGGTCTACCAGCTCTACAATCGTTGTTCGAACTACTGGTACATTTTGGCTTGAGGTCGAAACTGCTAATTGTTTAGACGCTGACACCATCAACATTATACCAGGAGCCTGCGACATCGAAACACCAATTGACTCAACAGAAACTAGCGAGCCACAAGTGTCTATTCCTTCAAATGCGTGCATTGGTTATGTACCAAATGCCATTAATCGCATTCCACAAGCTGACAATTCCAACAATCTTCTTCGCATTTTCAGCAATTGTAATCTCACTTCTCAAAAACTCAAGCTATATGACAAATGGGGAAATTTGTTTTATGAAGGTAATGCAATAGATTTTGATGCACTTCAATTAAATGTAAATCCTGGCGTGTATGTTGTCAAATTTAATTATCAATTTGAAGGACACCAAGAACAAAGACAGTTACTACAAACGATTGCTATTTTTTGATTTAATACTTAACAAAGCACTCTCTTATTTTACCATCAATTTGTAAATATTTGCTTCATCTTCAATTCTAACAAACTTTAACCCAGTTGACAAAGCAGAGATGTTGATAGTAGAATTTGAATTCTTTACTAGTGTATTTAATTCAACCTGCCCCAATTGATTAATGACAAACAGTTGCTTTCCTATCTGATTTTCATTCACTGTAATCGTAAAATAATCCCGAGCTGGACTTGGGTACACTTTGACATCTGTTTCTATTTCATCATCTGCTAAAGAAGTCACCATGTTAGCTTGTAATTCAATAGCACCTACACTTAATTCTGAGGTAATAAATTCTGTATGAAAAGAAGTTGATAGTGCAATGACATCTTCCAGTTGGACACTTTCATTTGGGATAAAGCCTACTGTAAATGTTAATTCTGAATGATCCTTATTATCTGCAAATGTAAATCGCAATCTATTTTCTTCAAACAGATAATTGAAATCCGATTGACCATTATTATCGACAGAAGTAATAATCCCTGATTGGAATAACAATTCTGCTTGTGCGCCAACGAATGAGTTGACCTCAGTGGATGATGACAAGATGAAATCGATAAACACTTCTTGATTGCTGTGCACAAATGTATTGTCGAATGAAAGTAAGCCTGGTTCTGAAGATCTGGTTTCTGTGAAGTTACCGTTCAAGTCTCCATATTTGTGTACATCTACCGTGATTCCAGTGTCCTGATCCAATTCTGCTAGATCAAATGAGAAGGACGAGAAGTTGTTTTCAAAATTAAACGCATCTAAAGAATTTATTGATAAACTATTCTCAGGAATCATAAAGTAATCTTCCCCTGGAATATCTATTTCTTCTCCCAATATCAATTTTGAAAATAATATGGCATCTCTGGTTAGAGATAAATCTCCTGACTTATCTAGATCTGAAGCGATAATTTGTTCATTTGACAGAGGGTTTCCTGCAACAAGAAATTGGATTAACAACACCAGATCAATTGTGCTAAGACCGTTTAACGCCATTGAATTGTCAGAAAGAATCCTCAACACATTATCAGTTTGCTGAATATCACTCAATGGTAAACCGTAGGTTCCGTTTGCATAAGATGTAGGTTGGACACCATTAATTTCAAAATCGAATACTGATGTTTCGAGATTTTCGACAAAGGGATTAACAAATAAAGGTATTTCATTCTCTGCAACATCTTCGCGCATTACCTCAGTTGAGTTTGTAAAGTCACAAAGACTTACAGGATCAGTTATTTGAACTATGGCCCAGCAGGCTGTGGAATTACCAGAAGCATCCCATGCATTTAATATAACATTGAATTCCTTACAAACATCTTGAGAATCAAATTCTATTTCTGTAACAGGAACAAAGTCAGGAGCAAGTGGATCTTGATTGTCAATACCATCAATGCTAAGGCCAAGAGTAACTTCACTATTTCCTGAATCATGGGAGCCTAGATTTATATCTTCTACATTGAGAATGACTATCGAGTCTGAAATTAAAATCTGGACTAATTCCGAACATATAGCCACTGGAGGTATTTGATCATTAACCAGCAACATAGACTCACATGTTTCGCCTGTGGACATATCACGCACCGTGACTTGAAACTCACCTTCTTCTAACTCTATGGATTCAAAGAAGTTAGTACCATCTATAGATAGTTCAAAGCTTCCATCAGCTTGAGCATCTACTAAAAAATCTTTTGGAAACAATACTGCAGTATTTGTCCAAGGATCAATAGAAACTGTGTTAATTCCTTCCACACAATTCAATTGTGCCAAACTTATGTTAGTCATAACCAACAAAGAGATGATTGTAAAAATTAATGTTCTCATATTTATAACTTTTCTTTTATTCATTTAATTAAATTAATGCGTATACCAAGATCAGCACCAATAAGTGTATACGATTGATTAATGCCGTAGTTGGAATTTGTAAAGCCATTTATGGAGGTCACATATCTGATATTGGAAAACAAATCAAAGTTTCTATTTAAAGGGTAAGATATCCCTGCTCTACCTGTAAATGACATCCCAATTCTAGACTTGATGTAATCATTTTGATCAAGCGATAAATCATATTCACTTTGGTCATCTGGATGCCAAAACCCTGAACTTGATGTCGATATATTTTGTATAACTCCTGCACCTAATTCAAACTGTAACTTATTTAATCGCTGGGCATAAAAGACCTCTATCGGAATTTGAATTAATCGAAAAGTATTGATCCTACTTACTCGTCTGGTTATTGTTCGATTGAGTTCGATGTCTCCCCTTATAGGTTCACTTATACCATCGAGTCTGACGAAATTTCCAATTATTGTATCCTCTATAAAGAGCGTCTCTGAAAGATTTAATTGTTTTGTTGATCGTTCATTAATCACTAAATACTGCAGACCTACTCTTAAGCCAATATTTGGATGCACCATATACCTAAATGCAATTGTGCTGTTCCAGGCGTCGAGTATTTCTTCTGCTGCATTTCTGCTTGCGAACTCATTTTCAAATTCTTGGTTATTAAGTGTAAGAGATCTACTTGGAATGAAGTAAGCGCCTCCAATTTCAATACTCCCTTTATACCGAGATTGTTTGTTGTATAGATACAATCGTTTCGGCATTACAGGCATCTCAACATCTGCGATTAATAATGATGTTAGTGGAATAACACCTAAGTCAATCAATTCTCGACTTTGTTTCTCTTCCAAAACAAATAGCTTACTGAATTTCGTAGAATTGTTTAACTCAGGTGTATCATTTGAGGCTTGGAAAGCAATAGTCTGATCATTATCACTAACCCCAGTCTTGTCATTTCTTAATCTACGGGCAATGCTAGTTAATCCCTTTAAAGTACTCCCATTATTAACTGCAAAATATTCAATGCTTGTATTTAATTTTTTTGTAGGTGAAGTAGTTATATCATACTGATTATTTAAGTTGTTTATTATATCATCAGACTGTACAGAGGATTCTTTTGTTATTGATTTTACAGATGAGGCTACTTCAGAAAAATTATTTGCATTTACCATCGCTAGCCCATCAGAGGATATCGATTTATTACGTGTTAATTTATTAGCTTGAGGTAACTGTTCGTCAATTTGCTTGTCCAGAATATTATTTTCATTTTCATTTTTTGCTACAAGATTTTGAGTTTTCCTAGTAGAATTAACTGAGTTCTCCATGGTTAACTCTTGATCTTTATTCATCGAATCAGAGTTAATTAAATATAATGCAGCCATACATGCACATAGGAAAAAAAAGAAAATGAAAAATCTTCTTGAGTCGCGTTTCTTAAATTGGGGTATATGTGGAGACACTTCATTCCACAATGTTTCTGTATCAATCTTATCTGGAGATGCAGACTTATAATTCTTTAATCCTTTTTCTAGTTCATTCAGATTCATAGCATTGTTTTTCTTTTATCACGAACAGTGAGCAGTTCTTTTAATTGCTTTCTTGCATTTGTCAGGTGAACTCTTGAGGTGCTTTCTTTTATGCTCATGATCTCTGCAATTTCTTTGTGACTCAGTTCATCAATAATCTTCAACTTAAAGACCTCTTTTGCAGGAGAATTAATTTGTTCAATAAGTTTCATTGCTTCTTCTAATTCTAATTGGCTTTCAACAGAAGGTTGACTAATTTCTGTACGATTTTTAAGTGTATCTATTAACAATATTTTTGCTTTATCTTTTTTGCTTGCTCTAATTATTTCTCTCAGCATGATTCGCTTTGCCCAAGGATAGAAGTATCCCCGTTCCTCGTATTTTTCAATATTATTAAAGATGATGATCCATGTTTCCTGAAGTATGTCCATGATTGAACTAGAATCAGAGACATAGTTTCTTGCTGCACTTGCTAGGTAATCAGAATACTTTTCTAATAATATTTTCTGATACTTAGGATCAGCTCTTTTACATTCTGCTATGATGATCTTATCTTCCAATGGTGTTCTCCTTTAGTTTATTGATGCACTAAATGTTCCAGATAAATCAGTCCCAGAAAACGATCCAGAAACTATATTGTTATACTGAGTAATAGTAACTACTACTTCTCCACTCTCTGAAGTTCCACAGAAATAGGCACCATCAAATGTGCCTGTTGTATTTCCTAGGAATGAAAGAAAACAACCATTATCCAAAACCAAAATTGTTTCATTCGGATTTGTACGTACTGACTCTATACTGATAGCCGTAGCTTCGCCAAATATTTCACCTGACAATAAATTGTCTGCCTGGTCGCACGTATTGAAATCGAAGACTACATTTTCATCTGCATTCTGAATAATCAATTCGTCTGCAGCTGCAATATTGGTTTGAGGATCAAAGGCTAAAATTTTAATTCTATCACCTGATCTCGGACAAAGTAATTCGTATGCATATGAACCATCAGAGTTCACTGGTATTACCTGACGATTACCGTCTCTTGAAACGGATATATTCTCAATATCAAGTGGATTACCTTCACAATCTATAACTGTACCCGTTATGGCAATTGCCCCATCTCGATTGACACCAAGAGCTACATCAATATTATCCTGACTGTTGGTAAAGGGACCAATCGTAACAGAATTTGTATATGCACAATCAGCTTCTACCCGTAGATCTATTTCAAATTCGTCCGGTAAATTGACACATAAAGACCCATCATCATTTGTAAACTGGATACCAAATTGTATACCTTCAGAAGAAAATAAGATTGGACTATTGCTAAGAGGTTCTCCAGTTGCGTCATCAATAAAATTCATGCAAATTGTGAGCAAATTACCAATGGGTATGTCAATATTCCACCAACTAAAATGTGTTACATTTCCTTCATACCTATTTCCATTTTTTGTCGCAATTCCCTCTTCAATCCAGACACCACTAGTCTCATCAAAAAACCATAATGGGACTTCGGCAGGAGCAACATTTAAATATTGATCTGGTATGTTGATTGTCAATAAAGCAGTAGCTCCTGGATCTGGTTGTAGTTCGTTGCCAAATTCATCTTCCAGAAGCGCATAGATCATTCCGTATGTTTCCAATTGTTGAAGCGTTTCGTCTACATCTAGCCCAACAAGAGCTCCAGGAAGC
Source organism: uncultured Saprospiraceae bacterium (assembly GCA_964398295.1). Taxonomy (GTDB): domain Bacteria; phylum Bacteroidota; class Bacteroidia; order Chitinophagales; family Saprospiraceae; genus CALFUK01. The sequence continues at coordinate 32,253 of CAYNMW010000001.1, read as the reverse complement.
TTATCGAACAACTGTTCATCATCTTTCGCAAGGTGATACGAACGAAGGAAGACTTGACCAGTATAAGGCTGATTATCCCTTGTTATTCCATTTGGAAAAAATTGGATACTTGCAGATTCAGAAACTTGCGCAGTAAAGCCATCAGTAGCCTGAAAATCCATTTGCCCTGGAATGGGGATCAAGCTTATGTTTAAATCAATCGTACTCGGAGACAATACCCGTATCAGTCGACTTGATGGCAAAAAACCTTCAGCTTGGATTGATAATTGCTTGCTTTCTTGCGAATTTGATCTGAGGTTTTCAATTTGGAAATAACCAAGATCATCAGTCTGGACCATTTCTCCGTCAATTAAAATGGTGGCATTTGCTATAGGATCACCTGAGTCATCAGAAACAATACCATTGACCTGAGCTTCAAAAATCGTAAATGGGGTGAATTCATCGGTTATGACTACCTCTTCTACTAAGTCTTCATGACAGGATGATGATATAGTAATAATAAGTAATAAGCTTGCGAACAAGCGTACAAAGTCTTTCATAGTAAAGTCTTTATTAGTAAAAGGGAGGGATTATCGAAAACGCTTATAAGAATAGATATTTTTTTCAATATTCATAGAATTCCTAAATAGGATATTGCTTCATAAGAGTAGTATTATGGTCACTAAATGTCGAATTTGATGTTTTTTGCCTAAGTCCTTCCATTGCACTTTAGTAAATTTGAACTTTCGACTAAGTGAATACAAAATTTTATGTTTAACACAAATGAATATTTTGAAGGAAAGGTAAAGTCCGTCGCTTATGAAAATTAAGATATGAAAATAGACAGCATCGGTATGCTCCTATTCCAAGATGTCGAGTTGCTCGATTTTGCAGGACCTTTAGAAGTATTTGGAGCAGCTAATTATGTAAAAGATGGTTCGCTGTTCAGCATAGAAACCGTAGGCTTGCAAAAGGAGATTGCAGTTTCTAAATCATTGCTGAATGTAACTACTAATACCGTACTAGATGGACAGGCCTATGATTTGTTTTTGATTCCCGGAGGATTTGGTACGAGACCTATCGTAAAAGATGAAGCTGCACTCGCTCGTATAAAAGAGTGCATAGACAATTCAAAGTTGACTGCAACAATTTGCACAGGGGCATTGATTCTGGCTAAATTGGGCTATTTGAAAAATATGCAAGCTTGTTCTCATCATTTGTCTTTTGATATGTTGACAAAACTTGATTCCACCATACAAGTCAATAAGGAAAAACGATATGTAGACAATGAAACGATTGTCACTTCAGCTGGAGTAAGTGCTGGTATAGACATGAGTTTTTATTTACTGTCAAAATACTATGGAGAAGAGTTTTCACAAATAGTGAGAAAGTACATTGAGTATTTTCCTGAGTGATTGGGAGTTAAATTGCCGTCGAGAGTTCATCCCGATAGCTATCGCGATTCGACTCAGGTATTGCTCCTGAGCAAAAGGTGTTACACTCTTTGCGGCATCAATCCTACTTACTTTTTAAACTGGGAATCAACATTGGAACTCTCCGTTGGTACTCTTTAAAAGCAGGACGTCTTTCTGCCATGCGTCTTTCTTTCCAAGGAATTGAAGCCAACATAAATAAAAGGATCAGCGCAACACAACCTGCAATTGTCATTAAAGGTGCTCCAAAGGAATAACCTATTGCAAAAAGACCTATCCAAAAAAGTAATTCTCCTAGATAATTAGGATGTCTGGATCGTCCCCATAATCCAGTATCCAGAAGGTCCTCCGTTTTTGGATTCTGTCGTCGACGAAATGCAGCCAACTGATTGTCAGCAAAAAATTCGAATAAAAAGCCGGCTAAACTTGTGATTACTCCGACAATAAATAATGCTAATGATTGCAATTCGGATCCAAACATGTAAAATAAAGGCCACATGCCACCAAACACCCAAAAAGTTGGAAAAAGGTGAATGCCAAAAAAATTGACGATCGGATATAGTGCTCCTGATTTCTCAGCTAATTCAACATAACGCCAATCTTCATGATCAAATCCTGACCATGACCGAACCCAATTAAATGTCAACCGCCATGACCATAAATTAATGACTACAAACGTGATGATGTGATATATATTCAATATATCTGTATGGAGATAAGCCCAAGCTACAGTAAAAAAAAACGGAACGATACTCCAGAAAGGATCATAGACAGAACTATTGCGTTTCACCAATGAACAAATAAAACAGACCACTGTCATCACAACATGCGCCATCAGAAAATCTACAACTTCAGATCCCGTTTGTATATACATTAAACCTAATAGACCAGAGATAGCTATAATGATATAGATAAATATTATTTGAAATAGGGCGTTGCTTTTTGTACTCATATGATGTGCCAATTGTAATCTGTAATGTGGAGCAATCGATTTTTGAATAAGTCTTGTTTTAATAAAATAGAGGAATCCGGAGATCGAGTGATTCTAGCCAATTTTGATATTAATCCTTTAGCAATTTTATCTTCATCATGAGTAGCTACTATTTTATGAGGCTTAATAGATGTTATCATGTCTTTGACTGCATCGAGCCCTGGTGTGACTGCACCTCCTAGCCAAGATGGCAACCTATATTCGTCAAAAGGAGTGAATGCAAGAGTCACCGCTGGCAATAATGAAAGTTGGTCGAGCCAAGCATCTGGTTCTGTAAAACCGTGGGTGGCAAGAAAGATGCTTTCCTCACCATTCTCAATTAGCAATGCATCATAAATGGGATCCATTTTCCGTGTTGACTGAAGAGCATGAATTCGAAGCTTAGAACCATCTAATTGCACAGGAGACGAACCAAAATGATCAACATCCGAATTCGGTAATAATGATTTTACTTTTGCAAGAATAGATTTCGGAACAATGAGTTTTTTTGGCTGTAGTGCAAGCAGTGTTTCGGGGTGAAAATGATCAGGATATTTTTGAGTGATGACAACATAATCATAGGCTGGAACATCTTCTGGAGATACAGGTGTTGTCCGAAGCCATTGCTTATTGAACCAAGAAAAATAATCAACTTCTGCACCTTTTAACCAAGGGTCGATTAGAAGTGTTTTATCTTCAAAATCAATGCACCAGCAGTTGTCCATATTGAGGCGCTGAATCTTCATGTGTCAATCAGTTAATTATTCAGATAGGTAAATTTAAACAAGTAATTAGTATGTGCATATTACTGAATCCTTTTATCATACTATGAAGTAATTTCTTTATCTAATTATTCTGGGTTAATAAAGTTTTGTGACCAATTAAAATAAGGAAGCAGTTCCTTTAGTTTTACTATTTTATTTTTGCCTAACACTACATCCGTATTAATATTTGTATTGTTGGTCTGATACATGAATTCTCGACATCTTCCACAAGGGGCAAGGATTGTAATATTGCTGTTCTTGTCTTTTGCAACGGCTACAATAGTTTGAATTTTATACTCGCCTTGGGTAATCATTTGACTTATTGCAGTATGTTCTGCACAAAAGCCCATCCCTGAATTCGTATCGATACAAACACCTTTAAATAAATTATTTTTATCAGTAACTAAAATGCATCCGACACCGCCCATTTCAGCATTATCAATTGTTTTAGGATTAACTAATTTACCTGCTTCTTTTATTAACTCTTCACTCGTCATATAGATTATTGGTACTCAAATATAAATTTTATGAAATTTATAGTGAACGATGTCGAAAAATTTTAATGCGTTCAATTATCAAAGTAATATTTTTCTCCATCTTTTTCGTGAATGAATTCAATCATCGTTGGCCACATAGGCTTTGGTAATTCTTGGTGCCAATTTTGTTGTTTGATCAGTAATTTCTGGACCATTGATTTATTCTGATCAACTAAGTTTGATTCTTCATACGGATCAGTATCTATTTTGTACAACATTGTTTGTTGTCTTTCCTTCATGTGAATCAACTTATAAGGAAAATCAAGAACAGTTGTCATATCTCCGCTATTCCAAAATAAATCTCTAGTTGTAAATGATTCTGTTTCTCCATTGACAATATTCATTAAATCCAAGCCATCAATTTTTCGATTAAGCGGAGTAGTGATATTGGCCGCACTTAGACAAGTTTGGAATATATCCAGACTAATTACTGGCTCATCGAATGCTTGATTTGCAGGCACCTTTTCTGGCCACTTCATGATAAATGGAATTTGCAAACCACCATCAAAAGCTGTCATTTTACCACCTTCTAATGGGTCATTATCAGTAGTGTGTGTATATGTTGCGCCACCATTATCACTAAGTAAAAATATCAATGTGTTATCAGTTTGCCCCTTACGTTCTACTTCATCCAAAATATTTCCAATAGCCCTATCGAGAGATGTAATCATGGCATAGTAGATGCGTTTAATAGGATCCTTCACTTCTTTATATATAGCTACATCCTTCTCTGAAGCTTGTAATGGTGTATGTGGCGCGTTGAAGGGCAAATACATGAAATACGGTTGCTCATTCTTATTTATGAATTGAATCGCTTCTTCAGAAATGGCATCAGTAAAATATCGGTCTTCCTGGATTATCTGACAGTTACGTCTAACAGCATGAACGCCTTCGCGTTGACCTTCCCAGATATATTGATCCGTCCAATCATTCTCATTTTTTTGATCGACATAGCCTTTAGTATTTTCAGGAATAAATAATGAATGTGAGGCGTAAAACCCATACTGATAATCGAAGCCAAAATCACAAGGTGTCTGTCCTTTATTTTTCCCAAGATGCCATTTGCCAATCAATGCAGTTTTATACCCTTTTGCTTTTAAAGCATCACCAATTGTAATCTCTGAAGGTGGTAACCCTTGCTTGGCCATTGCCTCAGCATTGGGCACTTTATCCATTCTCTTTATTTTCCACGGATATGAATCAATAAATGCATTCATCCCATAATATTGAAGTCGATTATCTAGGTAATTTTCTTGCGTCTGACTAGCAAAGCCAAATCGATGCTGGTATCTGCCTGTTAATAATCCAGCTCTTGAAGGTGCGCAAACAGATGCACTTACGTAGCCTTGTTCAAAGCGAGCTCCACTCTTTGCCAATCGATCAATATTTGGTGTTCTGACAATTGGATGCCCGTAAAGTGAAATGTCATATTTACCTAAATCATCAGCTAGGATTAAAATGATATTGGGTCGAGAAGTTGTATCAGTTTGTTGACTTATGTTTGACAATAGTTGTGCCTTTACTTCCATTAAATTTACATCCCATTCTATTTGAAATTCATCACTTTGTAAAGGCCATAATAAATACCCAAGGATTGGAACAATCAGAAAGAGAAATAGAACAAGATTACTAGTCTTTTTGGAAGTCATTTTGACAGGTAGTTAATTACTGTTGCGAAAGTAGTGGTTATCATTGATAATCTAATCCCCTAAATCCCCTTTGAGCACAAAGGGGACCAATGTTGCGCAAAGAGGTGAAACACCTTTTGCTCAGGAATAGAATGCATTGAAGAATAGACCTGAGTCGAAGGTGTTTCACCTCTCGGCAGATTGTATTCACTCGCCCTGCCCCAACATCTTCTGAATCTTCACTTCAATTGGTTCCGTACTCAACTTTTCTCTATTCAAGCGATCCACAATTATCGGAAATGAATAGGGTGTATAACTAGAAGGCGTAGACAAGATTAATTTTTGTGCTTGTATTGTTTTCAATGCATTACGCAATCGAGCTTCTTCTAATTGAAATGTAAGCACTTCGTCATAGGTTTGGAGATACAGTAGATTGTCTGGATCGTAATCTTTGAATACATCAAATAACAAAGATGACGATGATTGTAAATGTCTTTCTTTCTTGGCTTGACCTGGAAAACCCTGAAAAACTAAGCCAGAAATTTTTGCAATGTCTCTAAATTTTCTTCGTGCCATTTCGATTGCATTTATACTAGATTGAATGTCTTCAAAAAGATTTTTGGTGTCAAATAGTCCAGCCGTTATTATCTCTTCTATATCAATTTGTTTATCAGATAGTAATTCAAAGCCATAATCATTCATGGCAATACTGAAACTGATCGGAATTTTTTCAGCAATCCGCATTGCCAATAAAGCAGCGATCCCTTCATGCACAAATCGCCCCTCAAAAGGATACATACATAAATGATACCCTTCACTCGTTTCGAAATATTCAATTAAAAATTCATCATCTTTAGGGAGATGCGAGACTTCTCGTTGTTTTTCAAATAATGGTGAAATGACTTCTAATTCCATTTCGTCAATGACTCCGTCAGCATAGTTGTACATCTTTTTCCTCAATAGTTTTGCCAACATAGATGACAAGGGCATTCGGCCACCCATGTAACTGGGAATTCTCGAATTTTTCTTTTTTGACTTTTTGACAAATGCCGTCAGTTCTTTCATCCTTACCAATTCTAATGGTCTGCCAGCAAACCAAAATGCTTCTCCAGGATTGATCTGAGCGATAAACCATTCTTCGACGGTGCCTACTTTTTTACCACCCATATACTTTAATGTAATGGAGGTAGCGCTTACAATAGTACCAATAGATAACTTGTGTCGTCGTGCTACGTATTTATTCGCTGCAATGTATCTACCCTTGTAATTAACAACACGTTGGAACTCATCATATGCCTCCAAACTATCCCCTCCATTCACCATGAAATTCAAACACCATTGCCATTCTTCTCTAGTCATACTTTCATAACAAAAAGTCTGTTTTACTTCTTCATAGATTTCATTGGGATCAAATCCTTCAGATACAGCTAAGGTCATCAAGTATTGAATCAAGACGTCAAAGGAGCGGATGAAGGGAAGTCGAGGTTCTTGGACACCCTCTGCAATCGCAGTTCTAAGTGCAGCACCTTCCACCAATTCGAGTGCATGAGTGGGTACAAAATATATCTTACTCACTGCACCTGGTTGATGCCCACTCCTACCCGCTCGTTGTATAAATCTCGACACTCCTTTGGGGCTTCCTATTTGGATAATCGTTTCTACTGGTCTGAAATCTACTCCCAGATCAAGACTTGATGTACAGACAACGGCTTTTAGTTTTTCTTCATGTAAAGCATTTTCTACCCAATCCCGCAATTCGCGACTTATCGAACCATGATGCATTGCGATGATCCCTGCTAGATTCGGTTCAGCATCTAAAATCTTCTGGTACCAGATTTCACACATGGCTCTGGTATTGGTAAAGATCAGTGTAGACTTACTAGAGCGAATAACTGGTATGATCTGTATCAACATGCGAATACCCAAGTGTCCTGCCCAGGGATAATTATCAATTTCATCTGGGATGATAGATTCCACTGAAATTCTCTTCTTAACTGAAGACTTGATAATTGCATATCCATCATTTGTTTTTGCACCAAGCAAGACATCAGCTGCTTCGTCCAAATTTGCTATTGTTGCGGAGATCGCCCATATCCTCAATTTTGGCGCTATTCGTAAAAACCGACTTAAGGCTAGGGTGACCTGGACTCCGCGTTTGTTACCCATCAATTCGTGCCATTCATCTACGACAACTGCTTTGAGGTTTTCAAAAAAAGAACTGTATCCTTGAGAAGCAAGAAGGACATGAATACTTTCTGGTGTGATGATTAAAATTTCCGGAGGATTCTCTTTTTGCTTTTGTCGCTCAGTGGTCGATGTGTCTCCTGACCTTATACCTACTTTCCAGTTCAATCCCAGACCTTCTATTGCTTGCTCTGCCGCAAACTTGATTTCTTTAGTTAATGCCCTTATGGGCGAAATCCAAAGTGCTTGAATTCTACCAGTTGTAGGTGTTTTGGCATGTAGACCTTCTAACAAAATTGGTACGATTAAAGAGAATGTCTTACCGCTACCTGTTGGCGCATTGACAATACCATGTTTCCCTTCCAAGTACAACTTCCAGGTCTCAAGTTGGAATGGGAATGCAGTCCAACCTTTTTCCTCAAACCATTGCATTGCTTCTGCTGACTTTGATGATGAAGTCATGCACTATGTTACAAAAAAGAACTATACCGATGCTATTTTACTTAGTAAAATAGATCGTGTATAATACTCGAAAGAAATAGCTTTTCCAGTTTTAAATATTCCAAACTAATTTCTATTTGGTATAGAAGTGATTAATAATTGGTGTGTGTAAAATCAGCGAGTTTTGATGATCTTTTTTGTCGTTGGTTCAAAATCTGGACCTTCAATAAGCAAGAAATACATGCCATTATCCACTCTATTATTTATTGGCATATTGAGATTTTGCACTCCTCTGGTTATCGTATGTTGGAAATTCTGAACCAATCGACCACTCATATCTAACAGACGTATCTCTATGTCTGTCACATGGTCACTTTCAATTTGAATTGAGACAAAATCTTGGAAAGGATTTGGAGTTATGTGCACAGATTTTTTTGGTGACTTTAATGTAAAATAGGCATCTGTTTCTAACAGATCATTGGTCACAACGACTGCTGTCATGTTCTCCACATCTTTCTGTCCTTTAATCAACAATGTTGACTTATCAATGTTTGTATGATCAAGTAATAATGAATATTGATTGACATTTTCATTCACAATACTTGATAGATCATTTGTGGATAATGCAATTTTATTATAAAGGAATTCCAAAAACTTGAGACTAGTTAAGTCAATTTTTATCATTTCGAAATCAACAGCAGACAAATCAAGTTCAATCCCTTTTTTCGTAATTTCATATGGAATGACAATACTTTTTGAAGACCTTGATTCAGTCATATCATCCATGGAAGAATGATCTATATCGCCCATTTTCAAACCTATAAAATTCACATTTTCTGTTCCATTTTCAATAGCCAAATTAAGATCTGATTGAAATGGCCACGGTGACATTGGGTCTATAAATGTAATGTCTGTATTGACAAAAGTCCAAGAAATATCATTTTCAACTTTACCTAACACATATGCTTTCAATCTCACCAGATCGGTAACAGATAAATGTCCAGATAAATCCAAGTCTCCTGCAATTACTTGATAGGCAGATTCCAACTCTTGTTTTCCAATGATATGATTTTGCAATAACACCAGATCACGAACAGAAATTCCTTCCATTGATTGGTCCTGCTTTGAAAGAGATAAGGTATACTCCTCCCCTTCTTCAATATTTTCAAAAAGATACTTTCCTTCCACATTACTAGAAACTGTAGTTGTAGCATGTATTGAGCTTAGTCCAATTTCAACATCGGAAATAGGAGACCCGCTTTCCGAAGTAATGGAACCTTCTAATATTGTGGCACTCCTTCCTAGCCCACATAAATTTGCATTATCCTGAACCACTAAAGAAGTGATACAACTGGAGTGTGTATCATTCCCTTTGACTACAATCTCTAATTCATTAATTCCGATGTCTGCACAACCAAAGTTCATGAATTGAATAAGTGTGTCTTTAGAAAAGGATAAAATTGCACTATCAACTGGAGTACAATTATCAAATGGTCCTTTAACCAAGTCATTGACCCACACTTCTAAAACGGGGTCTTCATTGATGCCTAGATCTGTCAAGGTACTTGTAAATGATCCAAGGCAAATCAAGGAAGGTGAAGTACAATCTTTGACTGTGATTTGATGGCTACAAGTTTCAAAATTATTGCAGCCATCTCTCACAGACCAAAACAACACATGCTGTCCAATTGGCAAATATTCGTTTACGGTTCGGGAATTGCCAATCAATCTATTATCATCATCACCATTCAAAGACAATGCATATGTATAAAATAAATCTTCTGTATTTGCACAATCATCAGTTGCTACTAAATTGAAAACAAATTTAGCTAAACAGGTTTTTTCGTTAACGCATGTTTCAATATCCTCACAATTTGTAATGACGGGTTTGATGTTACTTTCTATTCGGACTACTTGTGTATGTTCCCAAATACCTGAATTTTGATTCGCTGCAAAAGCACACCAATCGATAACTGTCCATGTTCGCAAGAATTTTCGGCAACTCGCATCTGTCACATTGAACTCTGTGTCTTCATGGCTAGCAATTAAATTTTCGCAATCAGCTGTAGGAAATGTAGGTACGCCAAGAGCTGACCGATCAAACTCATCAATGGAACAACCAAATACTGTTGTATCGGCAGGCCAAATAATGTCTTGATATAATAAAGGTGTAACATCTGCTTCGACTAATATATGCTGTTGACATTCAGAATTAACTCCGCCTGCATCAGTGATTTGAAATCTCCTGGTTATGCTAAAAGCTTGACCACAAAATTGAGTTTCTTCAATATCTACAATCTCATTAACGGTAATCTTTTTTGCTAGTGGTTGACCATCACCGCATTTTGATTGAATGATACCATCAAAACCAACAACGTCACCATGAATGATAATTGGTTGTTGTAATGAAGCATCAGTAACCAACCTTCCCAAATTGGAAAGATTTGCAGGATCAATGGGAGTATTACAAGGAACAACTAAATCTGGGAGACAACCATTGACAGTCAAACTACCGCCTTCAATGACTTTGATGTCAACCATACAATTTCTCAATTCTCCTTTTGAATTAAAAGCTTGTAATTCGATCAAAACTTCTGATCCAGCATCGTTGCAGCAAAAATCGACAGCTTTTCCGAATTTGTTTGAGCCCTCAGTCTCACAAGCAAGGTCGTTCATTTCTGCACGTCTCACTGATATTTCGGAAAAGCCATTCGTTTTTGCTGCAAACTTAAATGCATGGATCTGTTTGGTGCCATCAATGTCTAATACAACACTTTGATGTCTACAAATGAGGTGATCTTCTACCAGAAGCATCTCAACAAAATCGGTTTTTGAGACAGCCTCTACAGTACAAACCGACACTACTAGTGTCACACGAAGAATCATCAACATTTGTCGCATACCAAACGGGTTTATTCGTTTAGGATTCTATTTATATATTCTATTGTGGAAAGTTTACGAGTAGTTGGGAAACTACTGCTTTTAGGATGAAACAAATGTAAGACAAAGTTTTACATATTATGAAAAATATTCATATGTTTTTATTATATTTTTATTTCTATATATACAAACACCAGATTTAAAGAACATTAGTTAAAAATGTGCATTTTGTCATTATGAAGCGTTGGGCTATTTATTCAATGGTAGTTATTCTTGCCTGCATACTCAGTTGGTTCATTGGGTATAAATCTTCATTCTTTAAAGCAAATACAGAAGAGAATGCACAAGTTGTACTTCAAGAAATTAAAAAAGTAACAAAACTGGTCACAACTGAAGCTCACTTTGCTGAGATCTATGACTACAGACACAGCTATGCAAATTGGCCATTTGAGAAAAAAGCATTGGTTAAGGTAAAAGCTAAAGCCCTTGTCGGATACGATCTAGAAAATTTAAGCCTAACAATTGATGAAACCAATCAGCGGATTATCATAGAAGATTTGGGGAATCCTTCGTTATTGGCATTAGATCATGATTTATCATACTACGATCTCAGAGAAGGATTATTCAATACTTTTTCTGCCGAAGACCTCACTAAAATCAATCAAGACGCAAAGCAATTTATCGAAGAAAAAGTATTGCAAAGCGAAATCATTCAAGCATCAGAAGAACAAAAGCAATTATTCCTTGAAATACTAAGAAACAGTTTAGAAATAATGGGATGGGAACTGGAAAAAAATTCAAACTTTTTGCTTAATTGATCTTTCTGTAAATATGTTTTAATTATATTTATTTTAACATTATAACTAGGAAGTCCTGAGAAACTTACTAGCATCTTATAATCCATAAAAACATTTCTCACAACGCTCTCAATATGAGCAAGTGACATATCTTAAACCAGCCTAATATGAAAAAAAGAATTGTCGGTGCACTGTTTTTCGTGTGCTTTTGTTTCAGCGTGTTTGCACAAAATTCTGCAAAAAGAATAGTAGCTCAACCTGCTTCAAATTTTAATTCAACGCAACCCTTTAATTTTGTTACAGGACCTCCTGGAGGAACTGACAGATGTTTAACAATGCCTGCAATAACTGAAAGATTGCGGCGAGATAAGATTTATAGAGAGTTTAGAGAAGAAGCATTAGCAATGAGCAAGACTTCTCCAGCTAATAGGATTCCATGTGATGGTACAAATACCATAGTTGTTCCGGTTGCATTTCATTTTGCACCAGACGTGATCACCTGTGGTGAAATGGCTTGCATCATGGAAGAAGTCCAAGATCAATTGGATGTCATCAATATGCAATTTGGTGATAATACAGGTTCAGTAAATGAAGCTAATTGCCCTATGGCATATCAGGATTCTAATGGAAATAGTGTTGCTTCTACAGGTACTTGTATTTCCTTTTGTTTAGCTGAACCACCACTTGGAACAGCTGCTAATATAGAACCAGGCGATGTTGCCATCACAGTTGGTGTCTATGATGGTGGTGTAAGTGTCAATGGTCTTGGAGCTCCAGGCTGGGATAATATTTTAAATATTTTTGTGACTTCAGGAAATTGTCTGGGTATTGCTGATGGTATTCCAGGTGCGGGTGATGGTGATGGTGTAACTGTTTGTGCGGAAGCCTTTGGTGGTGCTGATCCTTCTTCATGTGATGAATTAGATACAAATGCTACATTCGGATTAGGCGTCACCCTAACTCATGAAATTGGACATTACTTAGGATTGTTTCATACACATAATGACTTTGCAACAGGATGTGTCGATAATGATGTCATGGCTCCTGGACCTTTTACTGTAACTGATACTCCAATACAAGCTAATGCCTCTTTTGGTTGTAGTATGGCTTGTGTTCCGAGCTGTACACCAGGAGATTTTGAGCCAACGGCAAATTTCATGTCATTTACTGACGATCTATGTATGTCTATGTTTACGGAAGATCAAGCAGCTGTTCTCAACTTTTGGGCTTTTGAATTATTTGGTGCTGTAAATTCCGTTTGTGGTCCAGCAATTAACTCACCATTTGCATCTTGTGACGTAGGTGCAGCTTTTGAACCTGCTGACGGTTTCGAATTGAATCTTTGCCTTGACGATGGTGGAACATTTCAGCTGACAGATATGTCTTCTTTTCCTGCTATGTGGAATTGGACATTCGTGTCTTCATCTGGAGATCTTGTTTTTACGCCTTCTAGTTCTACAGTAGCTAATCCAATAATTACGTTTACTGGAGGTACATCTGGAACCATTGATATTACATTAGAAGTTTGTGACACGGCGGGAAGTTGTGACTCAGTAACCCAATCCTATACGGTCAATTTATTAACTGGGGATGATTGTCCGACTACATGTGATTATACATTACAACTAACTGATACATTTGGTGATGGTTGGAATGGTGCAAGTTTAGAGATTACATCAAATGGAGTACCTATTCAAGGAAGTCCGTTTGGGACTACATTTACAGCAGGTGCATCTGAAATAATTATTTTGACATTGGTAGATGGTGAGACAATAGACTTCATTCAAACAAATGGCGGATTTCCAGTCGAAGAAGGATTTGTCCTAACTGACCCGTTTGGCAATATATTATTTGATGCATCTGGCGGATTTGTAGGTTCAGGAAATGTACTCTCAATAGTAGCTTCCTGTACTGAGCCGACATGTGATGATGGTGAACAAAATGGTTCGGAGACTGATGTTGATTGTGGTGGAGCTACATGTGATCCATGTCCTGTATGTTTGGATGGATTTGTAGAGATAATCAACGAACCATTTAATATGTGCATGATGCCAGCTGGATGGTCAATTTCTGCCACAGATGGAGGTCTTGGTGACATCACCTTTAATCAAGGACCAAATGATGTTCCAGGAGGACAACAACCTTCTCCAGGCTTTTTTGGGTGTATAGCTATCGTTGATGATGCTAATACTAATAGTATTGGTTTTGGATGTATTATTACTCCTGTGATTGATATGTCTCAGTTTTCAAATGTGGGTCTTACTTTTGACTGGCAAAACAATGACTTTGCTGGAGATGGTGACTTTCTTGTAGAAGTGTTTGATGGGATGGCCTGGGTTCAAGTATTCATTGAAGAAGAAGACGCCTTTGGCACCGATGAAATGATTAGTCTTGCTGGCTTCACAAACTCAGACTTTCAAATAAGATTCTGCTATGACGACGAAGGACGACCCACATCTGCATGGGGCTTCGGTATTGATAATATTGCAGTATGTGGTGAGCAAAACGTATCTTGCCCGTCAGCAATTATTGTACCAGACATCAGCGGAGATTTTTGCGATGGATCTGAGTCAATCATAAATGCTACCGTTAGTGGCAATGTTTCTTATACATGGACTTCTTCTAATCCAAACGTGGTATTTGTTGACCCTGCTGATCCGACGACAAGTGTGGAGATGTCAGCATTGACTCCTTGCCAAATCGAAAATGCTGATCTCAGTCTGCTTGCAGTTTGTGATCTTGATGGCACAGTGCTTTTTGACGGAGTAGTGAGTTCTGTAGCTGTTTACCCGGCTCCTCCAGCAGATTTAACTACACTAGTTATTGTAAATGATGACCCATGTGGTGATCCTATCTTGGTTGATCCTGATTGTGCTGCATTTGTGACTTTAACTCCAGATGCTGCTAATCCATCTTTCCCTGTTAATGAAGGAGATATGGGTACAGCAAGCTATACGATTTCATACGCAGCGCCAGATGGAGCACCCAACTGTTGTCCGGAAGCGCCAGCAGGAGGTGTACAAGAATTAGTTATTGATGGAAGCTTTGAAGCAGGCCCCGCAGGAGGTACTTGGGTAGAGATGTCCTCTACTTTTGGTACGCCAATCTGTGATCAAGCTCAATGTGGTAATGGTATGGGAACAGGTCCAAGTGATGGGTTGTTTTGGGCTTGGTTTGGTGGTGTCACAGGACCAGAAGTTGGTTCTGTTTGCCAAACAATAACTGTTCCTGCTGGAACGATGTCACTTTCTTTGACTTTTGATTTTGAAAGTATCGCATGTGATAGTCCTGATGATTTTGTACAAGCAACAGTAGATGGGTCTATTATCTGGGCTCAAGACGGTGGTGGGCCTCTTTGTGGAGTTTTAGGCTATACTCCGCAAACAGTAGATCTTTTGGCTGCTGGTATTGGACCTGGAAGTGCTGTTTTCTGCTTTGAGAGTGAAATTTTTGCGAATAACGGAATGTTATCTAATTTCTTCATTGACAACGTCAGTATCCTGGCAGAAACACCTGTAGAAGATGACCCTTGCGTAGTTGAAATTTCTGCAGACTATAACTGCGAGATGATCGTAGTAGTAGAAGAAATACCAACAATGGGTGAATGGGGATTAATGATTCTCGGATTATTATTTATGATTGTATCTGTTGTTGCAATTAGAGAGCAAAAACAAGTACTTGAAAACGTATAGTTTTTAAACTTTGGCTTTAAGTTTAAAGAGGATTATCCTAGATGGATAATCCTCTTTTTTATTTCTGCTTTTGAATGTTTTACGACCTAGATAAACTCACCACTTATGGAAACTTCAGATCAACAAAAACAAGTTTTCATTGACAATTTAAGATCAAGTCTGCAGAGTATACATCAAGCTTGGTTTGGATTAAAGTTAGTAACCAGTAAAAAAGCAATGAAACCTTGTGTCATTTAAGACAAAAACATCTATATTAGATTTAACATTATGATGGTTGAGGATCCTCATAAATCCTTGATTATCAACAATTTAAATAATCAATACTCAACGAACTCAAACTGAGCTCAAACTGGCTCAGAACATTTCCAAACCAGCCTAATATGAGAAAGAAACTACTCCATTCACTATGCTTTTTATTCCTTTGCAGTTTTGCATTTGGACAAAATCCAATCACATTGTCAAATGCGGAAGTAATTCCATTGAATTTTAGTCAAATTACTGCCCCTGTTAGTTCTATTACAACAAGGCATGATGGCAACGACGTAAGAATGCCGAGAATAGGATATCATCCTAAAAATGATTGGCCATTGCACGAGATAACAAACAAAGCAGGTTTGCCACAAGGACTTGATCCAGCATGGCAAAGAGACTATCCACCAAGCACTTCACGAAATGTTTTGTTAAATAATTTTGAAGGCCAGGGACCAGATGGAAATTTTAATCCTGGAGACCCTGCATTAGATGTCGGACCAAACCATGTTGTTCAGATGGTGAATGGTATAGGAGGATCCAATGTCGAGGTTTTAGATAAAAGTGGTAATTCAATCACAACATTTATACTAGATGGGGTTACCAATATCGGTGGAGCAGGAGACCCAATAGTGATTTATGACCAATTAGCCGATCGATGGTTACTTAGTGAATTTGCAGCTGTAGGTAATACACTAGTAGTTGCTATTTCGACAACTCCAGATCCAGCTGGCTCATATGCCGTTTATTCGTTCAACACTCCAGATTTCCCAGATTATCCAAAATATTCTATTTGGAATGATTCATATATTGTAACAACAAATGAGGCCAATCCAAGAATTTATGCACTGGATCGGACCAGAATGTTAAATGCTGATCCTACGGCTACGGCTCAACAATTTGATATTGCTCCATTCGGAACAATAGATTTTCAAGCAGCAACACCAGTAAACTTAGATGGTACTACCTTGCCCCCCGCAAATGCCCCAGGAATGTTTATGCGAATGGCAGATGATGGATGGACAGGTGTAACCCAAGATCGATTAGAAATATTTGAGATGGATATTGATTTTAATAATCCTGCTAATTCATCTATTACCGGTCCTATCTTTCTCCCTACTCAACCCTTTGATACAGAGTTGAATGGATTTAATGCGTTTGCAGCAATTCCTCAACCAGGAACAGCTCTCGAACTGGATCCTTTGCGAGAAGTTTTAATGAATAAAATTATTTATAGAAATTTTGGTTCACACGAATCTCTTGTTTGCAATCACGTAACAGATGTAACAGGCAATGACGATGCAGGTGTACGATGGTATGAGCTTCGTCGAACTGGTGGCACTAGTGGGGCATGGACTATTTATCAGCAAGGTACTTATGCTCCAGATAATACAAGTCGTTGGATGGCGGCAATCGGCATGAATGATGATGGCTCAATAGGTTTAGCATACAACGTTTCTGATGCAACATCAGTTTTTCCGGGGATCAGATATACTGGCCGGATTGAATGTGATCCATTAGGGATGATGACCTTCCCAGAAACTACAATTATAGAAGGAAGCGCATCTAATATTAGTAACAGATATGGTGATTATAATACATTAAGTGTTGATCCATCAAACGGAACTTTTTGGGTTACAGCTCAGTATAATCAAACACCCACCTGGGCAACACGAATCGCAAATTTTGAAGTGCCATTTGATTGCTTTGGAGTAGGATTGACTTCCGGTGATACTGATATAACAGTTTGTCAACCAGACGATGTAGTTTTTCAATTTGATTTAGAATTTTTAGGTGGATTTAATGGCAACGTTACATTTTCAGCAATGGGACTCCCAGCTGGTACAACAGCTAATTTTAGCTCTAATCCGGTAAATCTTCCGGGTACTTTCACAATGACTGTCAGTAATACTGGCGCTGCAGCTCCTGGAATCTATTCAATTATGATTAATGCAACAGATGGTACTGAAGCTGATAACTTAGTGGTCAATCTAACCATCGATGATGCAATAGTTACAGGACCTACACTCATGACTCCTGCAGACAATTCAATAAACGTCACTACAACACCGGCTTTTGCATGGGCAGCAATAGCAGGTGCAAGTTCTTATACTATCGAAATTGCCACAGATCCTAATTTCAATACAATCGTTGAAACCGCGACAACGACAACTCTATCCTATACGACTATGACACTAAATAGTCAAACCCAATACTATTGGAGAGTCTTTGCGGAAAATTCATGTGGACCGGGTCCAGTTAGCACAGTATTTATGTTTGAAACTGGTACCGAAAGCTGCATTCTTGTGACTAGTGCTGATACTCCTATTGATATTTCTCCAGATGGAACACCGACAATCACTTCTGAAATTATTATTACTCAAACAGGAGCCGTTTCGGATTTGAATATTTTAGGTTTAGATGTCAGCCATACATGGGTAAGTGACTTAACAATCAGCATAACCAGTCCTAGTGGTACAACTGCTGCACTTTTATCAACAGAGTGCGGAAGTGACGATGACATAATGGCTGATTTTGATGATTTAGGAGGGCCAATTACTTGTCCACCTACCAGTGGTGGTCCCTTCGCTCCAGAAGATCCATTTTCAGGATTCAATGGTGAACCGATAACAGGTACGTGGACTCTGACTATTTCCGATGCTTCAAATTTTGACGGCGGTTCATTAAATAGCTGGTCTTTGGAACTTTGCGGAATTATTCTTGAAGTTAATGATTGCCCAGCTGCTATTATGGTGAATGATATAAGTGGAGCATTTTGTGATGGAGTCGCTGCTACTGTGATGGCAACTGATAATGCAAATGTGACTTACACTTGGAGCTCATCTAACCCAAATGTTGCACTGGTTGATCCCGCAGCTGCTTCCACAAGTGTGGAATTATCAGCATTGACACCATGTCAAATAGAATCTGCAGATATAAGCTTAGTTGCTGTGTGTAATAGTGATGGTACAGAATTATTTAATGGTGTTGTAAGTTCCGTAATGGTATATCCTGCACCACCAGCAGATATTACCACTCTAGTCGTTGTCAACTCAGAAACATGTGATGATCCAGTCATGGTTGATCCAAACTGTGCGGCATTTATCACTTTAACACCTGACCCTGGGAATCCAGCATTCCCAGTTGAAGCTGGTGAAAGTGGTTCTGCGAGCTATACAATTAATTATGCTGCTCCTGCTGGAGCACCAGACTGTTGTCCTGTGCTTCCTCCAAACGAAGAAATCATAATAGGAGGCCCGAATGCTACGCAAAATACAGATGGTGATTTAGAGGTAGCTGGTCCTGCAAATGGAACAATGGATTGGACTTCTACATCTACAAACTTTGGGACAGTTTTCTGTCAACTTGCAGTTTGTGGAGATGGTGCAGGTTCTGTAAATTATGGTATAGCGCCTAATAACGGTGCGTGGTTAGCATGGTTTGGAGGAGCTGGTGGAGCTTTAGAAGTCGGAACTCTAGAAACAACAGTTGTGATTTCTGAATGCGCAGCAGGAAGTGCTGAATTAACCTTTGGGTTCGAAAATTCTAGTTGTGGTTCTGCTGCAGATTTCATTGAACTTCAAGTTGACGGTACGGTTTTATGGAGTGATGACGCAGACCTTGCCACTTGTGGAGTAATGGGTGTCCCTCTTCTAATAACTGTTGATGTGTCTGCATTTGCGGATGGAGCTTCTCATACAATATTGTTTACCTCTACTACTGGATCTGATGGAAATTTTTCCAATTTCACAGTAGATAACATTATACTCACAACATCAGCATGCAGTGATGGTGGAATGAATATTTGTGAAGCAAGCATTACAAGTGATTATAATTGCGAAGAAATGATGATGCCGCCACCTATTGAAGAGATTCCTACAATGGGCGAATGGGGATTAATGATTTTAGGATTACTAATCTTAATCGTTTCAATTGTAGCTATCAGAGAACAGAAACAAGTACTTGAAAACGCATAGTTTTTAAGCTTTAGATAGAAAATTATAAAAGGATTATCCTATTTAGGATAATCCTCTTTTTATTTCTGCATTGCATAAATAAGGAGTTGAATGGCAGGCAAAAAATAATTAACTTTATCTACTGCAATAATTAACACCTTCATTTTAAAACACAATCAAAATCATTGTTGAAATGAAAGGACTAGTCTTTACTGAATTCTTACAAATGGTTGAGGATAAATTTGACTACAATATGGTAGACAAAGTTATACTTGATTCTGATCTGGATTCAGGTGGTGCTTATACCTCTGTGGGCACCTACCCGCATAGTGAGATGGTGAAATTAATTGTATCCTTAAGTAAGGCAACAGGTTCATCAGTACCAGATTTACTTCATTCTTTTGGAAGATATTTATTCGGAACTTTTGAAAAAGGATATCCTTCATTTTTTGCAAAGTCTAACAATGCTTTTGATTTTCTTGACTCCATTGAAAACTATATACATGTGGAAGTCCTGAAATTATATCCGGACGCTCAATTGCCAACGTTTACAACTTCCATTAAAGATGATAAGCAAATTCATTTAGTCTATGAGTCGGAACGAAAAATGGCCATGTTTGCTTTAGGCTTGTTGGAAAAAGCATTAGAATTTTACAAAGAAGACGCAACTATAGAAATGACGAATCTTGAAGAAGATGGGTCAAAAGTGTTGTTTGTGATCAGGAAATAAATATGTCAGAAGAAATACTTCAGCGAAGACTTGACCGAGAAATTAAAGCACGTAAATCTGCTGAAGAAATTCTTGAATTAAAAGCATTAGAACTTTATAATGCTAACCTAGCTCTTCAAAAGCTAAATAAACAACTTGAACAGGATGTAGAAGCCAAATCAACTCTATTAATTAAAAATGAACTTCGATATAAATCATTGGTTGATGATGCGAAAGATAGCATATTCAATTTTTCTAAAGACCTTAAACTTACTTATGTAAATGCTCAAACAGAACAACTATTTGGAAAGACAGCTGAAGTATTGATTGGTACAAATATTAGTGAACTTGTCAGATCAGATTACCTTGAGCATGCAACTAAATTTTTCGAGCATTTCTGGCACGAGGACAAGTCAGAAAGCTATATCGAAATGCCGCTTCTACATCCCTTAAAATCAGAATTGTGGGGTGGCATTAATCTGACATATGTAGAAGATTCAAGAGGTAATTATTTCAATGCCATTGTTCGTGACATTAGTGAGCGTAAGCTAATCGAACAAAACCTCGAAAAAGCTGTGCTAAATCTTGAGAAGAGTGAACATAAATACAGAGGTATTTTGATGAACATGCAATTGGGTATCCTTGAACAAGATAATGATGGTACAATAGTAGAGGCCAATGAAATCTATTGTTCAATGTTGGGTTATCAATTAAATGAATTGATTGGCAAACATCCAAATGAATTCATTCTTCATAAAGACCATAGACCACTACAAGACCAAAAAATCTTTAGCGAAGGATCCAAAAGCTATCCTATTTACGATGTCAAATTGATAAAGAAAACTGGTGATATTTTAAATGTACTTATCAGCTTAGCGCCAGTTTATAATTTGGAAGGATCGAAGACAGGTACTATTGCTATTCACTTTGACATTACAGAACGACATCGACTGCAAGAACGTCTAAGAGAAGCGAAAGAAGTTGCTGAAAAAGCGCGTAAAGCAGAGCAGAAATTTCTTGCAGTCATGACACATGAAATTCGAACTCCATTAAATGCAATTCTTGGAATGTCTCATTTACTAAATGATACTTCGCTTGATACTGAACAGGGCGAATTTGTCAGCCTAATTAAAAATGCCGCAGATATGCTGCAGTCTCTTGTTTCTGATGTATTGGATTTATCCAAAATTCAAGCAGGAAAAATAGACCTCAAACCAGAAGAATTTGATCTGATTTTCTTATTGGAGAATTGTCTCAAAACGATCCAAATAAAGAACAGCGATCCAAAAGTTAGTATGCAATTCGAACATGATGAATACAATGATTATTGGGTTAAATCTGATAAGAAAATAATTCATCAAATTGTCATTAATCTTCTTGGCAATGCGATGAAATTCACACATGAAGGAACGATAAAACTTCAGCTTAAGCAAAATGACTTTGGACAAGTAGAGTTACGCGTAACAGACACAGGAATAGGAATAGAAGAAAGTAAATTAAAACTTGTTTTCAAAGAATTTGAACAAGCGAATGAGAAAATACATGGAACATATGGAGGTACTGGACTTGGACTGTCGATTTGTCAAAGACTTGCTAGTTTATTAGGTACTAAACTAAACGTCAGCAGCGTGCTAGGGACTGGGACAATATTCAGTTTTGTTTTGCCTATGAAACGACTTGCCTCTGGCACCCATAAAGAACCAGCTAATAAATCCTTACATCGTGCTGAAGAACTTAATATTCTTGTGGCGGAAGATAATGTGATGAATCAGAAATACATTTCAAAATTACTAGATAAGAAAAATGTTCAATATCAAATCGCGACAAATGGTCAAGAAGCCGTTGATGCGTGTAAAAAAGAAACATTTAATTTGATATTTATGGACTTGCATATGCCTGTCATGGATGGGTACGAAGCAACTAGTGTCATTAGAAATTCTGGTAAAAATATACAGACACCAATCATTGCCTTAACAGCGTCGACAATGCTCAGTCAAAAAGAACATGCCTTTGAAGTTGGAATGACAGGATTTTTATCAAAACCCTTTACTCCAGCTCAGCTATTTAATGTAATCAATGGCTTGGAAATTGAAAAACAAACAGCTGCTTCTGACCAATCATCTCAAGTTGACAGCGCAATGAAAATAGATGAGGCTCTAGTGCGAACATATTTAGGGGAAGACCTGGAATACCAGAATGAGATTTTTTCATTATTTATGACAACAATGAAAGAAGAGAAACCTATGATTATTGATGCATTTGAAAATCAACAATTAGACCTCATTGCTTCATCATTGCATAAGGTCAAGCCAATGTTTCAGATGGTAGGATTAAAAGAAGTTTACGAAGCGATAAGACAAGCAGAGTTGGAAGCTAGGGAAGGTAAAGATTCTGTTATCAATAAAAAAGAGATTCTAGTAAATCTAATGTCGAAAGGAGAACAATTGATAAGCAAACGACTTTCATCCTAATAGTTAAAGTATAATATTTTCCCAGACCTTATCTTTTAATTCGGTAATTCCTTTTTGAGTGACGGACGAAAAAAAGAGGTGTGGAATTTCCCTAGGGATATCCTCCATTAGCATTGCCTTTAACTCTTCATCAATTAAATCACTTTTAGAAATGCCAAGTATTCTAGGTTTGTCTAGCAATTCAGGATTGTATTTCTCCAATTCGTTTAATAAAATCTTGTATTCTACTTTGATATTGTCTGCATCTGCAGGAACTAGAAATAATAAAACAGCATTACGCTCAATATGTCGTAAAAAACGAATGCCTAATCCTTTACCAAGATGTGCATCTTCAATAATACCGGGAATATCTGCCATGATAAATGACCGACTATCTCTGTAAGGCACGATACCTAAATTCGGTATCAATGTGGTAAATGGGTATGCTCCAATTTTGGGCTTAGCAGCACTAATAACGGAAAGCAATGTGGACTTGCCTGCATTTGGAAATCCAACTAATCCAACATCGGCAAGAACTTTCAATTCTAAAATTTTCCATTCTTCCTTTCCTTCTTCTCCAGGTTGCGCGTATCGGGGCGAACGATTGGTAGATGATTTAAAATGATCATTACCCAATCCACCTCTACCTCCAGCGACAAGAATTACCTCTTCTCCTTCTTCTAATATTTCACATTCGATTTCGTTGGTTTCTGCATTTCTGGCGATAGTCCCAAGGGGAACATCAAGGATGTTGTCTTGACCAAAGGCTCCAGTTTTTAGCTGACCACTACCGTTTTCTCCATCACCTGCTATGGCATGTTTTTGATATTTGAGAGACAGCAATGTCCATAATTGTTTGTTTCCTCTTAAAATAATATGTCCACCTCTACCACCCATGCCACCGTCAGGACCACCCATTGCAGTCATTCGGTCCCTTCTAAAATGTGCAGAACCAGCGCCTCCCTTGCCAGAGCGGCAACATATTTTGACATAGTCGACAAAGTTTCGTTCGCTCATTTCCTTCTAGTAATACTATTATAAAAGAGACCGAATACTTTTCGCATTCGACCTCTAAAAAACAGTTCAAGGGTAATATATTTTACAATTTTTCTATTTCAGTGCAAAGACGTTCAAAAATATCTTCAATAGAACCAATTCCTTGTATCGTCATTGCTTTTGATTTGTCCTTGTAAAAATTATAAACAGGAGACGTTTCTTGTTTGTAGACTTCAATTCTGTTTCTGATGATATCTGGATCACTGTCGTCAGATCTACCAGATGTCTTTCCACGTTCTAACAATCGTTGTACAATTTCTTCATCATCTACTTCAAGGGCGATCAATGCAGCGACAGATTCATTTTTGGTTTCTAAGAAAGTATCCAGTGCTTCAGCTTGTCGGATTGTACGAGGAAACCCATCAAAAATAAATCCTTTTGCTTCGCTTGTCTGATTCACTTTATTTTTAAGCATCCCTACCGTTACTTCATCTGGCACAAGTTCTCCTTTTGACATATATTCTTTAGCCTTCAAACCTAATGGTGTATCATTGCCCATTTCATATCTGAATAAATCCCCTGTAGAAATTTGTATCAAGCTATATTTATCTTCCAATTTCTTTGCTTGCGTTCCTTTTCCTGATCCTGGAGGACCGAAAAGGATTATGTGTTTTCTCATTTTTCTATCTTGATTTCCGAAGGTAAATAATTTGGATAATATGTCTTTGATGAATGCAATCATTATTTAACAACATCTCTTACAGATGAAATTCTTGGCTTCCAATATGTAGAATTCAGAATCTCATCTTTAACAACTCCTCTTGATGAAGTACTATGAACAACCCACAATTCGTCATCAGAATTGTCAACAACAATACTAACGTGGACGACCCTGCCTTTTGTTTCAAAAAATATAAGATCTCCTGGTTTAGCTTGATTGATAGATGTATGCCTTCCTTGAGTCGCCTGGTGGTATGATGCTCCTTTAACTTCTAATCCAAGTTCATTAAATACATAAGAGGTGAATCCAGAACAATCAAAGCCTTTTGGAGTTTTGCC
>CAYNMW010000001.1:0-7430 GCA_964398295.1 uncultured Saprospiraceae bacterium | reverse complement strand
GCATCATAATACATATTAATGTTTTTACTAATGCAATAATTATTCCAGCCTTATCGGTTTTACAAATTACTTGGCACCATCATCAGTCGCTGCAGCTTCACCGCCAGCTTCTGCACCCTCAGCAGCTTCTGCACCTTCTTCTCCTTCAGCAACCTCCAATGCTTCTTCTTCTTCAGTTTTAAGTGCTCTAGGAACGTTCACTGAAGCAACTGGAGTATTTTCTGGACTTAATACTTCAATTCCTTCACCAATTTCTAGCTCTTTGACACGAATTGCGCTTCCCAATTGAACATGAGAAATGTCAGCAATTAATTCATCAACAAGATTTTCAGGCGTCGCTTTGATGATTACCTTTCTCATTGATTGGATGAGTTGTCCTCCTTCTTTTACACCAGGTGATTTGCCTCTAAAACGAATTGGAATTTCGACCTTTATTGGTTGGTTCTCAATTAATTTCACGAAATCAATGTGTAAGATTTGCTCTGTAACTGGATGAAACTGTATATCCTTAATGATAGCAGTATGAGAAGTACCATCAATATCCAATTTTGCCAATTTAAAATTTGGCGTATAGACTAAAGACTTTACTTCATTATGGGTTGTACTGAAAATAAAATTATTGTCCTTACCATAAAGAACTGCAGGAATTCTACCTTCCTTGCGCATTGCGTTATTGGCTTTTTTGCCAGTTTCTGTTCTTGATTGTACAGTTACATTTACAGTTTCCATCTGTTTCTTATTTTAAAAGGAGTGCAAAGGTAGTCAAAACAACCACAAGTTCAAAATATGGTAATGTCTTATTTTTCTACGAATAATGCTGCAATAGACCTGTATTCATGGGTATTTCTTATTGCTCTGGCAAATAATCTTGAACTATCCAAAACAGTAATTTTGGGTGAAGACTTTTTTAATGGAATCGTATCTGTCACCACCAATTCCTTAAGTTGGCTATTCTCTATATTTTCATAGGCATCGCCGGATAGTACAGGGTGAGCACATAAAGCAGAAACACTTTTTGCACCTTTCACCATTAATGCCTCAGCTGCTTTACACAGAGTACCAGCTGTATCGACTATATCATCAATCAGAATGACATCTGCATCATTGACTTCTCCAATGACAGTTATAGCTGCCACCTCATTGGCGATTCTTCGTTCTTTGTCGCAAATGACTAAATCCTTTTGAAAGAATTTGGCATAACTTCGTGCTCGCTTCACGCCACCAACATCGGGAGAAGCAAATATGACATTATCTAAATTTCTGCTTTTAAGAAATGGTATGTATATCGCTTCACTTTGTAAATGATCTACAGGAACATCAAAAAAGCCTTGAATTTGATCGGCGTGAAGATCCATCGTCATGATCCGATCAGCACCCGCAGATTCCAACAAAGTGGCAATAAGCTTAGCCGAGATTGGAACTCTAGGTTTATCTTTTCGATCTTGTCTAGCATAGCCAAAATAGGGAATGACAGCAGTAATGTATCCTGCTGAAGCACGCTTAGCAGCATCAATTAGCAATAGCAATTCCAATAAATTATCAGCTGGTGCAAAAGTACTTTGTATAAAAAAAACATACGCACCACGAACACTTTCCGTGATGATCGGCTGCATTTCACCGTCTTTGAATTTCTTGACCTCAACGTCTCCTAATGGGAAGCCATAGCCATTTGCAATTTTTTCAGCTAAATACTGGGAATTTGTTCCGGAAAAAAGTTTAATCTCAGGCATAGATTATGTCAAATCTTTCAGCGCCAAAAGTAGTAAAATCCTAATGCCTGTTCATGTCATGTTACCAATTTATTTAACTTTATTTAATATGTTAAGCTATGAATATCACGTGCTACTACCCCAAAATACTCAGATGTTCGTACCTTGATTTATAAAATATTTGAAATGAAACGTTCTTTTTATATATATTTTCTCGTCTCATTCGCTTTATTTGCCTGCAAGACGACTAGCCCAGTTGTTCAAAGCCCAACTGTCGTTGAAAAAACTGTTATTGAGAATGACTTTTCAGCTGGACCAATAGATGACCAACAATTACTGTATAAAGCAGATTCTTTGGCTCAAGCTTATATCATTACAGACGGACATGTTGACTTACCGTACAGACTTAAGATTAAGAATTTCAGATTAAGCAAGGAATATTTAGGTATACCAATACAAACTGATGAAGGAGATTTCGATTATGTAAGAGCAAAGGAAGGAGGCCTAGATGCGCCATTTATGTCAATCTATATCCCAGCAGCAAATCAAGAGACCAAGGGAGCATCCAAAGCTCTGGCGGATTCGCTAATCACAATGATCGAAGGAATAGCCAAGGTTCATCCTGACAAATTTGGAATTGCCTATGGTCCAAAAAGTGCTGAGCAATTGGTTAAAGAGGGTAAAATTGCCTTACCAATGGGTATGGAAAATGGCGCTGGGATTGAGGACGATTTAGATAATATTCAACACTTCAAAAATCGGGGCATTAGCTATATTACCTTGACTCATTCAAAAGACAATCTTATTTGTGATTCCTCTTATGATACAACTGGCACTTATAACGGCTTGTCTTTATATGGCGAACAAGTTGTCAAAGAAATGAACAGAGTCGGGATCATGGTCGATATTTCACATGTATCAGATAATGCTTTTTATGATGTCCTGGCATTAACCGATGTGCCCGTCATCGCTTCTCATTCATCGGCCAGAAAATTTGTACCTGGTTTCGAGCGCAATATGGATGATGATATGATCCGGAAAATGGGTGAAAAAGGTGGTGTCATCATGATTAATTTTGGCTCAACATTCATAGATGGCGAAATTGCAGAAATCAGAACCAAACAAAGGGAGGAAATGACGCAATTAATGAAAGACAATGGTCTTAGTTTTGGAGACGATGGCGCAGATGCTATCATTGAGGAGTATCAAAAAAACAACCCTTCATTCTACGCAGATATTGAAAAAGTCGCAGATCATATTGACCTGGTTGTAGAACTTGCTGGTATTGATCATGTAGGATTTGGATCCGATTATGATGGTGTAGGAGATTCATTACCCACCGGCTTAAAAGATGTTGCTACTTATCCAAATCTCCTATATATCTTATTAAAAAGAGGGTATACAGATGAGGACATAGAAAAGATCTGTTATAAAAACTTATGGCGAGTTTGGACAGAGGTAGAAAGAGTTGCTGCCTTATCTGAATAAATTCGATTCCTACATTAGTAAGTTATTCTTATTGGAATTTAATTAACCAAAATGAATCATCTCTTATGAAAGTTTCAGAAGCTCCTATAGTAGTTACACATCAATATAATGCATCGCCTTCTATTCTATGGTCAGCCATCACTCAAGTTGAAGAAATGAGACAATGGTATTTTGATATGCTTGAAGATTTTCAAGCTGTCGTTGGATTTACTACTTCTTTTTTAGTTGAGAATGAGGGCCGACAATTCACTCATCAATGGGAAGTAAAAGAAGTGGTTGTAGACTCCCACATTAAATACCAATGGAATTATAAAGAACACATAGGCGATTCTTATGTGCTATTTGAAATAGAAAAAATAACAGAATCACAATCGAGTTTGACAGTGTCTTGTGTGGTGGAAGAAGATTTTCCAGATGATCTGAAAGAATTTGCAAGAGAAAGTGGAGTTGCAGGATGGAATTATTTGTTAAAGCAGCGACTAGTCGATTATTTAGACAAGCGGTAATTTTTTACATAAAGGATTTGCAAAATGTTTCATTATCGAACGACCATTATTTTGGAAACAAAACTATCGGGATCAAAGAAAATATCTGTAGTTGCACTAAACACAAGATAAACTCCAGTAGCCACTTTTCTTCCTTGGAAATCTCTGCCGTCCCAGATGGCCTGCCCCCCAAACGAATTTGTTTCATATACTAGCTTGCCGTTAATGTCTGTGATTTTGACATTGACATCATTAGCTAATCCTTTAATGGCAATCGGCCCCTCATAATCTGGTGGCACTGGATTGGGAAATGAAATAACATCCGAACTATGTACACGTCTTGCACCGGTTGTTTTTGTCCTGAACACTTGTAATCCCTTATCAGAACCTATCCACATATCACCACTAATCCTATTATAACTTAACTCGATGATATTGTTGTCAAACAGTGGGCTGTCTTCACTTGTAAACCTGAGTTCTTGTTCATCTCCAGTAGCATTTTGTACAAAAATTCCATTTGTTGTACCAAACCACTTTCTATTTGCACCATCTACTTCTATGGTATTGATATCTACATCAGCCAATAAAAAAGCTGCAATACTATCTTGAAGAACCCTAATACGCCTACCTGTACATTCATCATCAAATGGATCTGATCCACAATCAAATATTACTGGCCCTTCTTCAGTAGCAACCCATACACTCCCTTCCAAGTCAATTTCAATATCATTAATGGCATTCGTTGTAAGTTCACTATTGCTGGGAGATATAAATTTGTATTCATCATCTGTTGGATCTTCAATTCTATCACCGTGATTAAAAACAACAACACCTCCATTATTCCCAAATACAGGAAACCACTTATTGTCAAAATTATCGATGACGACATTTGACAAATTATTGTTGTTGCCAACATTAAAACTGTGCCAATTCCCTTCAGGTGTCAATACGGAAATAGGTTCTGGCGCACCAAAATTTGCTAGCCATAAATTATTTTCTTGATCAAATGCCATACCCGATACACGCTCTCTTGCTTCATCCCCAACGGCACCTCGCAATGACGAATTCTCAGCATCAAAGACCCTAATTTCCTGTGTTTCCTCATTGAATTCAACTAAACCTGCCCAGTAAGTACCCATGTATACAACATCTAAATCTGGGTGTGGCTGCACTCTAAAGAAATTCAATATGTCTTGTGTTCTAAAAATGGAAAATTCATTTTGATTGACATTTGTCCAGTCATTCTCTTCAAAGATGTACGTACCATTTCTGGAAAAAGAGAATGTAAAATTGTCAGTTACTCCACCTGAAGCTACATAGATAGTATTCCCTTTGATTTCTATATCTGATGTTTCTTCAGCAAATGGTGAATCAAAGGAAAACTGCTGGCATCCACCAGATGAGCTTTCATTAAACCTGATTAAATCCCATAAATCAGCATACCAAATTCGACCTTGCTCATCTTCAAGTCCATAGAGAGTATTGTTGATGCAACCATCATCGATGTTAGTCATTTCTCCAGAACCATTTATCAATGTTGTATTGCTCTGGTTGTTGGAATTTCGCTGACCTACTAAAAGATTTGGACCATCTGCACTTATATATATTAGTTGGAAGCCTGGATCAGGTGAAAGTAGTTTGTTAAACATGAGGTCGCCATCTTCAAACCACAATTCTCCATCAATGATGGCATAAATTCTATTCCCAAATCGCACTAAATCAGTTACTTCATATACTGGCGGCAGACCATTCTCAACACCTAGTGAAGGCCAGCTATTGAAATCACCTTCAAATCCAGTTGATGATCTGTCAAAGATAAACAGACCATCATCCGATCCTGCAAAGATGATATTGTCGCGAGAAGAGATTGCATTCATACGGGGCGCTCTGGTAGTGAAACCAAAGTCTACAGTTTGAGAGCGTATTTCTACTACCCCAAAACCAAGTGCAAGCAGAATACTTTCCTCATTCATAATATGAATATCATAGATTGTTCTGTCTCCAGAGATATTTTGATTGGACAGTATATTGGGAAGGTTTATGATTGCATCAGGGGTAAGTATATCGACATTACTATTATCGTATGCAATGATCAGTTGTTCATTAAATCGATCGAACTCGAGCTGGGAAATACCAATATCACTTAAGCCATTTTCTTTGCTAATGGTTTGCCTGGATAAATCCTCTTTGTCAATTGTAAAAACGGAAAAATCGGTGCTAAAAATGATCTTGGTATCACTTTGTGTCACCCATCTTGCGTGTTGATAAGGCAGATGATCAGTCCATTCACCAATTGCTCTTGGCACTTGACTATAGATAGTACATGTATAAATGAAACAGAATAAAAGTATGAATCGCATACGCACTTTAAAACAACGAAAAAGCGGTATTGATTGTTTGAAAGCTTTATCAAGGGTCAAAAAATGATTTATTTAAGAGATGACATAGAGGATAGCTCTGAATGTGCTAAAATGTTGAGGTATTAAAAACGAATATGTGCCATTTTGAATATATTATTGTATATTTGGCACATGTTTAATACGGACAAACTTAATAAACTACTGGATGTAGAGATAGTCAATGCAACCAGCACCAATGCAATTAACAAATTAGAAGAGCCCGCAACTACTTATGGAGATTCATTGTCCAAGCTGTTTGACAATAAACTCACATTAATCTCACTGATTGACCATGGTGTCTCTTCGACTTACTTATTCTCTCTGATTGATGCCACATCGTTTACTCTTACAGATTGGTCATTGGTTACAGGTATTCCTTATAGGACTTTATTGAGGTATCAAAAAGAAGATGTTCTCATAAAACCAATATATACAGAAAAGATTTTTGCGTTTATGGAAGTGGTAGAGATCGGTATTGATGTATTTGGAGATGCAGAACAATTCAGAGAATGGCTTTACAATCCAAAGTTTGTTTACAATGATCAACGACCTATTGATCTGTTGTCCAGTTCTTATGGAAAAGACTTAGTGATTACTATAATGCATAGAATAGAACATGGCATTTTCGCATGATTGTCTATCGAATTGCTAGACAAAAACACAGCGAAGAACTAAGCGGTCTTGGGGCATTTTTTAATGGAGGTAGATGGAATAGTAAAGGCACAGAAATGATTTATACTGCTTCTAATCGCTCCTTGGCAATGGCTGAAGTATTGGTACATCTAAAGATTAGAGAAGTGATTTTTGATTTCTGTATGATGGAAATTTTCATTCCAGATTCAATACCTATTCTTCAATTATCATTGGATGATCTTCCAATAGGCTGGAATTCTATTATTGAATACAAGAAAAGTATTCAGGAGATTGGTGACCATTTTTGCTTAGATAATAAACACGGCCTAATGCGAGTCCCTTCTGCTGTTGTTAAGGATGATTGGAATATCTTGATCAATTCAATGTCGACTTGGTTCAACGAAATAAAGATTGTGCATGTTGAGCCCTTTCCATTTGATGGCAGACTCTTACGATGAACGAGCGTTCCTGACGGTAGTCAGGATACAAGGTCGTAAACCGACCTTGTAAGCGAGTGAACCGTTTCATCAGAAACGGGTGGGTAGCCATAAACAGTTCTATACCTTGAAAGTGAGTGAACCGTTTCATCAGAAACAGGCGGGTAGCCATAAACAGTTCTATCTAAAAGGATGAATTCAAGGCAAAACCGACATTGAAAGCAAGTGAACCGTTTCATCAGAAACGGGTGGGTAGCCATAATATAGAGGAGTGTAAAA